>NZ_JBIEKH010000028.1:0-29927 GCF_043496985.1 Halomonas sp. B23F22_20
ACGTCTCAGGCCGCATACCGGCCAATACAATACCCTATAGAAGCGGTGTAGCAGCCTGAAGGGCGGCTTAGTCCAACAGGCATTTATCCGCCATGCTGCGCACGGCGAAGAAATGCTGAACAGTTAGTTGTATCTGGAGAATTTCATATTGTCGTTTAATGATAGAGATTGGTTTTATTTATTTAGAGAGCTAGATTCGATCACTAGCGAAAAAAAGTCTTCAAAATTGGTCGGGAGTGTTCTTCAGAAGTATTCCAAAATAACGAAAAACTGGAATGAAGATTTAAACTCCGAATGGACATGTAGAATTTACTTTGCAACAAACATGATACTTAACGCAACAGTATTATTAAAAAATGCTGAGTACGCAGAAGAAAAGAATGTTCGTATAGTTAGGCCTTATCTCGAGTATTATGCCGTTTTATCTTTGCTCCGTTGTGTTGTTTACACATTACCCGAATTGGAATGGAAAGACGGAGAGTTAATTAAGATATCGCATACCCAAGCTTTAAATTTGGCAATTGATTGCCTAGCAAAGTTTAGTATTGAAAAATCTCAAGAGTTGAAAAATGTATGTAAATTACTCAAGGCACAGCGTGAATTGATTTCATATCGTGCACCTGCAAGTGGGGATAGAAATTTAAGTAGTAGCTATAACATTACGGAGGTATGCACTATTTTAGCAGAGGTAGCTCAATTCAATTCAGAGTTATTAGAAGCATCTGTAACTAAAAATGCCTCAAAAGAAAATTTTGTTGTTCACTCTTCAGATATAAGAAAAATCGTAAATGTGGAAATTGAAGGTCAGCATTTCAATGATCGTTATGACTCAATCCGTTTGAGCTATGTCCAAAGAAAACAGTCAAGGCCGTATAACTTGGCTTTATTCATGACAGAGGGGCAAACCGAAGACTTTATAGGTGCATGGGACGATGATGATAACTATGAAGATGACGATAGTATCTACCACGGTGGAAGCCCATGTGATTGGCAAGACATCTTTGATATACCATAAATACAACTAACAAGGCGTTCAAGTCGGAACTAAAAGGGTTGGCTCGTTCCGCTTCGCTGCACATTATAGCCAACCATTTTAGTCCGCTTAACGCGGCGTTAGCGACAACGGAGAATCATGAGTAACCTCGCTATTGTTTATCTGCACCTGGATTTTGACTTGTCTTATGATGACTTCGAGGCTACTCGTGAATATCTGACAAATGTTGCGGGTCGATACTCATCAATAATTTATCGGCAGAACTCTAATGTTCGGGTCGAGTTGCGAGATGGTAGCGTAAAGGCGTGGATTCTGGTCGCGGGATCTATATATGTGGCTATAGGCCAGTACGGGTCGTTTCGTTCAGGTGTTGATCAGATAATAAAAGACGCTAAATCTGTAAAAGAGTATATAACCGATACTCTAGTGAAAGATGGAGTGGATGAAAGCAGAGTTATTGAAGCAAAGCGGAACCGTTGCTTGCCAGATAAAATTCGACGGCTGTTCCTACGAATCGATCGATTTGAGGAGCGTATTGATGACATGTCGCCGGCTGAGAAAGCTCGAGAGGCTGAGCTTATCACAAGAGCTGCTGCGGGAATTAGCTATGAATTAGACTATCAAGAAGATCTTAATCAGTTCCTCTCGTGTCTTGACGATCTCTTTAAACCATCTCCGGAAAGTCTAAAGCTAAGATACCGTCCTGCGATTAGGAAGGAAGAAGATTTCATGGATCGACTGGTTGTTCCCTATACAGCCGATGAGTTAACGATTGAGCCACCTCGAGGCTTTGAATCATCGAGCGCTAACAAAGCGTTGCAGTTGACGTCTGCTCCGCTAGCGCTACGCAATCGCAACTGCAACTGAACGCAAGCGTTAGTTGTACACAGTAAAAGTTGTGTTGACATGAAATACGAATGAAAACCAAATAAAGGAGATAGCATGAATACTCAAAATAATTATATGGGCGCCGGGATTGGAATCGGAATTGGTGTAGGTGTTGCAATTGGTGTTTCTATCGATAATTTAGCTGTAGGAATTGGTGTAGGCGTGGCTGTTGGTGTTGCTTTAGGCGCCGCCTTCAAAAGATCAAAAAGTAAAAATGACAAACAGTGAAGCTATTAATGAGAATATTAGGCAGACCAGCTAACAAACGGCTGTTAGGGACGCAAACCATTGGCTTGAAATTTATTTTGCCAATACTTGTGTTTACGTGCCATATTTAGGTTTTAATTAAAGTTTGCGCCCTAAAGCCGGGCGTTATGTCTAAGCCAAAAGGAGTCTAGAATGGCCAATAAGAAAACAATTTTCATTGCTTTTGCAATGAAGGATGAAAAAATCCGCAACATGATCAAGGGCCAATCACTGAATACGAACTCGTCGTTCGAATATATAGATATGTCGGTTAAGGAGGCCTATGAAGATAAATGGAAGAAAAAAGTTAGGACTCGAATTCTTCGGTCGGATGGAGTCCTTGTGATTGCTAGCGAGAACTCACTCAAATCAAGTGGGCAAAAATGGGAGATTCAATGTGCTAAGGAAGAGAAAAAGAAGGTTCGCGGGATTTGGGCATATAAAGGTGACCGCACGGATATCGCCGGAGTGAACACGATGGTGTGGACTTGGGACAACATTGCCAACTGGATTGATAACCTCTAATGCGTAAAGCTCTCGTTGTTGGAATTAATCACTATACGAACGTATCCCCCCTTTTCGGGTGCGTTAACGACTCGTTCGCAGTTAAAGCGATGCTGGATCGACACGCTGATGGCTCTGTCAATTTTGGTGTCAAACACCTTACTGCCACTGGGCCGGGCGATGTGTGTGGACGAGACGAGTTGCGAGAGGCAATTGAAAGTCTGTTTGCCGGAGACGGTGAGGTCTCTATTCTATATTTTGCAGGTCATGGACACATCGAAGCTACTGGTGGTTATCTTTGCTCTTCAGATGTTAAATCTGGCAATGATGGCGTCCCGTTGGCTGAAATTATGACAATGGCAAACCAATCTAGGATTCAGAACCGGGTTATTATCCTCGACAGTTGTCACAGTGGTGTTGCAGGAGGAAGCGCACTACAGCAAAAAGTGGCTGAAATCAGCGACGGTGTAACCATACTTACGGCCTCAACTGCGGAACAGTATGCAACCGAAGAAAATGGCGCAGGTGTCTTTACCAATCTTTTAGTTGATGCGCTTGGCGGTGCAGCAGGAAATCTCGTTGGAGATGTAACGCCGGGTGGAGTATATGCGCATGTGGATCAGTCACTTGGTCCGTGGGCGCAACGGCCTGTTTTTAAGACCAACGTAAACCGTTTTGTATCCCTTAGAAAAGTCCAGCCACCTCTTGAACTAACTGACCTCCGCCGCATCTCTGAGCTGTTTCCTGCCCCTGGACATCACTTTCAACTTGATCCCACTTATGAGCCCGAACGGCATGAGTCTTGGGCTCAAGATCCTCAAGGAGTGCCGGCACCGATTCCTGAGCATAACGAGATTTTCGGTGTGTTACAGAAATACAATCGTGTGGGACTGGTAGTCCCCGAAGATGCTCCTCATATGTGGCATGCTGCAATGGAAGGCAAAACAGTTCGCCTTACCGTACTTGGAGAGCATTACAGGCAGCTGGCGGAAAAGGGGCTTATTTAAGCAGTTCCAATTTTTTTTCTTCAGGCCTGAGGGCTGACATAACAAGGCGCTGCTGTCGGACAAATTTTTCGCTGCGCTTCAAATTTTCCGCAGAGCGCAGCGTTAGCTTTCAAAACGAGAAATATGGTGCAGAATTCAATATTCGTCGTAAATGAAGAGCCATACTGTATTTGGGAAATAGATATAGCCGAAAGAAACCGTGAGTTTCTTGATGGAATCGACGTGAAGTACTTTGATTATTTGCTCAATGTGTATCTTGAGTCTGAAGACGAGGAAAGAGCAGCTATTGCACTCAGGGCCACTCTGCATCATGCAATGGAGACTATGTTTTCATTGTTAGGGGCATACATTCAGGCGCCAGACTGTGTATATGCATGGATAGCAAAATGCTCAAACAACGACTTACGGCAGCTGGTGAAAAATATCGGTAGCTATCACAATACGCTGTTTACAAAGCTTAATGTTGAGCAAGTGTCATGGGAGTCTGTTTCAAAATTAGTGTTCCAATGCTACAAGCCAGATAGTGATAGAAACGCACAAACAACAAGATTATTTGCCTCACTATGGAAAAGATTAGCTCATGAGTTAATTGATGCAAATCATGTTGACGAATATAACAGTATCAAACATGGCTTTAGGGTTCGTTCTGGAGGTTTTTCTCTTGCAGTAGGGTTGGAACATGAATATGGGGTGGCTCCGCCAGCCGAAGAAATGAAAATGATTGGCTCATCCGAGCATGGGACTTCATTCTTTAAAATAGAACCCGTAGGGGCCTCAAAACGCAATAGAAGCATCAGGTCCAAAAGAACCTCAATAAATTGGAAGGTTGAAAAAGTCGCTTTACTTATTCAATTTGTATCAATGTCGATAAACAATATCGTTTCAGCATTAAAAATTGCCAATGGGTCAACAGCAGGAACATGCAATTTTCTCCGTCCTGAGGAAGATGAGGATTTCGATAAACCGTGGTCTTACGGTACAGGCGTTATAAGCTGCAATATGGATTTTGTTGTTAATGAGGATGATGTTGTTTCTACAACGAGAAAAGAGCTAAATGAGAAACTTAATGAGCACAAAAAGAGCTAACAAGGCAAATGCACTCGGACAGAAAAAAGCGTCGCTCCTTCGTCGCTATGCTTTTTTCTGTCGGTGATTTGCGGCGTTAGGAATACAAGAAGGGGAGTGCATGAAAACTTATACTTACATTGATAACTCAAATTTGTTTATTGAGGGCCGAAGGGTGTCGGCAGTGGATAAGGGTATGGCACCCAACATCTACGATGCCATGAATCATAGAATCTTGGACTTCGATTGGGAGATTAGTTATCGGGATCTGCATGATTTCTTGTGTGGTCAAAATAGGAGTGAAATTGGAGGTGCAAAGCTTTGGGGCTCTCCGCCTCCAGGAGACACATTCTGGAATCATGTCGAACGTCAGGGCTTCGAGAAGACGGTTTTTGACAAAAATTTCCAGGGAAAGGAGAAGAAAGTCGACGTCGCAATAGCTCATGCGATAACAAAAGACGCCTACACTGTTGTTGATAAAGATAATGATGAAATCGCTCTAGTGGCTGGAGACAAAGATTTTGAGCCTGTCGTAAGCGATTTGGTTTCCGAGGGCTATAAGGTTCAGGTCGTATTCTGGGATCATGCAGCAAAAGAACTTAGAGATGCTGCATCAGAGTTTTTGTCACTAAACCAATACCTTTCCGTAATAGGGAAGTACAAAAATTCCTAACAAAGGCAGGCAGGCCGACGGTTTTTCCGCTACACTTTCGGCTACACGGAAAAACCGCGGCTGCTGCCGGCATTACATTTATTGAGAGGGAATCGTGGTAGATTTGAAAGACTTTCTGAAGTACGTTGATGCGACGCATCTACACGACAAGATTTGCAGGTTTCGTGATTTGGATTTCAAGCGAATGTCTTATCAGGAAGTCCAATCAGCCATCTCCGATGTTATTGCTTTTAATACGCCGCATGGTGTTATTTCTGTATTGATGCCTATGAATGCCAGTTATCCGGCAGGCACAAGGTTCTACCGGGTGCGCACTTTACCTGATGACGATAGAAAGATTCCCTTACGAGCAATGTCTAAGGTGTCAGATTGTTGGGAGCCTCCTGAAAACATAGTAAGAGCTGGAAGGCTAAATCGTGACAACGAATCGTTACTCTATACAGCGCCAATTTCGCCTTCTGTGGCTGTAGAGGAAATGAAGGTTGCAGATGGTGAGCTGTTCTCGCTCATCGTCTATGAGGCGATAAAAAAGATCAATGTAACAATGATCGGCGCGCAGCCGAACATTGAAGGTTTGGATGGCGAAGAAGTGCTCAAAGCAAGGATGATCCAAGACTTTTTGAGGCATGAATTTATTAGGGATGTCGGTGTAGGAACTGAATATTTGTATAGGATTTCAGAGTCTATTACTAAAGACTATTTTGATTTGCCGCCTGATTTACAAGACGCCTGGTGTTACCCATCCATTGCAAAGAAGGGGCATTTCAATGTGTGCTTTCGCAAGGGTAAGCGGTCTAAACTTAAGTTAGTTGGGTCGCAAATCGCCAGTGTATCTCGCGAAGGAGATGACTACTTATTTCAAGCAAAGCTGGTAACTAAGGTTGGAGCTGATGGTGAGAGTCTTACTTACCACCAAATAGGTTCTGACGAGCAGCGGGAATTGTTTCCTGAAATCATGTTGGCAGAAATGTAACAAGCGCATATTGTCGGACTGGTTTTCCGCTGCGCTCCAAACCAGCCTAAAATGCGGGCGCTGGGTGGTCTAGCGAGTGTCATCGAAGATCAGCTGATCCATAAGCAAAGCAATTATCATATGAGTTACTAGGGGCATTCGTGATGAGCCAAGCAATCGATCCAAGTGTCTCCCAACATCCGCGTACAGGAGAGTTTGCAGAAAAGCCAGGAAGATATGTCCCTGTTGTTAGAGTTTATAACCAAGTAATTGATCCGGGAGAGAGTTTGAAAGGAGATGTATTCTTTACGGGTTACGGTGAGATTTGCATCGCCAAACTACAATTTACGCCTTCTTTTGGAGTTTTCGAGGAGGGCGGCTGTACTTGGTGGGCCGGTATGACAAAAGAGGATCAAGGGGATGGTGGTGCTGTCATGAGGTTTGGGGGTGAACCACATTCTCTTGGCAGTGATCACGGTGCAACCATTCACCTTACAAGTGGAGGTATTACCACCGAATCGTGGGGGCGCCGAACAGTATTCTTTGATCGAGCGCATTCAGAAAATTCTGTTCCTCAAATCGCAACCGAGTGCGTTATAGATAAGGCTCCAGTGGAGTTCAAGCTGAAAACACTCAAACGAGCGAGGCCCGACGCTTACTCAATGCGATTCATATTGACCTATTTCGACGGCGCAGAATGGCAAGTAGCAGCTCATGAAGAGATGTTTCATATTCGAAATATTTTAGATCGATGGCAAGCAACTATTGCAATTGTAAGTGCCATTGCTGCTGCCTCAGCAATCGTTCTGGCTGGTGCAGAGATCTATCAATGGTTCCTGCAAACCTCCCAAGAAACAGCTGTTCATGCACTGGAGCCACCCAACAATGCCATCCAGCCGACGCTCGTACCTCGCGCGGCTGATGGCTAGCGTTATACGTCAGGAAAATCTCAATAGCCGTTTCTTGCCAAAAGCGGCCCTTCTCCTCACTTAGATAAGAGAGCCCATCAACCCCCCAACCCACTCACCCGCATCACTCGCCGCTGCGCCGCGTCCATCAACTGGCCGCGGCCAGTTTCCACTAGCGTCAGCCAGTGGCGGGCGCGGGTGATGCCGGTATAGACCAGTTCCCGGGTGAGGATGGGGTTGGGCGCGTCGGGCAGCACCAGGGCGGCGTGGGTGAACTCCGAGCCCTGGGACTTGTGTACCGTCATCGCGAACACCGTCTCCACCGCTTGCAAGCGCGAGGGCAGCACCCACTTGATGCGGTCGGTGCCGTCGCCAGCGGGGAAGGCCACTCGCAGCAGGCGGCGGTTGCCGTCGCCGGCTGAGGCGCCCGGGCGCGGCATATCGAGCGTAATGCCGATATCGCCGTTCATCAGCCCCAGGCCGTAGTCGTTCTTGGTCACCAGCACCGGGCGGCCGGGGTACCAGCGCTGGCGGCCGTCCTGGCTGTCGATCAGTTTTTCCCGCTCCAGCGCCTGGCGCACTCGCTCGTTCAGGCCTTCCACGCCCCAGGGACCGCGGCGCAGCGCGCACAGCAGTTGGAAGTCGCCGTGGGCCGCCAGCACCGCGCGGGCCCAGTCATCGAATGCTTGCTGATCCGCATCGTCGGCAGGGCGGTGCTCGGCCATTACGCTGAGGAAGTGGCGATAGCCCACCGGCGGTGTGTCGGCGTTGTGGGCTCCGGGAAAGCGCTCGGGGCAGCCGGTCACCGCCAGGCGGGCCAGGCCGCGCTCGTCGTCGGTGGAAAGCTTGTGGTGCGAGAGGTCGGCGAAGCCGGCGCTGAGCGCGTCACCGATCGCTTTGCGCTTGGTGGCGGGCTCGGCCTCCAGGTTGATCGCCGCGGCGAGCTGGCCGATGCCGCTGTCGGCGGTGAAGCGGTGGCTGATGCGCAGCATGGCGATGGCCTGGTCGAGGGGCTGGCCGTCGGCGTCCAGCGTGTCCGCGGGCAGCGGCTGGCCGGTGGACTCACCCAGCCACTCGGCGGTGGCCGGGGTGTAGTGGCCGCCCTCGGCCCGGGCGCACAGGTCGCCGAGCACCGAGCCGGCCTCCACCGAGGCGAGCTGGTCCTTGTCGCCGAGCAGCACTAGCCGAGCCCGGGGCGGCAGCGCCTCGAGCATCGCGGCCATCATGCCCACGTCCACCATCGAGGCTTCGTCTACCACCAGCACGTCCAGCGGTAGCGGGTTGTGGCGGTCGTGGCGAAAGCGGCGGGTGTCGGGGCGCGAGCCGAGCAGGCGGTGCAGGGTGGAGACTTCCGTAGGAATCGCTTGCTCGAGTGCCTCGGCGGGATTTTCGCGCAGCAAGCTGCGCTCCCACGGGGAGTCGGTCTCTGGCTGTGTGGAGCCTGGCGTGCCTGGGGCCTGGTCATGGGATTCCCACAGCGCTGCTAGCTTGTCGAAGGGCAGGCGGCTGACCTGGCCGGCGATGGACTCGTTGAGCCGGGCGGCGGCCTTGCCGGTGGGGGCGGCCAGGCGGATGCGCAGGGCTCGCTCTCCTTCTCCCTGGCCTTCGCCGAGGGCCTGGGCCTGGAGCAGGGCGAGCAGGCGCACCACAGTGGTGGTCTTGCCGGTGCCGGGGCCGCCGGTGATGACCGCGAAGCGCGAGCGGCCGGCGAGGGCGCAGGCGGCCTTCTGCCAGTCGAACGGTTCCCGGGGTGGGAAGAGGGTGTCGAGGATGGGGCGCAGGGCTTTGGGGTCGACGGGGCGCCTGTCGGCGCCATCGCGAAGCGGAGCTGCGCTCCCACAAGAGGCGGCCGGTTGGGGGCCTTCATCTGGGCGCCTGTCGGTGCCATCGCGCAGCGGAGCTGCGCTCCCACAAGAGGCGGCCGGTTGGGTGGCTTCATTAGGGCGCCTGTCGGCGCCATTCGCCGATGCGTCGGACCGGCACGGAGCTGCGCTCCCACAGGTGATATCCCCATTGCGCGGCTGAGTGGTGCACCCATCAGGAGAGTCTAGGCGGGCGAAGATCCGGCTGTGGATATCCTGCTCGTGCTGCCAGTAGCGGCGCAGGTAGAGCCGGGGGCGTTCTCGGCTTCCGGCGAGCACCAGCGGGGTGTTGCCGGGGCCTTCGGCCACCAGTCCGGGGTCGGCCAGGGCGGCGCGCCAGGCGTCGAGGTCGAGCGCGGCCATCACCCGGCTGGGCAGCGGCGGTGGGTCTTCCAGGCTGTCGCCTTCAGGTGGCAGCGAGAGGGCCAGGTCCGGAGTGGCCAGCGTCTGGGCCAGGTCCAGGCACACGTGGCCGCGGCCGAGCTGGTGGCTGGCCAGGGCCGCCGCCAGCAGCAGCAGGGGTGAGGCCTCACTTACCTCGTTCTCCTTGTTCTCCGCGCTTTCCCGGCTGCCCCGGCTCGCCTCGCGATGCAGGAAGGTGGCGAAGGCGCGGTCCAGCGAGCGCAGCCAGCCGCGGTCGACCCAGCGGTCGAGCAGGGCGAACAGTGCCCCGGTATCGCTCAGCGCGGTTTCGGGCGCTTGAATTAGCGCGGCTTCCGGGGCGGCGTCGGTATCGATGGGGTGAGCACCGAAGGGGGCGGCGTTGGATGATGTCGGGGTCATGCGGCGGCCTCCTCGGCGCGGAACAGGGCATCGAGCGCGAGGATCAGCTCGCTCGGCGGGCGTTCGGCGTGCACGCCGCGGGAGGGCGCGCGGGTGCCGCGCAGGAAGACGTAGAGCGCCCCGCCCAGGTGGCGCTCGATGTCGTAGTCCGGCAGCCGGGCCTCGAGCAGCCGGTGCAGGGCCAGCAGGTAGAGGCAGTATTGCACGTCGTAGCGCTTCTCGAGCACGGCCTCCGCCATCGCCGCCTCGGTGTAGGCGGCGTCGTCCACGCCCAGGTGGTTGGACTTCCAGTCGAGCACGTAGAAGCGGCCTTCGTGCTCCACCACCAGGTCGATGAAGCCCTTGAGCATGCCGTTGAGGGTGTCGGGCTCGAGCGCCGGGCGCGGCCGCCCACCGAGTGTGTGAGCGCTTACGAGGGCGTCCATCTTGCGCGTGTTGACCTTATGCGCGGCGAACCAGAATTCCAGCTCGATCCGGTAGTCGGACGCGCGATTCAGGGCATCGAGGCGCAGCGGCGCGGCCTCGCCATCGCCCGAATCCGGCACCGGCAGCGGCGTGGTCAAGAGCTCCGGTAGCCACTGTTCGAGGGCGGCGATCTGGCCTTCCCATCCGCGGCGGTTGGCGCGCCGGGCCAGGGTGTCGGCGCGCAGTTCGGCGTCTTCCGCCACCCGGGCGAAGCCTTCCTCGCCGGCCCATTCCAGCAGGCCGTGCAGGAAGGTGCCCGCCGAGGGCCCGCGGGGGAAGCGGTGAAGCGAACCCTCGCTTACCGTGGCAGCGGCGGCATCGAAGGGCTCGTCGATCACTTCCATGGCCGTCGCCTCGTCGGCGGTGGTGGGTTCGGGGGCCGGTTCGGCCTCGACGGCGGTGGCTGCTGCGCTGTCCTCCTCCGGCGTGGCGCCGGTGCGCAGCGCCGAGTAGCTGGCGATCCACCAGTGCTCGCGGATCGCCCGGGTCGGCGCGCGGGCTTCACCGAGCGGCGCGTCGTCGGCGGCGAGCTCGACCGGCGTGGCATCGGCCTCGGGGGCGTCCTGAACCGTCACGCGATTTGCATTGTCGTCGGCCAGCGCCTCGAGCGCCAGGCGCAGGTTGTCGGGCGAGAGCGCTTCGCCCCCCTTGAGGAGATGGCCGACGGCGCTGCACTCCATGGCGTCCAGCGGCGCCAGGCCGAGCCAGGTGGCGTGGCGGGCGCGGGTCAGGGCGACGTAGAGCTTGCGCAGGTCCTCGCCCAGGCGCTCGTGGTCAGCGCGGGTCAGCGTCGCCTCGTCGGCGGAGAGCGTCAGGCGCAGGTTGCCGTCATCGTCGTGCCAGCGCAGCGGCAGGTCGCCCTGCTTCACCGGGCGGAAGGCGGCGATGAAGGGCAGGAACACCAGCGGGTACTCCAGGCCCTTGGACTTGTGGATGGTGACCACCTGCACCAGGTCGGCGTCGCTCTCAAGGCGCAGGCGGTGGGTGTCGGACTGGGCCTGGGGATGGGCGCGGGACTCGGCCAGAAAGCGCAGCAGGGCGTGCTCGCCGTCGATCTCGGCGCTGGCTTCCTGCAGCAGCTCGCCCAGATGAAGAAGATCCGTCAGCCGTCGCTCGCCCTCGGGCACCGCCAAGAGCCGGCCGGGCACGGCGAAGTCGGCCAGCAGCCGGTGCAGCATGGGCAGCACGCCGCGGCGCTGCCACTGGCGGTGGTAGTCGCGGAACTGCATCACCCGCGCCTCCCAGGCCAGCTCGTCCTGCTGGGGGCCGCCGTTCAGGGCGTCGAGCTCAGCGAGGCTCAGGCCCAGGCTCGGCGTGGCCAGCGCGGCGCGCAGGCAGCGCTCGTCGTCCGGCGCGGCGCAGGCGGCCAGCCACACCTCCAGCTCGGCGGCGGCCTCGGTCTCGAATACGCCCTCCTTGTCGGAGAGGTAGACGCTGCGGATGCCGCGGGCCAGCAGGGCGCCGCGAATGGCGCGGGCCTCGCCGGCGTTGTTGACCAGCACGGCGAGGTCCGACGGCGCCAGCGGCTGGAAGTCTCCCTCTTTCTGAAAGCCCGTCTGCCCGGCCTGGCCCTCGCGCAGGAGACTCGCCATCTCGGTGGCGCAGCGCCCGGCCAGCTCGTTGAGGTAGGCGCCCTTGGGCAGGGTGTCGTCGCTGGCCAGGTGCCAGAGCGTCAGCGCGGGCTGGGGCGCGCCGTGTCGGGTGAGTGAGTCCTTGCGGCCGTTGGCGTCCACCGGGGCGAAGGGTACGGGATTGTCGTCGCCGCGGCGGAACAGGAAGGCGCCGGATTCGCTCTGCTCGGCGTGGGCGAACACCCGGTTCACGGCCTCGACCATGGGCGTGGCGGAGCGAAAGTTGGTGCCCAGCGTGACGTGGCGGCCGGCGGTGTCGCGCCGGGCCTGGAGGTAGGTGTGGATATCGGCGCCGCGGAAGGCGTAGATCGCCTGCTTGGGGTCGCCGATCAGCAGCACGGCGCTCTTGTCAGCGCCCGAAGCCGCGCTATTTTCAGCGCCCGACGCCGCGCTATCGCCTCGATTCGCCGCCATCTCATAGACCCGGTCGAACAGCCGGTACTGCACCGGGTCGGTGTCCTGGAACTCGTCGACCAGCGCCACCGGGAACTGCTCGCGGATGCGCGCGGCCAGCGTCTCGCCGGCCTCGCCCGCGAAGGCGGCGTCCAGCCGGTGCAGCAGGTCGTCGGGGCCGAGCTCGGCGCGGCGGCGCTGCACGGTCTCGCGGCGCGCGGCCATCCAGTGCACGGCGTGGGCGAGCAGGTCGGCGAAGGGATCGGGCAGCTCGGCGAGCTTCTCCGGCAGCGCTTCCAGGGCCTCCAGCGCCGGCAGGATCGGCGCCCGGTCTTTTTCCCAAGAGTCAGCCTTCCAGATCTCGGCGATGCCCTCCGGCGTCAGGCGCTTCCAGGCGGCGGGGGTGAGATCGGGGCTTGCCAGCTCGGTGTCATTGGCCCAGTCGCGCAGGGCGGCGAGCCAGTTGGCGCGGCTCTTGGCGTTGAGCTTCTGGCCGTTGAACGCCTTGCGCTTGGCGGCGGCCTCGAGCAGCGCCTCCAGCTCGTCGAGCCAGGCCGGCCAGGGGGCCTTGAGCTCGGCCAGCATCGCGGCGTGCCGCTCGCGGTAGTCATCGATCGCTTCGGCCGGCGGCGGCGCTGCGGGCAGGGCGGCGGCGTGGGTGCGCAGCCGGGCGGCGGTGTCGTTGAGCGCGTCCGGCGTCGACCATTTGCAGTGGCCGTTGATGATCTCCAGCGCTTCGGGGTCGAGGTCGTAGTAGAAGCTGCGCCAGTAGTCCCGGGCGATCTCCAGGTCCATCTCCGACTGGTCCAGCGACATCTCCAGGGCGAACAGGCTGCCGCTGTCGAAGGCGTGCTCGCGCAGCATGCGGTGGCACCAGGAGTGGATGGTGGAGACCGCGGCCTCGTCCATCCACTCGGCGGCCAGCCGTAGCCGGCGCGCGCAGGTCGGCCAGCTCTCGCGCGGGTAGCTGTTACGCAGGGCGATCAGAGGGTCCTGGCTGCCGTCATCGTCGTCTGCGGGGATATCCACCGCGGAAGCGTTATCCACCGGTGGTTCGGCGAAGAGATCGCCGGTTTCGTTGGGAGACGGGGCGGGCGCATCGTCGGGTGCCTGAACCGGCGCCTCCGTCGCATCGTCGGGCGACGTAGAGGGCGAGAATGCCTCGGCGGCCTCCACCAGCCGGGCGCGGATACGGTCACGCAGCTCCTGGGTGGCGGCGTTGGTGAAGGTGACGACAAGGATCTCCGGCGGTGTCAGCGGCCGAGGGAAGCTGGCCGCATCGTCCTCGTTCCGGGGGCCGAGCACCAGGCGCAGGTAGAGCAGGGCGATGGTGAAGGTCTTGCCGGTGCCGGCGCTGGCCTCGATCAGCCGGCTGCCGGTGAGCGGCAGGGCTACGGGATCGAGCCGAGGCGTCTCGGCCGCTTGCCTGGCGTCCGTCATCGTCATGCCTTGCCTCCCTGGCCCTTGCCGCCGTTCTTCCTGGTTTTTACCGCATCGTGAAGGGGTGCATAGAGCGCCGCGGTCAGCTCGGTGAAGCGCCGCCCGGCGGCCTCATGGCGCACCAGGCTTTCGAGGTCGCGCCACTGGCGGGCGAGGTACGGATCGCGGCCAAGCTCGCCATGGTCGCCGTTGAAGCCGGTGCCATGGAAGGCGGTGACGGCGGCCTTCCAGGCCTTGTGATCGGCCTCCTCGGCTTGCTCGGCATCGCCGAAGACGCGGGCCAGGGCGTTGGGATCGCCGCCCTTCTCGTGCCAGGCGAAGGCGGTGTCGCGGGCCAGCGGCAGCGGTGCGGTCATGCCGGCGCGCCAGGCGCGGGCGATGGCCTCCAGGTGCGCCCGGGCGGTGCCGGCGTCCAGCGGCGCCAGGGTGCCGCCGCCGGCGCGGGAGATCAGCTCGGTGGTCATGGGGCCGAGGGCGAGCTGGCCGGCCAGGTGGGCGACCCAGGGGGCCAGCCAGTGCTTCCAGTTGTACTTGCCCTTGTTGATCAGGCTGCTGGTCATCAGCACCAGCCGGCAGCGCTCGCCCGCTTCGTTCTCGCGCAGGCCGTCCAGCCAGTCCTCCACGGCCAGCGGGCCATCTTCGGTGGCGAGTTGTAGCGACACGGCGGCCGGCGTCTCCCAGGCATGGGGCCAGGCCTCGAGCAGCTCGGCGTAGTCGCTGAACACCTTGTCCAGCGGCTCGACCAGCTGCTCGCGCATCAGCTCGGCGAAGCCACCCATGGCCAGGCGCCCCTCGCGTTCGAGGCGCTCCAGGGTGGCGTGCACGGCTGGCGTCGGCGGTTCGGCGACGTCCACGGCGCGGCGGCCGGCCTCGATCAGCGCCTGCTGGAGCTGCCAGTGGTCCAGCCCGTCGAGCGCGAAGGGTTCGTGGTCGGGGCTCTCCAGCGCCTCGCGTTCGAGATAGACGCCGAGCCGGGTGGTGAAGAAGGCCTTTACCGGGTCCTTGAGGAAGCCGGAAAGCCGCGCCAGGGGCAGGGCGGTATCGAGCTCCATGGGCGGTAGCTCGCCGTCCGCGACGTCTTGCGGCGTTGTCTCGACAGAGTGCACCGCCCGCCATTCATGGGCATAGGTAAACAGCCGGTCATCCCCACTGAAATAGCTTCGACTGAACGGCTGCAGCGGGTGCTCGGTGGTCAGGGCGTCGACCAGGGCCTGGCCGGCGTCGTCTTCGTGTTCCCTTCCTGCGAGACGCCAGCCGGCGGCGAGGTGATCGCGCAGCTGGCCGAGCAGCACCGAGGGCGGTTGGGTGGCGTTGTCGTGGATGCTGCGGCCAACCCAGCTGATCATCAGGCTGTCGCGGGCCGAGAGCAGTGCTTCGAGGAACAGGTAGCGGTCGTCCTCGCGGCGCGAGCGGTCGCCGGGGCGGTAGTCGTGGCCCATCAGGTCGATGTCCAGCGGGCGCTGTACCCGCGGGTAGTCGCCGTCGTTCATGCCCAGCAGGCAGACGTGGCGGAACGGGATGGCGCGCATCGGCATCAGGGTGGCGACGTTCACCGCGCCGGCCAGGAAGCGCTGGGAGAGGTTGGCCTCGTCGAGCTGGCCGAGCCAGTGCTCGCGCACCACCGAGAGCGGCAGCGCCTCGGTGAGGCCGGCGTCCTCGGTGGTCTCCTGCCAGTCTTCCAGCAGCTCCCCCAGGCGGTTGAGGGTGGCCAGGTCGGCCTCGTCCTCGGCGGCGAAGCACTCGGCCAGCAGCCCGCGCAGGCGGCGGCACCAGGTGGGCACGTCGGCGGGCTCGCTGAGCGCGCGCCACTGGGCTTCCAACGCGTCGAGGAGGTCCATCAACGGGCCGGCCAGTGCGGCTTCCAGGCCACCGATGTCGCCGTAGGGCTCGATGTCGTGCCAGGGGCCGTCGGCGCCTTCGTTTTCCGTCTGGCCCACCGCGTAGCCCAGCATCAGGCGGCGCAGGCCGAAGGCCCAGGTGTTGGCGGTGAGCCCGCCGGGCAGGTCGAGCCGGGCGCGCTGCTCGGCGTCGAGCCCCCAGCGGATGCCGGCGCCCTCGATCCAGCGGCGCAGCACCGGCAGGGCGTCGGCGTCCAGCCCGAAGCGGCCGCGCAGGGCGGGCACCTCCAGCAGGTCGAGCAGGTCGCTCACCGTGAGCCGCGCCTCCGGCAGATGCAGCAGCGCCTCCAGCGCCACCAGCAGCGGCTGGCGGTGGCGGCTGGTCTGGTCGGAGAGCGTGAAGGGAATGTGGCGCGGGTCGTCCGGCGGCAGGCGGCCGAACACCGCCTGCACGGCGGCGGCGTAGGTGTCGATGTCCGGCACCATCACCAGCACGTCGCGCGGGCGTAGCGTGGGGTCGGCGTCGAAGGCGGCCAGCAGCTGGTCGTGGAGGATCTCGACCTCGCGCAGCGCGCTGTGGGCGATATGGAAACGCAGGCTGCGGTCATGGGCCGGGGCCACGGCCGGCCAGGCCTCGCGGGTCTCCCGGGGTGGGCGCAGCTCGAGGATGTCGTCCTGCAGTTGCTGCAGCAGCCCCGGGGCCTCGGCCTGCTCGAGGGGCGAGTCGAACAGGTCGATGCGCATCGCCTCGGCGTCGAACAGCGCGCGGTAGGCGTCCTGGTCGTCGAACTCGTCGAGCAGGCGCAAATAGTCGCGGCCCTGCTTGCCCCAGGCAGCCAGCAACGGCTGGGCGTGCAGATGCAGCTGGGTGTCGTCGAGCGCCAGCGGCATGCCGGGGCGTTGGCGCTGGCGCCGACGGGCGGCCCGCAGCAGGTCCTTGTGCTCGATGATGTCCGCCCAGTAGTGGCGGCAGGGGTTGTGCACGCACAGCAGCACCTGGGTGACCTTGGAGACGGCGGCGAGCGCCTCCAGGGTCTGGCGGGGCAGCGAGGAGATGCCGAACACCACCACCCGGCGCGGCAGGCCATGTGGTCTCGTTTCTGGGGTTAGCTTGCGGCAGGCCTCGAGGAAGCGGGTATGCACCCAGGCGCGGCTGGTGGCCAGGCCTTCGTCTCCGATGTCGTCGCGCAGGCGCCGCCACAGCGCCGGCTGCCAGCGTTGGTCTTCGGCGAGCGGACGGGCCTGGCCGCGGGCGTCGATCAGCTCGTCGCGGCCCTCGGCCCAGGCGGAAAGCCAGTCGGCGCGATAGACCTGGTACTGGTCGAACAGGTCGGCCAGGCGCTCGGCGAGCTGGTGGCGCTTGCGCAGGTCCTCGTCGTCGGCCAGAAAGCGCGCCAGCGGGGCGAAGGTGGCGTCATCCAGTAGCTCGGGCAGCAGGCGCATCAGCCGCCAGATCAGGCGCGGCTTGTCCAGCGGCGAGGCCGGCGGCACGGCGTCGGCGCCCTCACTTTGTGAAAGGACGGCACGGTAGGCCTGCCACAGGTAGCGCGCCGGGAGGGTGACGTCCATCGCCGCGGCAATGCCGGCGCCGGCGGGCGGGTCGGCGGCCAGCGCCAGCTTCAGCCACTGGCTGATGCCGTTGCTCTGCACCAGGATCACCTCATCCTCGAGCGGCGAGAGCGGATGCTGGCGCAGCCACTCCACTGCCAGGTCGCGCAGTGCCTCCAGGCGGTTGCCGTGGATCACCATAAAGCCGGGCGTCAGGGCGGTCTCTGCGGTGGCGAGCATGGCGAATCCTTCGCGGCGATGAAACGGGGCTTCATGGTGCCGCAAATCGCTGGGGGCATGAAGCCGGCTTCTGCCTAGGGGAGTAGGAGAGTCGTATGGGAGACTCGGATCCCGGCGGCGAGTGGCAGGGTATCAGTCATCGCGGGAACCCCGACGCTAGCGTTATCGGCATGTCCAGGATTCAACCGGCAAAGGCGTCCGAGATCGCCTCCGTGACAACCCGGACCCGCGCGGTGCGCGCCAGATCCTGATGCAGGACTAGCCAAGCCTCGTACGGTCTGGCCCGATGGTGGTCGGGCCAGACCCTCACCAGATTGTGATCACGTTGGGCGATGTAATCGGGCAGCTCTCCCAACGCCAGGCCGGCGCGTACAAAGGTTGCCAGCATCAAGCTCGAGTCGAGCTCGGCGACCACGCGCCCCTGTTTTCTGGGCTCACCCGTCAGGGTATTGTCCTGCCGCCCCGTTACCCCTTCCTGATACAGGGCGATGTCGTGGCCGGCGAAGCCGTCGCCGCGCTGTGGCTCGCCATGCCGTTCCAGATATCCCTTGGTTGCGTACAGCCCTACCTCCCAGCAACCCAGCCGTCGGACGATCAGATCGGGCTGCTCTGGTCGAAGCGTGCGTACGGCAACATCCGCTTCGCGTCTTGCCAGGTCGAGCAGTCGCGTCGTGGTACTCAGGATGACGCTGATGTCGGGATGCGTCGTGCGTAGGCGTTCGATCGCGGGTACCACGAAGTCCATCGCCAACGCATCGGTGGTGGTCACGCGAACCTCGCCGGCCATACGGTTGTCGGCACCTTCGCTGCGACGTTCGAAGGAAACGGCCAGTCGCTCCATGCCCTCGGCCTTGGGCAATGCTTGCCGGCCGCTATCGGTGAGCGTCCATCCCCCCGTGGTACGCAGAAACAGCCGGCTGCCCAGCGACCGTTCCAAGCCGGTCAAGCGCCGTCCCACCGTGGTCTGGTCGATGCCCAGACGCTGCGCCGCCCCGCGCAGTGTGCCGGCGCGATGCACCGCCAGGAAAAGTTGCACGTCGTCCCAGTTCATCCGCTCCCCTTGATGCATTTATGCAGGAGTAAGCTGCATTTTAATGCATTTTTGCACCATGCTTCTCTTCGTACAATGGCATCCGTTCCCCATGCACAGTCGATGAGCGGCCGACATTCCGGCCGCCGGGAGATGCTATGCCGCGCGTATCTTTCATCCTGACCGTCGTCATGCTCAGCGCCTTCGGCCTGATCGCATCGGACGTTTATCTACCCGCCATGCCCACCATGACGGCTGAATTTGGTGTCGCCGACTGGCAGATGCCGCAGACCGTCTCCTTCTATCTACTGGCACTGGCGATGGCACAACTGTTCTATGGGCCCTTGTCGGACCGCTATGGGCGCAAGTCTCTGCTGCTGGCTGGCATCGCGCTTTACATGATCGGTTCGCTGGGGTGTGCCGTCGCGGGGAGCTACGCTGGATTTCTGGCGTGGCGCCTCCTCGAGGCTGTGGGCGCCGCGGCGGGTTTGGTCATTGGGCGTGCCTTGATCGCCGATACTTGCGACAAGCGCACCTCCGCCAAGGTCTATGCGGTGGTCTATCCACTGGTGTCGTTGTCGCCGGCCTTGGCGCCGGCCATCGGCGGACACCTGGCCGCCGTGTTTGGATGGCGGGCTGACTTCCTGTTTGTGGCCGCTTTTGGTGCCTTGGCGCTGTTGATAGTGCTGATGCTACTACCGGAAACGCTTCCCAACGCGGCCCGCACCCGGACGTCGCCATTCGCTGGATTCGGACATGTCGTTCGCGATCGCCATTTCCGTCGCTACACACTAGTGGTCTGCGCCATCTACTGCGCCTGGTTCGTCTATCTGACCCAATCGCCCTTCCTGTTCGCACGCCAGGGGGTGAGCGAAGAGCAAAGTGGCTGGCTGTACCTGCCGCTGACGGCCGGCATCATCGGTGCCAATTTGCTGGCCAAGCGGCTGCTTGACCGTTGGCCTTATGATCGCATCGTCGCCGCAGGTATCGCCTGCTTCGTGCTCGGCGGCATGGCCTTCCTGGGCGTGGTGGCTCTGGAGAGGCAAAGTGCGGCGACCGTGGTGCTTCCGATGTGCCTGGTCAGCCTGGCCAATGGTTCGTCTTTGTCGCTGGCCGTATCCGGGGCCATCGCCAGTGAACACGGACATGCCGCCACGGCATCGGGTCTGGTCGGATTCTGTCAGATTGGCAGTGCCGCGCTAGTCGCGATGGGACTGAGTGCAACGTTCGGCACTGGGTTCAACGTGCTCGGAGGGGCCGTGCTGGCACTCGGCCTGCTTGCATTATCCACGTGCTTGCCATGGTCCGGTCGTCGGGCGAAGCGGGCCTGATCCCCTTTATCCCAGGCAATACAAGCCTGCGAGTTCACCCATATATCCAGATATCGACCAGGCTGCGCTTTCCTACAACCAGTAGTGTGGCCAGCGACGCACGCTACCCAGGTTGTTGATCAGCAGTGCCACTAACACCAGGCTGGATCAGGGCCGATGAAGAGTACTGATGAAATCCGTACAACCTTCATTGGCGTTGACAACGCTTCGTCAGCTGACCGTGAAGCGGGCGTGGTGCTTCGCCAGGGGAAAACCCGAGCGTCTCAGGCCGTTGCGTCCACGGGCTCCTCCGCATCTTCGGCGACCGCGTCCGGGGGGAAGGCGGCCGGGGTGGCGGGGGCCTGGTCCTGCGGGAGTGCTGCCTGCATCTTGAGGCGCATCTGCTCGACGACGAAATCGACGAAGGTGCGCACCTTAGGCGAGACGAGCAGGCCGCCTGGGAAGACTGCGTTCAGCTCTACCTCGGGGCCCTCCCAGCCCTCGAGGATGCGGTGTATCCGGTTTTCCTCCGGCCCGAGACAGGCCACGATCTCGCTGGCCAGCATGATGCCCTGCCCATCGAGCAGCAGGCCGCGCAATATGAAGGGGTCGTTGGCGATGGCCACGGGGTCGATTTCGACCTCCTCCCGACGCGATCCGTTTTGCAACTGCCACACATGGCGATGCCCGCGTCGGTCGAGGTCCTTCGCCAGCGCCGGGTGATGGATCAGGTCCGCCGGCTCGCGGGGTTCGCCGTGTCGGGCGAGGTAGTCCTCGCTGGCATACACGTAAGAGCGATGCCGGGCCAGCGGGCGCGCCACCAGGCTGGAGTCCGCCAGGGGGCCGACACGGATGGCGACGTCGATCCGGTTGGCCACCAGGTCGAGGCGCTCGTTGGAGAGGATCAACTCGACCCGCACCTGGGGATAGTGCTTGCGGAAGTCCTGCACCAGGATCGAGGTGAACTCGCTGCACATGGTGAAGGGCGTGGTGACTCGCAGCCAGCCGCGCGGGCTGTCCTCGAGCTGGTGCACCGCGTGCTCCGCTTCGCCCAGCTCGCGGGCGATGCGGTGGCTGTACTCGTAGTACACGGCGCCGGCCTCGGTCAGGCTGAGGCGGCGTGTGGTGCGCTGCAGCAGCCTGGCGCCCAGACGATTCTCCAGCGCTTTCACCTTGCGGCTTACCGTGGTCTTGGGAATGCCCAGTAGGCGGGCTGCGGCGGTAAAGCTTCCTTGCTCCACCACCTTGGAGAAGATCAGGACATCGTTGAGATCCTGTGACATGGCTGATTCCGTCATGAGGGCGTCCGGCATCGGGGGAAGCGCTTCCCGACTGTTCCATGAGGGAAACAGTATTTCCCTCTTGGCCGGGCTAATCAATTCAGCGCGCAAGCCTTAACGTTAGTTGAACTTTTACAAAGTACTCAAGGGGTAGAGAGGCTTCGGGTCCCGCCGATGCCTCTCGGCGCTGTCGATTTTCCATGCCAGCACGCGACTACTGCCATGAACGGGCAGGCCGATGAATAACACTCTTTGCCATGCAGCCCCGGCAGTACTTCGTTCCGGTAGTGAAACGTTCGCTACCTAGCCCTTTACCTGAAGTTAGCTTTAGGAATTAAGGTGCGGACTTCGAGCCATGACTCGGCCCCCTTGATCCCTTGGAGAGACGAAGATGCGTAATACAGCCACGACCCACGGAGGATATCGACGACCGTCAAGGAGCCGACTCCTCGGCATGCCTGTCAGGCCGCTCATGGGGGCTCTGGCCTTGCTGGGTGCCATCG
Organism: Halomonas sp. B23F22_20; assembly: GCF_043496985.1. Lineage (NCBI taxonomy): Bacteria > Pseudomonadati > Pseudomonadota > Gammaproteobacteria > Oceanospirillales > Halomonadaceae > Halomonas > Halomonas sp. B23F22_20. The sequence goes on from NZ_JBIEKH010000028.1 coordinate 21,561, forward strand.
TTCTGGCCGGCTGTGACAGCCAGGCGGATAGCGCCGGCGCCCAGCAGGCACCGCCGCCGCCGCAGGTGAGTGTTGCCGAGGTGGTAATCAAGGACGTGCGCTACTGGGACGAGTTCACCGGGCGTATCCAGCCGGTGGAGAGAGTCGAGCTGCGCCCTCGCGTGTCGGGGCATATCGAGAGTGTCAACTATACCGAGGGCGAGGAGGTCGCCAAGGGTGATGTGCTGTTCGTCATCGATCAGCGCCCGTATCAGGCCCAGTTGGCGGGGGCCGAAGCCGACCTGCAGCGAACCCGTTCGCGGGTCGAATTGACCCGGGTCGAGGCTTCCCGGGCCGAGCGCCTGTCCAAGACCCATGCTATTTCCAGAGAAGAGCTGGACCAGCGCCGCGCTGCCGCACGCCAGGCCCAGTCGGACCTGCTGGCGGCCGAGGCCAGGCTCGAGACGGCGCAGCTGAACATGGATTTCACCGAGGTTCGCGCTCCCATTGCCGGGCGCACCGGGCGAGCGCTGGTGACGGCGGGCAACCTGGTGTCCGAATCCACGCAACTGACCAGCATCGTCTCGCAGGACAAGGTCTATGTGAATTTCTACAGCGATGAGCGGACCTACCTGACCTATGACGCCATGGCTCGCAGCGGCGAACGCTCCAGCTCGCGCGAGACCAGGACCCCGGTACAGGTTGGCCTGGCCAATGACGACGGCTACCCCTATCGCGGCGAGGTGGACTTCGTCGACAACAGCCTGGATGCGGATACCGGTACCATCCTGCTCCGCGCCGTGCTCGACAACGGCGATGGGCGCTTTACACCGGGCATGTTCGCGCGAGTGCGAGTGATGGGCGGCGGTGATAGCGCGGCCACCCTGATCGATGACAAGGCGGTGCTGACGGACCAGGACCGCAAGTATGTCTACGTCGTCAACGATGAAAACGTCGCGCTGCGCAAGGATATCCGTACCGGCCGCATGGCGGATGGGCTCAGGGTGGTCGAGTCCGGGCTGGAGCCGGGGAACCGCGTGGTAGTGAACGGCATTCAGCGGATCTACTTCCCCGGTATGCAGGTGGCAGCGGAAGTCGTCGAGATGGATGGCAAGCCCGAAGCCGCGGTGCTGGTGGCCCAGTAAGCCCTCGGCGCTCGATACCCGAGGGAGATCGAGCGACCCCCTATCATTGCGTCTGAGCGGAGCGGGTGCCGTCTCCCCGCTCCGAGGAGAGTCGTTTCATGGATTTCGCCAAGTTCTTCGTCGACCGGCCGATCTTCGCCGCGGTGTTGTCGATACTGATCTTCATCGCCGGGATTATCACCATCCCGATGTTGCCGATCAGCGAATACCCGGATGTGGTGCCGCCGTCGGTGGTCGTGCGCACGGCCTATCCAGGGGCCAACCCCAAAGTCATTTCCGAGACCGTGGCAACACCGCTGGAGGAGGCGATCAACGGCGTCGAGGACATGATGTACCTCAAGTCGGTGGCCGGCTCCGACGGGGTGCTGCAGATGACCGTGACCTTCCGCCCCGGCACCGATCCGGATGATGCCGCGGTCAAGGTGCAGAACCGGGTCAACCAGGCGCTCGCGAGGCTACCCGAGGATGTGCGTCGGCAGGGCGTGACCACGCAGAAGCAGTCGCCGACGTTCCTGATGGTGGTGCATCTGACGTCGCCGGATGAGCGTTATGACACGCTTTATCTGCGCAACTATGCCCGGCTTCACGTCAAGGATGCCCTGTCACGCATTCAGGGCGTCGGCGATGCCCAGATCTTCGGCGGTGGCGACTATGCCATGCGTGCCTGGCTCGATCCGGACAAGATCGCCGCGCGCGGCCTCACCGCCGGCGACGTGGTACAGGCGATACGCGAGCAGAACGTGCAGGTGTCGGCCGGCCAGCTCGGCGCCGAGCCCATGCCCGACAGTGACTTCCTGACCCTGATCAATGCCCGGGGGCGCCTGACCACCGAGCAGGAGTTCGGCGATGTCGTGGTCAAGAGTGGCCGGGATGGCGAGCTCGTGCGCTTGGCCGATGTCGCCCGCCTGGAGCTGGGCGCCGGCGACTATACCCTGCGCTCGAAACTCGACGGCAATGATGCGGTCGCCATCGGCGTCTTCCAGGCACCGGGGGCGAATGCTCTGGAGATCCAGGAGAACGTCATCGCCACCATGGACGAGCTGGCCCAGTGGTTCCCCGAGGGCGTCGAGTACGAGGCGGTGTACGACACCACCATCTTCGTGCGCGACTCGATTTCGTCCGTGATCAAGACTCTGCTGGAAGCCGTGCTGCTGGTGGTGCTGGTGGTCACGCTGTTCCTGCAGACCTGGCGTGCCTCGATCATTCCGCTGATCGCGGTGCCGGTATCCGTGGTGGGCACCTTCGCCGTGCTCTATATATTGGGCTTCTCGATCAATACCCTGACCCTGTTCGGCCTGGTGCTGGCGATCGGCATCGTGGTCGATGATGCGATCGTGGTGGTGGAGAACGTCGAGCGCAACATCGGGGATGGCCTGGCGCCTCTGGCGGCCGCGCATCAGGCGATGCGTGAGGTATCCGGCCCGATCATCGCCATTGGCCTGGTGCTGTGTGCGGTGTTCGTGCCGATGGCCTTCCTCTCCGGTGTCACCGGCCAGTTCTATCGCCAGTTCGCCGCCACCATTGCCATCTCAACGGTGATCTCCACGATCAACTCGCTGACCCTGTCACCGGCGTTGGCGGCGATGCTGCTCAAGCCCCACGATGCGCCCAAGGACCGGATGACCCGCCTGATCGACCTGCTGTTCGGCTGGCTGTTCCGCCCCTTCAATCGCTTCTTCGCCAGTAGCTCGTCCAGGTACCAGGGCGCGGTATCGCGTTCGCTGCACCGGCGTGGCGCGGTCTTTCTGGTCTATGCGCTGCTGCTGGTGGCGACCGGCATGATGTTCAAGATGGTGCCGCCGGGGTTCATTCCGACCCAGGACAAGCAATACCTGATCGCCGGGGTCAAGTTGCCGGAAGGGGCCTCGCTGTCGCGTACCGACGAGATGCTCAGCCAGATCAGTGAGATCGCCATGTCCACCGAGGGAGTCTCCCACTCCATCGCGTTCCCTGGCCTCAATGCCTTGCAGTTCACCAATACCCCCAACAGCGGCGTGGCGTTCCTGCCGCTGGCGCCTTTCGATGAGCGCTCGCGCACGGCGGCCGAGATCAATGCCGAGATCAATCAGAAGATCGCCGGTCTGCAGGAAGGATTCGCCTTCTCGTTCATGCCGCCCCCCATTCTCGGCCTGGGCAACGGCAATGGCTGGCAGATGTTCATCGAGGATCGTGCCGGCCTGGGCTATGGCGCCCTGCAGAGCGCAGTGCAGTCCTTCCAGGGGGCCATTTCACAGACCCCGGGCATGGGCTTTCCGATCACCAGCTATCAGGCCAACGTGCCGCAGCTCGATGCCGTGGTCGATCGCATCAAGGCCAAGGCTCAGGGGGTTCCGCTGACCGAGCTGTTCGACACCCTCCAGACCTATCTCGGCTCGACCTATGTCAACGACTTCAACCAGTTCGGCCGCACCTGGCAGGTGATCGCCCAGGCCGATTCTGCCTACCGTGGCAGCGTCGAGGACATTGCCAACCTGCGTACGCGCAATGAGTACGGGGAAATGGTGCCGATCGGCTCGATGGTGGATGTCCAGCAGACCTTCGGCCCCGATCCGGTGCTGCGTTATAACGGCTATCCCGCCGCCGACCTGGCCGGCGAGGCGGATCCGCGTGTGCTGTCCTCGGCCCAGGCGATGGACAAGCTGAGCGAGCTGGCCGACCAGGTGCTGCCCAACGGCATGTCCTTCGAGTGGACCGACCTGAGCTTCCAGCAGGCCACTCAGGGCAACGCCGCGCTGGTGGTATTCCCGCTCTCGGTGCTGCTGGTGTTCCTGGCCCTGGCTGCCCTCTACGAGAGCTGGACCCTGCCGCTGGCAGTGATCCTGATCGTGCCGATGTGCATGCTCTCGGCGCTGCTCGGGGTGTGGTTCATGAAGGGCGACAACAACATCTTCGTCCAGGTCGGGCTGGTGGTGCTGATCGGCCTGGCGTGCAAGAACGCCATCCTGATCGTCGAGTTCGCCCGCGAGCTGGAGAGGCAGGGCAAGGGCATCGTCGAGGCGGCCCTGGAGGCCTGCCGCCTGCGCCTGCGGCCGATCATCATGACCTCGATCACCTTCACCGCCGCGGTGGTACCGTTGATGCTGGGGAGCGGCGCCGGTGCCGAGGTGCGCCAGGCGCTCGGCATGGCGGTGTTCGCCGGCATGCTCGGCGTCACCCTGTTTGGCCTCTTCCTCACCCCGGTGTTCTACGTGGCCTTGCGCAAGCTGGTCGAGCGCGGCCGTCGGGCCGACGAGGACACCTTGCCGGCAGGGGCCGAATACCGTGCGTAATCGATCGCCGACTAGCTGTTGCCCGGTTTGGCGAAGTGAAGTCGGCGATCGATGTGCACCTCTCGTCGACGTGAGACGGTGCATCCAACGTTCAGGAACCTCGACGATGTTGCCGATAAATAGGCGCTTGCTGTGCCGAGAAGACCGCCTTGGTCAATGGCTCTGGCCTGACTCTCCGTATCGCCATGGTTTCCCTGGACAACGGATCATTCATTGCGAAGGTCGGCTGTCACGGTTGCGCCAATGCTCGATATCGATACTGATTTGTTATGGATATACGATATATGAGTCGATTTGGAGATAAGAAGCCCGGCTGAGAAGCGACATGAAGCTGGCTCTATATCACTGGCCATTCGGATCAACACCATCATGCGGCGCGCCGACTAGCCAAGCGAGCTGCTGTTGCGGATGTAACATTTGTTCACAAAAATGTTCTGGCAATCGTGTTTGGATGCCCTCGGCCGTTTGCGGTTGCAGTTCCTTTTGAAGTTGTCTAATTTAGTTTCGTCCGGCTGGCGTGGCTGAGACGCATCATCAAAAAGACTGAGACTGGATCTTTGAAGGGCCTCTCACTAGCGACTATTGCCATTCACCGGGACAGTGCCATGCTCAATGTCAGATTTTTCTCCAGCCGTGGTCCCTTCTCCAGCCGTACCGGCCTTTCCGTCATTGGGCAATGCTTCGAGGTTGCCTGTGTCGACACCATCAGCCGTCATTTTTCCACTGCGCAGGGCGGCGACCTGAAACGGTTATCCTGCAACCTTCTGCGTTGGCTGGGGATGCTGGGCATGGCTAGCCCCCCGAATTTGGTCCGCCGCCCGGCCAAGTGGCACCGAGAGCACTCTCTGCTGCCAAAAATGATGCGCCGAACGCCCCCCGTGGTTCACAAAGCGAGATGGATCAACTCCTACGACGGGCTAGAAAATCGAGCGCATGGCGGTTCGCCTCCTCCCGTGCAGCCATTTGCGCTATCCGCAAAGAACGACATGGCGATCGTCTGTCGAACAAAGCCACCAGGCAGGAAACCAATGGTTAGCGGCAGCCAGCATCGCCGCCCCCTAGGGGGAAATCATGTCGAAACGAGTCGGCGATGCCTGCCAACGCAACAGTGGTCGGCCATGACGGGCATGCGCGGAGCGCTTGAGATGGGGCTAGTGCCACAGATTCATGGTAATGAAAGATATGTTTAATAATTTCTATAGGGAATTAGGTGTTAATGGGGGCGAGATGATGCATTGACCGTGGGGTTTTTGTTTGGCCCATGGTCAGAGCGAGATTAGACAGATTTTTTAAAATAAACAACAGATGGCAAGGAAGGCGCTATGGGTACTATGGATAGAAATGTCAAAGAAAAGTCTGTGATGCTGATTGCAGGCTCTTTTTTAGCGACAATTAGCATTGTAGCCTCTGCTCAGGCGGAGGAGTTCCCTGATGTTGTTGTCGATGCCTCTCACTCTGAGCTAGGTGAGCCGTTCCTGCGAAATGGTGACGACATACCCATCAGAGATTTGCAGGAGCTGAGTGCTGGTCTCGGCGAGCTGTCGCAGGAAGATGTAATGAGTCTTCTTGGCGCTCCGATCGTCCCGTCAGTTGTCGGTCAAGATGATAGCTGGTTATACAACGTGAGTTTGCCGCTTCCCGGTAAAAATTATCTTGTATGCCAATATCGCGTTTCCTTCTCTCAGCAGGTTCTTTCTTCTTTAGAGTGGCGGCGGCCACAGTGTGAGCATCTTTTTTCAGAGCTCTCAGTGCCTGCTCAGCCTCAAAAAGTCAGCTTCTCAGATGGCTTTTTATTTGATTTTGATAACTATATTGTCTCTTCACAAGGCCGGTCGGAACTACGTCGGGTCCTCCAGGACGCTCAGAGTAAATTTCAATCCCTCTCTATCTCGGTGACTGGACACACCGATCGAATCGGTGCAGCGGAATACAATATGCATCTTTCTGAAGAGCGGGCCAAAGCAGTGGCAGATGCTCTGGTGCAGTGGGGGGTGAATCCTGGGAGTATCAGCTATGAAGGCCGAGGAGAGAGCGAGCCGGTAGTGAATTGTCCGAACATCGCTGGCGCTGAACTGAAAAAATGTCTAGCGCCTAATCGTCGCGTCGAGATCTTGTTAAAAGAAAGTGCTTGAATCTGGTTGGCGGATTCTTCTTTCTTTAGGCCGGTAGGTGCCTAGGATGAAGGAAGAGTACGTCAGTCGTATTCATTTTTCACGTTTGATTTTAGCTACGATGATGATTGAGTTCTGGCGGTGTTTTGGGAATGAGTTCGAGAGATTCCCGGAAGGACAAGGCTCTCCAGGGCTTTAAGTAACAGTAAAAGGGATAGAGGTGGATTATGGAAAATGCATTCATAGTTGTTACTCCTAAGGCTGGCGGCGATGTGGTTGAATTGCCACAGGGAAGTGCTGTCGATTTGCAGGCTCCTAGTGCAGTAAAAATTGCTATAGGACCCGAAGAGGTAGCAGCGTTTGACCAGTCGGGAATGGATCTGATCATCACCTTGAAGTCTGGGGAGAAGATCGTCATTTCTGACTTTTTCAATGTTTCAGAGGGGGAGCGAAGTGAGCTGCTCCTCGAAGATTCCGATGAGGTCGTTTGGTGGGGGCAGTATGAGTCCCCTTGGTCAGGATTTTCGTTTGCTGAAATCCAAGAGGCAGCTGAGTTGGCCGGGGGTATCCCGGCATGGGCAGTGGTTGCAGGAGTTCTAGGCGCGGCTGGGGTGGCTGCCGTGGCTGCGGATAGCGACTCTGACTCTGACAGCGACTCGGGCTCAGACGGCGACGGCTCTGATGGCGATGGCTCAGACGGCGACGGCGATGGCTCAGACGGCGACGGCGATGGCTCAGACGGCGACGGCGATGGCTCAGACGGCGACGGCGATGGCTCAGACGGCGATGGCGATGGCTCAGACGGCGATGGCGATGGCTCAGACGGCGACGGCGATGGCTCAGACGGCGACGGCGATGGCTCAGACGGCGACGGCGATGGCTCAGACGGCGACGGCGATGGCTCAGACGGCGACGGCGATGGTTCAGACGGCGACGGCGATGGCTCAGACGGCGATGGCTCAGACGGCGATGGCGATGGCTCAGACGGCGACCCTGTCTCCGATGGAGATAACATTGCGCCAGACGCCCCGACCGTTGGCAGTGTCGTCAACACCCTTGACGAAAACGGTGAGCCTGATGGCACCACGGTAAGCGGTACCGCTGAGCCCAACAGCACGGTACATATCCGTGATCCGGACACCGGTGATGTTGTTGGCAAAGGGACGGCCGACAATAACGGTAACTACGAGGTCACGACCGACACGCCGCTGGAAGACGGCAAGGCTTATGACGTCGTTGCCATCGATGACGCAGGCAATGTCTCCGAGCCGATCACGGAAACGGGGGATACCACCGCACCTGACGCACCGACCGTTGATAGTGTCACCAATACGTTTGACGACAACGGCGTGCCTGATGGCACCACGGTAAGCGGTACCGCCGAGCCCAACAGCGCGGTCGAGATCCGTGATCCGGACACCGGTGATGTGGTAGGCACCGGGGAAGCCGACGAGAACGGTAACTACGAGATCACGACCGACGAGCCGCTGGAAGACGGCAAGGACTATGACGTCGTTGCCATCGACGATACAGGCAATGTCTCCGAGCCGGCCACGGCGACCGGGGATATCACCGCGCCTGACGCGCCGACCGTTGATAGCGTCACTAACACGCTGGACGAAAACGGCGTGCCTGACGGCACCACGGTAAGCGGTACCGCCGAGCCCAACAGCGTGGTCGAGATCCGTGATCCGGACACCGGTGATGTGGTGGGCACCGGGGAGGCCGACGATAACGGTAACTACGAGATCACGACCGACGAGCCGCTGGAAGACGGCAAGGACTATGACGTCGTTGCCATCGACGATACAGGCAATGTCTCCGAGCCGGCCACGGCGACCGGGGATATCACCGCGCCTGACG
>NZ_JBIEKH010000028.1:30024-43421 GCF_043496985.1 Halomonas sp. B23F22_20
AGCCGGCCACGGCGACCGGGGATATCACCGCGCCTGACGCGCCGACCGTTGATAGCGTCACTAACACGCTGGACGAAAACGGCGTGCCTGACGGCACCACGGTAAGCGGTACCGCCGAGCCCAACAGTGCGGTCGAGATCCGTGATCCGGACACCGGTGATGTGGTGGGCACCGGGAATACCGATGAGAACGGTAACTACGAGATCACGACCGACGAACCGCTGGAAGACGGCAAGGATTATGACGTCGTTGCCATCGACGATGCAGGCAATGTCTCCGAGCCGGCCACGGCGACCGGGGATATCACCGCGCCTGACGCGCCGACCGTTGATAGCGTCACTAACACGCTGGACGAAAACGGCGTGCCTGACGGCACCACGGTAAGCGGTACCGCCGAGCCCAACAGCTCGGTCGAGATCCGTGATCCGGACACCGGTGATGTGGTGGGCACCGGAGAAGCCGACGAGAACGGTAACTACGAGATCACGACCGACGAGCCGCTGGAAGACGGCAAGGATTATGACGTCGTTGCCATCGACGATACAGGCAATGTCTCCGAACCGGCCACGGCGACCGGGGATATCACCGCGCCAGACGCGCCGACCGTTGATAGCGTCACTAACACGCTGGACGAAAACGGCGTGCCTGACGGCACCACGGTAAGCGGTACCGCCGAGCCCAACAGCGTGGTCGAGATCCGTGATCCGGACACCGGTGATGTGGTGGGCACCGGGGAAGCCGACGAGAACGGTAACTACGAGATCACGACCGACGAACCGCTGGACGACGGCAAGGATTATGACGTCGTAGCCATCGACGATACAGGCAATGTCTCCGAGCCGGCCACGGCGACCGGGGATATCACCGCGCCTGACGCACCGACGCTTACGCTCGTCACCGACACGGGCCGATCCGATGGCGATGCGAATACCTATGACGGCACGATTGCTGTCGCCGGGTTGGAAGAGGGAGCGACCTGGGAATACTCCTCGGATGGTGGCGAAACCTGGAACGACGGTGAGGGAACTGGCTTTGTCTTGCCAGAAGCCGAGTATGCCGAAGGTGACGTCATCGCTCGCCAGACGGATGCAGCGGGAAATGTCAGCGACAATGGCGCGCTAGGAGCAGCCATCGTTGACACCACTGCGCCTGAGATTGTCATCGACACGGTGGTTGATGGTCCAGAGTCGAGCACGATTACGGGCACCACTGAACCGAATAGCCGGGTTGAGATAACAGACGCCGAGGGTAACTCGCTAGGTGAGCCTGTATTCGCGGATGAGAATGGTGAGTTCACCTTTGTAACCGATCAACCCGCTGATTTGGCAGGGCTCAGCGCTGGCGTTGTGAGTGATCAAAACCCCGAAGGCTCGCAAACCGCTCCGATGATCACCCAGTTGGATAATGGTGATCTGCTCTATGTATGGGGTGAAGGAGCCAACCTGAGCACCTTCGGTGACGGTCATCTGTTGCGTGGTCGATTCTATAACGCCGATGGCACGCCGAAGACGGATACGTTTGATATAAGCGACATTGGCTACAACAAGGCCGCGGGCACTGGGTATAAAAGTGTCGATGGCCTTGATGTCTTGAAGATGGATGATGGCAAGGTCGCTATCGGCTGGTCGATTAATAATGCTGATGCTGCTGACAGTATTCAGTCCAAGATGACTGTTATCGACACTAACCTTGCACCAACCGAGGCAGGCTTCAAAGTTGCCGAGGATGTGAATGTCTCGGAAGGCGAGGCTGCTGATCCTGAATCTGCCCCCATTCTGTCACTGACAGATGACGGCAATGTGTTTGCCGTTTATGCCAAGGACATAAACAGCAACGGTGCAACCATCTACGGTCGTGTATTTGACCAGTCAGGGAATGCGTTGGGCGACGAGTTCCAGATTGGTCAACAGGGCATGGACCGAGGGACTGGAGGAGGGCATTCAAGAAACCTCCATGTCGACCAATTGGAGAACGGCGACTTTGTCGTTGGTATCGCCCAGGAGTTTTGGCAAGGCGGACATCAGCCTATCTTCTCGGTGGTGGATGTCACCGACCCTGCCAATCCGCTCACCGTGGCCAGTGATGTCGAAGTGCGTAGTCAAGAGAATGATAGCTATGAGTCGGCACCACTTATCCATGCTTTGGAAGACGGTGGGTTTGTCACCTTGTGGAGTGACCGTGTAGGCACTGATAATTCTTCCACTAGGAATCTGTTTGGTCGGCTATGGAATGCTGATGGAACGCCCAGGGGTGATCAGTGGGAGTTTGACACCACGATTGATGGGTATTCGGGCTTCAATGTGCCGATTGTGGATGTGACCACGCTCGATAATGGCACGCTCGCCGTCGGCTGGGCCCGCAATACCTCTGATCCTGACGCTGACCCGGCGGATAGGCCGGTTCTGGCGATCATTGACCCAACGCAAAACCCCGGTGATGCAGGGTTCTATGTGCTCAATGACACGCCTATCTCCGCATCGACGGAAACAGGATTAGGCGCCGTAGAGGGCCCCCCCGTACTGGAGACACTGGACAGCGGTAACCTGGTGGCCGTTTGGCATAAGGGCTTTAACTCCAACGACGCGGCGATTTATTACCGTATCTACGATCAACAAGGCAATGCCTTGACGGATCAGAAGGTAATGATGGCCGGTGGTGATGGATCAGGTATATCTGCCAACAATTATGCCAACTGGGATTCCATCTACGTGACACCGACAGGGGGTGATAACTTTGCCGTCGGATGGATGGGAGCTGATCTTGACGGCGATGGCACCTCGGCACTGACTAACCTGATAGAGCCGACGTTAGGGGCTGATTTGGGTAACGAGATCAATGTGATCTCGGAAGATGTTGCCGGAAATGTGACGACCCATGTTGAAGACTTGTCGACCACTGATGCGCCAACGGTTGACAGTATGACCAACACCTTCGACGCATCTGGTGTAGCCGATGGTAGCATCGTCAGCGGCACCGCCGAGCCCAACAGCACCGTCGAAATCCGTGACCCGGATACCGGTGAAGTGGTTGGCACAGGTGTCGCCGATGAAAATGGTAACTATGAAATTACCACCGCCGAGCCTCTCGAAGACGGTAAGACGTATGACGTCGTTTCTCTCGACGAAGAAGGTAACGTCTCCGAGCCAGCCGCGGTAACCGGTGACCTTGATGGACCTGCTGCGCCGACGTTGACCCTCTCCAATGACACGGGTCGCTCCGATAGCGATGCGAATACCAATGACGGCGCAGTTGATGTGACCGGATTGGAAGTAGGCACGTTCTGGGAATACTCGACTGATGGCGGTGAAACCTGGAACGAAGGTCAAGGTATCAGCTTCGACTTGCCAGAAGGTGAATACGCCGACGGCGATGTTATCGCTCGTCAGACGGATACCTTCGGAAACGTCAGCGACACGGGCTCGTTAGGGGCAACAATCGTTGACACGACTCTGCCTGAGGTGGTCATTGACGAGGTGGTTCATGATGCCGAGTCGAGCACGATCACAGGCACCACTGAACCGAATAGCCGGGTTGAGATAACAGACGCCGAAGGTAACTCGTTGGGCGATGCTGTCTTCGCGGATGAGAATGGTGAATTCACCTTTGTAACCGATCAACCCGTTAATTTGGAAGGACTTAGCGCCGGTGTTGTGAGTGATCAAAACCCTGATGGCTCGCAAACCGCTCCGATGGTCACCCAGTTGGATAATGGTGACCTGCTCTATGTGTGGGGGGAAGGAGCCAACCTAAGCACCTTCGGTGATGGCCATCTGTTGCGTGGTCGACTCTATAACGCCGATGGCACGCCGAAGACCGATACGTTCGATATCAGTGATTTTGGCTACAACAAGGCCGCGGGCAGTGGGTATAAAAATATCGATGGCCTTGATGTCTTGAAGATGGATGACGGCAAGGTCGCCATCGGCTGGTCGATTAATAGGGGTGATGCTTCTGACGATATTCAGTCCAAGATGACTGTTATCGACACTAACCTTGCACCAACTGATGCAGGCTTCAAAGTTGCCGAGGATGTGAATGTCTCGGAAGGCGTGGCTGCAGATCCTGAGTCTGCTCCCATTCTGTCACTGACAGGCGATGGTAATGTGTTTGCCGTTTATGCGAAGGATATAAACAGCAGCGGTGCAACCATCTATGGCCGTGTATTTGATCAGTCGGGAAATGCGTTGGGTGACGAATTCCAGATTGGTCAAAACGGCATGGATCAGGCCATCTGGGGTGGCTATACACGAAACCTCTATGTCGACCAACTGGAGAACGGTAATTTTGTCGTTGGTATCGCCAAGGAGGTTTTCGACACCAGCGGCGGCCTTGCCGTTCAACATATGCCTATCTTCTCGGTGGTGGATGTCACCGATCCTGCTAACCCGCTCACCGTGGCTAGTGATGTCGAGGTACGTAGTAGTGAGGAGAATGATGGCTATGAGTCGGCACCGCTTATCCATGCCTTGGAAGATGGCGGATTCGTCACCTTGTGGTTCGATTACGCAAACCTTGATGACTCTCCTTCCAGAAATCTACTTGGTCGGCTGTGGAATGCTGATGGAACGCCCCGAGGCGATCAGTGGGAGTTTGCCACCCCGATCGATGGGTATTCGGGCTTCAATACGCCAATTGTGGATGTGACCACGCTCGACAATGGCACGCTCGCCATCGGTTGGAACCGCAATACCGCTGATACCAACACGGACGTGGAGAATCGGCCGATATTGGCGATTATCGATCCAACGCAGAGTCCCGGTGACGCAGGATTCTATGTGCTCGATGACACGCCTATCTCCGCGTCGACGGAAACAGGATTAGGTGCGGTAGAGGGCCCGCCCGTCCTGGAGACACTGGCCAGTGGTAACCTGGTGGCCGTTTGGCGTGAGGGCTATTATGCCAACGACGAGGCGATTTATTACCGTATCTACGATCAACAAGGCAATGCCTTAACAGATCAGAAGGTAATGATTGCCGGTGGTGATGGATCAGGTATCTCCGCTAACAATTATGCCAATTGGGACTCCATCTACGTGACGCCGACAGGGGGGGATAACTTTGTCGTTGGCTGGATGGGGGCTGACCTTGACGGCGATGGCACCTCGGCATTGACTAACCTGATAGAGCCGACACTCGGGACTGGTTCGGACTACCAAATCAATGTGATCGCGGAAGATGTCGCCGGAAATGTGACAACTCATGTTGAAGACTTGTCGGTCTCCGATGCGCCAACGGTTGACAGCATGACCAACACCTTCGACGCGTCTGGCGTAGCCGACGGTAGTATTGTCAGCGGCACCGCCGAGCCCAACAGCACCGTCGAAATCCGTGACCCGGATACCGGAGATGTGATTGGCACCGGTGACGCCGATGAGAACGGTAACTACACGATCACCACCGCTACGCCGCTCGAAGATGGTAAGGACTATGATGTCTTCTCCGTTGATGCCGAAGGTAACGACTCCGCGCCAGCCATGGTAACCGGTGACCTCACCGCGCCTGACGCGCCGTCGCTTTCGCTCGCCAATGACACGGGGAGTTCTGCTATCGATGAAATTACCTATGACGGCGCGGTTGAAGTGGTCGAGTTGGAAGTAGGTTCCTTATGGGAATACTCGACTGATGGCGGTGAAACCTGGAACGAAGGTCAAGGTATCAGCTTCGACCTGCCTGAAGGGGTGTACGGTGCAGATGACGTCGTTGTCCGCCAGACCGATGAAGCGGGGAATGTCAGCGACACGGGTGCGTTAGGAGTAGTGACGGTTGACACCACACCGCCTGGTATCGAAATCACCGAGGTCACTAATCAAAGCTCGTCGTCGAGCATTGTGACGGGCACCGCTGAGCCGGATAGCCGCGTTGAAATATTTGACGCCAACGGCGATTCTCTAGGCAATGCCGTCACCGCGGATGCGAATGGTGATTTCACCTTTACCAGCGATCGACTCATCAAGCTCAGTGCTGGCATTGTGAGCGATCAAAACCCTGATGGTTCGCAAACTGCACCGATGATCACCCAGTTGGATAACGGCAATCTGCTTTATGTGTGGGGAGAAGGAGCTAACCTGAGCACTTTGGGTGATGGCCATCTGCTACGTGGTCGTATCTATGATGCCGATGGTAATCCGCAGACCGATACGTTTGATGTCAGTGATTTTGGCTACAACAAGTTCGTGGGTGCTGGGTATAAAAATGTCGATGGTCTTGATGTCTTGAAGATGGATGACGGCAAGGTCGCCATCGGCTGGTCGATTAATGGGTCTGATGCTGCTGACGATATTCAGTCCAAGATGACCATTATCGACACTAGCCTTGCACCAACCGATGCAGGCTTCAAAGTTGCCGAGGATGTGAATGTCTCGGAAGGTGATGCTGCCGATCCTGAATCTGCCCCCATTCTGTCACTGACAGACGACGGTAATGTGTTTGCTGTCTATGCGAAGGACATAAACAGCGCTGGTGCGGAGATCTATGGCCGTGTATTTGATCAGTCGGGAAATGCGTTGGGTGACGAATTCCAGATTGGTCAAAACGGTATGGACGAAAGCATCTGGGGTGGCTATACACGCAACCTCTATGTCGACCAACTGACGGGCGGTAATTTTGTCGTGGGTATCGCCCAGGAGTTCGTACAAGGTGGGCATCAGCCTATCTTCTCGGTGGTGGATATCACCGATCCGACCAGTCCGGTCACCGTGGCCAGTGACGTAGAAGCACGCAGCCAGGCGAATGATGGCTGGGAGTCGGCACCGCTTATCCATGCCTTGGAAGATGGCGGATTCGTCACCTTGTGGTTCGACCGAGCAAACAGTAACGACTCTCCTACCAGGAATCTGTTTGGTCGGCTGTGGAATGCGGATGGAACGCCCAGGGGCGATCAGTGGGAGTTTGATACTACGATCGATGGATATGATGGCTTCAATACGCCGATTGTGGATGTGACCACGCTCGATAATGGCACGCTCGCTATTGGCTGGAGCCGCAATACCGCTGACCCTGACACCGATGTATTGAATCGGCCGATGTTGGCAATCATCGATCCAGCGCAGAACCCCGGGGATGCAGGGTTCTATGTATTGAATGATACGTCCATGTCGCAGTCGACCGAACTCGGTTATGGCGCGGTAGAGGGGCCGCCCGTCCTGGAGACGCTGGATAGCGGTAACCTGGTGGCCGTTTGGCGCGCGGGTTATAACTCCGACGACGCGGCGCTTTATTACCGTATCTACGATCAACAAGGCAACGCCCTGACGGATCAGGAAACGATTGTGACGGGAGGTGATGGCGCCGGCCTATCCAATAACAATGATGCCAACTGGGATTCCATCTACGTGACGCCGACAGGGGGAGATGACTTTGTCGTTGGCTGGATGGGGGCTGACCATGACGGCGATGGCACCTCGGCATTGACTAACCTGATGACCCCGGGGTACGACATTGCCGCGGTGGCGGAGGACGTCGCCGGCAACAAGTCAGTACAGGTTGAGGGTGATGTTGACCCAAGTGTGGTAGGCGAATTGAGCGGTGGCGCACCGCCTGTCGAGGCTGAGTCAGCCGAAGCCAGCTCGATGATGTTCAGCCTAAGCGATATGGATGATGGGGCTGGCGATGGAGAGCTGGTGTTGCCTGAATTTGAAAGCAACAATGTGGAAGAAGAGCAAGTGGCAAGTGACTCTGAAACCTCTGGAGAAGTGCCTGTGGGAGATTTCTCCGAGCCGCAGAATCCGCTTAGCGACGAGCTTGATCAGAACACATACGTGGCTTGATTAAGGCTTTAACGTTGGCACTACTGCCAAAGCACCGGACCCAAGGGTCCGGTGCGTTTTTTGGTAAGTTAAGATCAACGGAAGTTGATGGAAAAATATTGGCATCCCGTATTTTTATGCCATCAGTGTTGCCATGTATGGTGATCTTGATAGGAAGGTTTGGAATGGAATCATTAACCAAGTTTGTAACGTCAGACAAGACAGGCATCGCTGCATCGCAAGGTGGAGTAAAGTCGGATACGCGACACCAAGGAGCTGGCAAGCAAAAAAATAAGATACCTAAAGCGGTGTGGGCATTGTCGGTCAGTTTTTTATTCTTGGGAGGGGGGAGCGCTGCGTGGGCCCAGGGGAGTGCTTCACCGACATCGGATGACGAGACTTATCAGACAACACAAGATATTCAAGATCTAACCATGCAAGAGGCGGTTCAGAAAGCCGTCACGTGGTATCCCTCTATTTCCGAAGCCTTGGGACGCCTGTATCAGCAAAATGAGCAGGTGACGGTGGCGCGTTCAGGCTATCTGCCACAGGTCGATGCGGGACTATCTTCACAGTTCAGAACGTCCACTGACCAGACTGAAGAGGCATTCAATGTTACGGCCTCTCAGCTTCTCTATGATTTTGGCAAAGTCGAGAATGATGTGAACGCCGAGCTGTTCGGGGTTGAGCGTGATCAGGCGAGAGTCTTGTTGGCAATCGATCAACTAGCGCTTCAAGTGGCTAAAGCAGTGATTGATATTCAGCGTTTTGAAACCTTGTTGACAATTGCAGAGGATCAAGTGGATGGTGTCACCGAGATTCAGGCGTTGGCTGAGAGGCGTTCGCAGCTTGGTGCCAGTACACGTTCGGATGAGGTTCAAGCACAGTCAAGAGTTGAGGCGGCTAGAGCCGCACTTGAGCAGTATGGCTCGCAGCTGTCGATTAGCCGTAATAACCTGAAACGGCTTGTTGGGGCACAAGGGCCGGTAAGCGTCGCGGATACTCTCCCCGATGATCTTTTGCAAGTATGTTCGTCAGTTTCTGAGCAATTTAGCAATGTGCCAGAAATTATGGTGGCTGATGCTCAGCGGGAGGAAGCGCGAGCACAAATCGCTCGACGTGAAGCAGATTTTTACCCAACTGTCTCGGCAGAGGCTGGATTTAACCAGTTTATTAATCAGACGGGAAATGGTGATGACTCGGATGTTTCACTGGGCTTGAATATATCCAGTAGTCTATATAAGGGCGGAGCCACTCGTGCTCAAAAGAGATCTGCCGACTACGTGCTGCAAGCGCTGGAAGCCTCAAAAGATAATGTGATGATTGAGCTGCAAAAACGCCTGCAAGATGCACGAGAGCAAGCCCGTAGTGCGAAGAGCCAAATTGCTATTCTGAGCAAAAGAGTGGCCGGGATGGAGTTGACTCAAGAACTTTATCGCCAGCAATATTTGTCGTTGGGCACACGTTCATTGTTAGACCTCCTGAACGCAGAAGAAGAGGCGCAACAGGCAAAAATTGGAATGGAAAACGCACGTTACGATATGTACGCTGCTCAACTAGACTGCCTTTATGCGTCTTCGGGGTTTCGTGGTATGTTTAATATAAGTGACGAAGCTGTTCAAGGAGTCAGCCTTTCGCCATGATAACCATGCCTGGTGTTAGACTTTTTAGCTGGCTTTTATGGTTGACTGGTTGTTGTGCTTTTGTGTGGGTTTGTTTCTACATGAGCTCGCTGAAGTTTAATAGAGTATAAGGTGTATGGGAATGCTGGATGAAAGGCCAGGAAAGGCTGAGGACGCACAAAACGTCAACTTTGATCACTGGATAGAGGCGATGGCGATAGTAGCCCGTCACTATCGATTGGATTACTCTGCTGAGAACGCAAAGATGCGTTCGGCCTGGAGTCAAGGGCTGCCGCTTTCAGATGCATTTCGCAATATTGCTCATCAGATGGGTCTGACGTTGACGATTGAGGCTTTCGACGCAGCGCTGATCACACCTTGGCGGTTGCCATTGGTCGTGCAATTTGAAAATGGGCAGCTAGCCGTTGTTGAAGCTTTGAGCAATAAAAATGAAGTCGGCTTGGTCTACTGCGGGGATGAAGGCGTAACAAGCAGGCTCGAACTTAGTGTTCTGGAAAAACATGTTGTCGGGATCTTTATGGCTCGGCCAACACGTGCGGTGCCCGATTCACGAGTTGATGAGTATATAAAGCCTTACGAGAAAAACTGGCTACGAAAAATTGTTCTGCGGGATTGGAAGCCGTACGGCCATATTATGGTGGCCGCTCTGCTTTCCAATGTTCTTGCATTGGCCGGTATTATATTCACTCGTCAAGTTTACGATCGTGTGATACCCGCCGAATCGTACTCGACGCTTTATGTGTTGTTTAGTGGTGTTGTGCTTGCACTTTTCTTCGATTTCATGATGAGAAGGGTGAGAGTCAGGGTCACGGATTTGCTAGGAAAACGTGCGGATTTGCGTATGTCCGACAAGGTGTATGGCCATGCTCTTAGGATAAAAAACTCAGAAAGGCCAACGTCGACGGGAACCTTTATATCGCAAATTAGAGAATTGGAGCGTGTTAGAGATCTGATGACGTCGACAACTGTCACGGCGTTTTCAGATATGCCGTTTTTTATACTGTTTTGTTTTGTTTTTTGGTATATCGCTGGCCCTCTGGTGCTCGTGCCGCTGGTGGCGATTTTTCTTATGCTGCTGCCGGCTATTCTGGTACAGGGGAAGCTAAAGGAACTCGCGAACGAGTCCATGCGCGAATCGTCGTTGCGGAATGCAATGCTGGTTGAGTCAGTGCAAGGCATAGACGATATTAAATCATTGCAAGCGGAATCTAGATTTCAAGGGCAATGGAATCATTACACCTCCGAAGTGGCAGACTCCAGTCTCAGGCTGAGGTATATCGCTAATACCTTGAGTGTATGGAGTCAGACTATTATCACTGGTGTTTTTGCAACTGTTGTGCTTTTTGGTGCGCCAATGGTGATGTCTAGCGACTTGACTACTGGCTCGTTGATAGCGGCCTCGATTTTGTCTTCTAGAATGCTTTCGCCGATGACTGGCTTGACGCAAGTTTTGAGCAAGTGGCAACAAGCCAAGGTCGCAGCTGAAGGGCTTGATAAGTTAATGCAGCGTTCGACCGACTATTCTGAGAATGAGAAAAGTGTGCATCGCCCAGTTGTTCAGGGTGACTATGTTTTTAAGGAGGCTGAGTTCAAGTACAGCGCTGGGGCCAAATCTCCCTCACTCTATATTAATAGCATGAAAATAAAGCCGGGTGAGAAGATTGCTATTATAGGACACAATGGTGCTGGTAAGTCAACATTGCTCCAGGCGTGTTCTGGTATGTTAGAGCCCTCGGATGGTGAAGTGACGCTTGATGGCATTCGCCTTTCACATATTGATCCTGCTGATGTCCGGCGCGATGTCTCTTTCCTTAGTCAGAATGCCAGGCTTTTTCATGGAACAATTCGTGAAAATCTATTGATGGCCAAGCCGTTGGCATCCGATCAGGACATTCTCGATGCTCTGGAAATGTCAGGTGCGATAGGGTTTATTCGCAAACTTCCTGATGGGTTGGACCATGTTATTTTAGAAGGAGGTGCTGGTCTTTCCGGGGGGCAAAAGCAGGCTCTCTTGTTAACGCGTAGCTTCCTGCGCCGGCCTATGGTGTTGCTGCTTGATGAGCCTACCGCGTCGCTGGATGATGCTTCAGAGAAACATATTATTCAATCGCTTGGGAAGTTCACGTCTAACAAAACGTTAATGGTTTCTACGCATCGCACGGCATTGTTGAGTTTGGTGGATCGAATTATTGTGGTCGATAATGGTCGTGTTGTGATGGACGGGGATAAGCCTGAAGTACTAGCTCAGCTCAAAAGTAAGACGGCAGCTGCCAAGCGTGGTGCGAAATCGTCACAAAGCCGGGAAGGGCAAGGTGAGGAGAAAGCATCATGATGCAAGAAGAAGGGCGTAGCGTCGATTCGAGAAACTTGCTTTTTCTTGATTTTGAACAAGATAGATATCGCCAAAAACAGCATGCCGATGATGCGAAGACGATTCGGTCGATACGTATTATTTGGTGGGCGCTGGCTTTCTTCTTGTGTTTTGGTGTCTGGGCCTATTTTGCCGATCTGGTCGAAGTATCTTCTGGTGAAGGTAAGGTTATTCCTTCTTCTCGTGAGCAAGTTGTAGAATCGCTGGAAGGGGGGATCGTGAAAGAGTTGAGCGTGCGCGAAGGTGATATCGTAGAGGCCGGAGCCGTTCTTGCTGTGCTAGACCCGGCCCAGTCCGAGGCAGACGTTGGTGAAGTAGGATCCAGGTATCGTGCGGCTTTAGCGCGAGAAAGTCGGCTCGAAGCCGAAGTCAATGAGGAACCTTTGGTCTTCCCCACAGAACTTGATGCTTATCCCAATTTGCGGGCTAGTGAGCAGTTGCTGTATGTAACGAGAACGGAAAGCTTGAAGGACGAGCTGGCGAACATTGAAAACACGTTGGCAATCGTTAGACAAGAGCTTTCGTTGACGAGGTCATTGGCTAATGCTGGTGCAGCGAGTGATGTGGAAGTGCTTAAGCTGCGTCGTCAGGAATCGGAGCTGGAACTTCAGGCTGCTAATTCCAGGTCAGAATACTTTGTCACGGCCAGGGAAAAGCTGGCGGAAGCTCGAGCCGACGTTGAAGCACTTTCTGCAAAGTTAGGGGGGAGCTCGGATACGCTTTCAAGGCTCACGATGCGTTCGCCGGTACGGGGTATCGTCAAAGACATTGAGGTGACAACCACAGGAGGTGTTATTCCACCTCGGGGGCGGTTGATGACCATTGTGCCTTTGGATGACAGAATGTTGATTGAAACACGTATCTCACCGCGAGATATTGCTTTCATTCATCCTGGGCAGTTAGCCAGCGTCAAGTTGTCTGCTTACGACTATAGCACCTATGGTGCAATAGAGGGTGAGGTCGTGACGATCTCCCCCGATACGGTGCAGGATGAAGCAGATCCCAAGATCTTTTATTATCGTGTGTTTGTAGAGGTGGGGAATCATTCGCTGAAGAACGACGCGGGAGAAGAGCTTCCGGTTGTGCCCGGTATGGTAGCGACTGTGGATATTCGCACGGGAAGCAAGACGGTATTTGATTACTTGGTAAAACCACTGAGCAGTGCACGAGATGCATTGAGAGAGAGGTAGTGGCATCGTATCAGCCCGGGCAGCACAAGCGACGTGACTGCCCAGGCTGGCCGCCGTGTTCGATAGTCAGGCGATGTACTGTCTGTACAGTGATGGTATTCGTCTGATAACTCGTGGCTCTTTAATTTTTCACTTTAATGACCCCTTCGGGGTTGGGCCTTGCCGATCGTGTCGCGATCGAAGGCGGCGGCCTCATCCAGCAGCCAGTCGATGAAACGTGCGACGGCGAGCGGCGCCTGGCCGCTCGGGGGCGTCAGCAAGTCGTAGGTCATGGGCGAGGCGAGCACATGACGCTCGCCGAAGGGCCGCACCAGCACGCCGCTGAAGTGACCCCCTCCATAGCTGCACAGGCTATAGTGCAGCCATCAGGAGGACAGGATGAGCGACGACAACCCGATCAAGCGATGGACCGCCAAGCGCAAGGCCGCCGTGGTCATGGACATCTTCA
>NZ_JBIEKH010000142.1:0-531 GCF_043496985.1 Halomonas sp. B23F22_20
TGTTGAGGGGGCTAGGCATATGCCCTTCGATGATCTTCATCCGGCGATGGGCACCTTCTCCACGGATAGCGGTTTTGTGGCCATTGTGCCCGGGAGATATGCAACCGTTGCCTCGATGGTCGAGGAAGCCAAAGGGGTGTTTCAGCGCTATACACTGAGTGCGGCTGACGCGGCTCCCAGAGACCAAGAGCGGTTCTGTCCTCACAGGATCAGGATCTGTGACCGTCAGGGCAGATCTGTCATGGTCTATGACCACACCGGATGGTGGGACGGACACACATGGGAAATGGCTAGGAACGCACCTTTTGTGCCCAACTGATGGCCGTGATTAACCTCGATAACAGGCAGTGGAGGACTACCATGCCCTACGTCATCGTAAAAGACATCAAGGACTCGATCGGGTGGCAATACACCGGCGCTGCGCGTCTGATCGCTCCTGATCCTGACAACGCCACGAAAGCTGACCTAGCTTTCCGGGATTTTGTTATCGATATCCCGGACCCGGACGAGGCGGTCAAGAAGGCGCTCATT
>NZ_JBIEKH010000143.1:0-531 GCF_043496985.1 Halomonas sp. B23F22_20
CGCCAGGCCTCCGCCCGCGTCGAATAGCCCCGGCGGCATCGGTGCGGTCGGTCCCGGGCCTTGGCGTCTCGCGGCGCCCGGGGCCGGCACTCGAGGGTCAGGACGGCGTATCCTCCTGATGCGGGCGCGCCGCGCCGCGGTGCAGGGCGTCCAGGGCATCTTGGGTGCGCGGCAGGCGCAGCGCTCGGTGGATATCTCCGCGGCGGTAGCCGATATCCTCGAGGGTGGCATCGTCGCAGGCCAGCAGGTGGCGCAGGTTCTGGCGCAGGTGCCGCCGCCGACGCCGGGCCTGCCACCAGGATTCGAGTGCGCGGATCGCGCCCAGCGCTCGCCGTTGCCGGTGGCCCTGGCCCATCATGGCTGCCCATGGCGCCAGGCGGCGCTGGATGCCCTGGACCATGCCGGTCTGAGCTATCGGATCGCCTACACCTGCGAGCACTGCGCGGGGCAGGAGGCCGCCATGCTGGCCGACCTGGCGGTCGCTCCTTTCCCGCTGGGGCTGGTGCGCCCGCCGCTGCGTCGGATCGACGG
>NZ_JBIEKH010000029.1:0-42541 GCF_043496985.1 Halomonas sp. B23F22_20
CCGTGGGCGCCCAGGCCGGCATCGCCGGCGTGACCGTCAACGGCAGCGATATCACCGGTGCCAGCAACAGCCCGGTGACCATCGTCGGCAATGAAGGCACGCTGGTGATCACCGGCTACGACGCCGCCAGCGGCGAGATCGCCTACGAATACACCGAAGACGGCGACGCCGAGGACCACCGCGGCGGCGAGATCCTCGACCGCTTCGATATCCAGGTGACCGACGTGGCCGGCGAGACCGCCCAGGACAGCCTGGACATCCGCATCGAGGACACCACGCCCGAGGCCGAAGACGATGCGGCCACGACCGAGGAGGACACCTCGGTGACCTACAACGTCTTGGCCAACGATGACCAGGGCGCTGACGGCTCCACCTTGACGTCGGCCAGCCTGGCGTCTGGGTATGCCGGTGCTGGAACGGTGAGCATCGATCCGAATAGCGGTGAAGTCACCTTTACCCCGGTCGCCGGCTTCGAAGGCGATGTCATCATCGATTACACGATCACCGACGCTGACGGTGACACCAGTGACGCGCGTCTGCATGTGACGGTCAACGAGGACTCCAAGCCAGTGCTGTCGTCGCTCGAGGGCAGCGATGGTGTCGTCGATGAAGCCGGCCTGCTGAGTGGTAGCCGCGCCGGTGATGGGTCGAATGTCACGAGCGGCACTTTCGGTGCCACGGTGGGTGGCGATGCCCCGGCGAGCCTGACGATCAATGGCGTCAATGCCAACGATGGCGGCGTCTTCGAAGGTGAGTACGGCACGCTCGAAGTGACCGATAACGGCAATGGCGAATATGGCTGGGTCTATACTCTGGCCGAGAACTCCACCGAGCATACCAGCCAAGGAACCGGCATCGACGGTGTTCAGGATGTCTTCGATATCGAGCTCGCCGATAGTGAGGGGGATACAACCAGTGGCGCGCTGAATATCGATATCATCGACGATGTGCCGAGGGTGGGATCACCCACAGGGCAGGTTACGGTCGCCGTCAGCGAACAGAGCATCAGTGCCCTGGAAGCCCGCTGGGAGAACATGACGACCACGGGATGGTCAGGTCGCGTGGTCCAGTCCTCGAATGAAGACGGCATTTATCTGCAGTGGGGCGGGCGTAGTGGCTCGGGCTACGAATTCGAGTATTCCGATGGTGTTACCGACTCCACGGGCGTGCCTACCGATGCATTGTTCTCGCTAGGGACGCTGACTCACCATAACTTCCCGATCAGCAGCAACGCCGAGGTGCTCGATACCATCGACATGGTGGTGGAGTTCACCGTGGAGATCGACGGCACGCCGACGACCGTTGAGACGATCATCTCCCTGGAGCATACGGAGACCCCGAACACGGGCTGGGATCATCGCGACATCATGCGCATCACCAATCCCAACCAGGAGCAGGTCATCACCGTGGGCGACCGCGAGTTCGTCCTCAGCATCGAGGGGTTCCGCGACAATGACGGTAACCTCGTGGATACCGTCAGGACCTATGAGAATGGTTCGACGTCCTTCGATCTCTACGCCAAGGTCTCGTCGACCGATGACTTGCCGACCACGTCCGGCACGATCGCCGACGATATCCATGGCTGGGGAGCGGATGACCAGGAGCCGGGTGAAAGCCTCGTCTGGCAGGGTGGCGTTGAGAATGGCGTCATCCAGGGAGAGTATGGCCGGATAACGGTGTCGGATGACGGCAGCTACACCTATGAGATCAGCCGTGACGTGCGCGATGGCATGCACGAGGGAGACATCCTGACGGAGAGCTTCAGCTACACCCTGACGGATGACGACGGAGACAGGGTTCAGGGTACCCTGGAACTGACGCTCAACGGCGAGTCCAACGGCGCCCTGGTGAGTGCCCAGAGCGCTTCCGCTCAAGGCCTGAGTCTTCTGAATTTCGACGATTTCAGTCTGGCACCCGACGACGAAGGGTCCAGCATTGTCAGGACAACCTCTCAGGCTGACGGCGACTCGGCCGTCGAGGATACCGAGAGCCTCGTGACGCCTCAGAATGATAACGCGGGTGGAACTCTAGCGGCCGAGGACCTGTTGTATGATGGCAAAGAGGATCTGTTCACGGATCAGGGGGCTTCGCATGGATCTGGGCCGGCCGACGTCAAGCGCGAGGGCCCTCAGGGAGAGCCTGCAGGACCTGGCCATGAAGAGAAGGTGATCGACATCCCGCATAACCCGATTGATTGAGGTCACTTGTCGGTATCGCGGAGGACTGCAAAGATGCAACCGTTCGTCGAAGACTTATTGGGGCAGTGCCATGTATGTCAAGCGCGATGCGCAAGGTGAAATTCAACAGGTGCGTCGGGAGCCGGACGCGCAGTGTAGTGAATACCTGGCGGCCGACTCCCTGGAGCTACAGGCTTTCATGATCGAGGGAGATCCGGCTGATGACGTGGTCCATTTTCAGGCATCCGATCTCGCCTTCGTCAGGGTGCTTGAAGATGTGATCGAGCTGCTGATGGACAAGGGATTGATCCGTTTCACCGAGCTGCCTGAAGCGGCCCAGCGCAAGGTGATGGAGCGCCAGTCGCTGCGTCATCAGCTCAACGGGCTCAATCTCGTATCGGATCAAGAGGGAGACGATGACGTGATATGACAGGCGTCATCGGCACATGAACGCCACTCACCAGCCCTCGGGTTGGTGAGTGGCGTCGTTCGTTAGTCGTCTGTCTGCAAGTCAAAACTCACGCCGGGGCCGGTAATGCCGTCCAGACCCAGTTCGAAAAGGGTTCGGGCCTCAGCTGGTGATTGAACCCCCTCGGCGATGGCGAGAATCCCCAGCGAGTGGCACAGGGTCGCCATGCCGCGCAAGATGCTCTGCTGGTGGTGTGCGTCGGTAATGCCAGCGACCAGGCTCCCGTCGATCTTCAAGTATGCCAGGCCAAGGTCATGCAGGTCGGCGATGTGGCTGAACTCCGCGCCGACATGCTCCAGCCCCAACTTGCAGCCGAATGGACGCAGCTCGCGGCACAGGCTGCGGAAGCTGTCGATTTCCCGAATCGCCAGATTTCCTGGCAGTTCTAGCCATAACTGCTCGGCCAGGTGTGGGTTAGCGCTGAGACGGGCTCTCAGCTCGAGCACGAAGCGGACGTCGCGAATCGAAGCGACAGAGAGATTGATGCCTATCGCCTGCTTGCGTTCGGCAATATCCCGCAGGGCGGCATCTACCACTGCCAGGTCGAGCCGTGTCTCCAGTCCGAGTCGGGACACCCAAGGAATGAAGACGCCGGCTGGCTGCCAGTGTCGTTGCAGGCGCAGACGCGATGGGCATTCGACGTGCATGAGCTTGCCCTGCTGATCCAATACCGGATAGTGGGCCAGTTGAACGCCTTCCCGAATGGCATTCTGCAGTGCTTCGCGCCACTCCGCATGGCTGGTGAAAAGGCTCTTGGGCCGATGGCCATCGACGACTGCCAGCTCATGGTAGCCGTGGGTTTCCGCCATCGAGAGGGCGCCATCGAGATCCGCCAGCAGCCTGCTGCGCTGGTCGTCCGGCATGTAGTGGCAGATGGCGCCAGGCAGTGTGATCAATGTCTCGTGCATCTCGGTCAGTGCCTTGAGGCGGTGGAGTATCTCGCGGTGGCTGGATTCCAGCTCCTGCTGGCCGGGAAGCAGCAGTGCGAAATCGCGGCCGTTGAGACGACCCACCAGGCCACTGCCATGTTCCTGGACCAGCCGTTCCAGTGCATCGACGAGTTCACGTAACAGCGCATTGGCACCGTCATGACCGAGCGCTTCATTGATCTGGCTCAACCGCCCCACGCGTACCAGGGCCAGGCAGCCGTTCGCCCGGAAATCCTGGCTTTCGAGATGGCTTTGTAGCTGACCCAGGAACGCCTCACGGTTCAGCGCGCCGGTGACGTCATCGTGCTGAAGCCGACGACGCAGTCCGTCGAGCTGCTGGCTTTCGCGATTGAGCATGTCGCCCACTCGGACGCCTAGCTGATTCATGGCCTCGACCACTTCGCCCAGTTCCTTGGTGCGAGGCACCTTGGTCGTGGTGAATCGCCGCATGCCGATATCCTTGGCCTGTTCCACGACGCTGAGCAGAGGGCGCCGGATGCTGCGCACCAGCAGTCCCCCCAGCAGCAGGCTGACGAGGCCGACGAGGGCAAACCAGCTCGCCAGCTTCCAGGTGCTTCGCCACAGCGATCGATAGGCATAACTGTGCTGGCTTTCCACGCTCAGGGTGCCGAACTGCTGCCAGCCATCCTGCACCACGGCTTGCCCAGGCGGGACCTCGAAGTCGATCAGCTTGACGAACCAACCCGGTACGTCGCCCACGGTCGCATCGGCGTGGCGTGACTCGATGACCTCGCCGTCGGGAGCGCGCAGCTCGATGTGACGGTAGTAGCCGGTATCGAACTGGGCGGCAATCAGCAGCTCGATGGTCACGGCATCCTTGGGCATCTGTGTCATGGTCAACGCCAGTGCGTTAGCGTTGTCGGCGTTCTTGATGCGAACTTCCTGTTCAATATAGGCGCGGCTCGTCGTGACCCCGATGAACAGACTGGCCCCGAAGGACAGCAGCACGAGGCCCACGATGATCAGCCAAAGCTGCTTGATGAGTGACATTCATTATCCTCCTTGGATGAAACCCTGTCGTCGCATGCGGTCGATGACGCTTCGCCAGCGTGAGAGCCGTGCCACGGGGTCCGCACGCGATTGGCTGGAGCCACCGGCCCACAGGCCGCTGCCATTGAAACTGAACAGGGGGGCCAGGTCGGTACGTTGACCGGCGGGCTCGATCGTCGTCACGAGGTTATCCAGTACCAGCGGCTCGTCGCTGGGCGCCGTGTAGTAGCCGAGCACCATGTGCGCCTGGGTAATGCGACTGCTGCCGATCCTGGCCTTGACGTAGATCAGGCGCAGCATGCTTTCGGGGACCTCGAGCTCGCGTAGGGAAACGTACTTGGCGATGGTGAAGTCTTCGCAGTCGCCCGCTCCGCGTCCCAGTGTTTCCAACGGGGTGGCCCAGTAGTCTTCCTGCTGCCAGATCCGAGAGTCGTCGAGCCAGCGCACGCGACGATTGAAGAAATCGTTGATCTCACGCAACTGGGCATCACGCGGCGCCGCCTGGAGTCGGTCCAGCAGCGCCAACCAGTCCTCGAGCTCGCGCAGACCATCGGAGCCGAACTCCTGGCGCATGCTATCGCGCAGGCGAGACCTGTCGAGGTTAGCCCGCAATGCTTGCGATGGCAGACCTAGGGCGGCGACGGCGAGCAGGCCCCCAATCGCGGCAAGACAGCGTCGCCGATCGGGCGCGGCCAGGCGAGGGCGTGAGGCGTCGTCCATGCCGTCTTGGTGATGGATGAGCATTGGCTAAAGTTTAGTGGTCAAGGATGTTGAATGCGAGGCCGCTCAGCCGCGCCCGGGGCCCTGCCATAGCCGCAGTCGGCCCATCCACGCGAGGTCCCCGGCTGCACGGCGCAGATCGGCCGCGGCGGTGTCCGGGTCGAGGTCGTCGGATAGGGGGGCGTGATAGAGAGCCACGTCGATGCGGTCGTCCAGGTAGTGGAGGTCGAGGTCGACGCGGGCGCGCCAGGCCGGCAACGCGTGCCAGGCGGCATCGAGCAGCGCCTCGACATCATCGCGCAGCGGCAGGCCGGGGCGTCGGCTATGCGCGGTCTGGCCCTCGTCGTCCTCGGGATCGATATGGAAGGTGACATCGGCCAGGCTGGGCATGGCCTCGCGCAGCCGGCGGCTGACCGCATTGCCAATCTCGTGCGCCTCCGAGACGGTGACCCGGGGCGGCACCACGATGTGCAGGTCGAGGAGCGCATCGCCGGCGACCCGGCGGGTGCGAAGCTCGTGCACGCCGCGCACCCCCGGGACGGTCTCGGCGGTGTCTTTCAGCAGCGCCTGATCCGCCGCCGGCAAGGCGGTGTCGATCAGCTCCTGGCTGGATTCCCAGAGCAGCCGCCCGCCGACCTGGCCGACCATGATCCCCACCACGACGGCGGCCACGGCATCCATCCAGCCAAAGCCGAACTGGGCCGCCAGCAGGCCGATCAATACCACCAGGGTGGAGAGGGCATCCGAGCGGGAATGCCAGGCGTTTGCCTCCAGCAGGCGAGATTCGATGCGCCGGGCGACACGCATCGTGTAGTGATAGATGCCCTCCTTGGCCAGCAGGGCAATCGCGGCGATGGCAATTGCCCAGCCGCCGGGGGCGGGAACGGATTCGCCGGCGTACAGGCGGCCGAGGCTCGCCCAGGCGATGGCGCCGGCGACGAAGATCAGCACGCCGCCGAGCCAGAGCGTTGCGAGGGTCTCGATGCGGCCATGGCCGTAAGGGTGGTCGCGGTCGGGGGCCTGGCGGCCGAAGTGAGTGGCCGCCACCACGAAGACGTCGGTCACGATGTCCGAAAAGGAGTGGATGCCGTCGGCGATCAGGGCCGCGGAGCCGACCAGGCTGCCGGCGACGAGCTTGGCCATGCCGACCAGGAAATCCACCCCGGCGCCGATCAGCGTAGCCTTGTGCGCCTCGCGCGTCTGAGCGGCTCGCTCGGTCATCCTCGTTCCTCCCGGCCTCTCTATCGGATCAAGCTGACTCGATGGGCCGCAACGTCACATTGGCGACAGTCTGAGACTGCGGTGTTTAGCGTCTGGCGTTTCACACCTCACACCTTCCCCCGCACGTTACGCACCGGATTGGCGTACTGGGCCAGCCACCAGTCACGCAATTCCGTCGGTACCTCGGCGAGTCGTGCCTGGAAACGGGCGCGATCGGCATCGGTGACCTCGCTCAGGTCGAGCAGCTCCGGTGCATCACCCAGGGCCTCGAGCGCCAGGTAGTGGCTGGGGAAGAGGTGGTAGCCGCCGAGTACCTGGCGGTCGATCTCCGCCGCCACCGCGTCGGGGGTGTCGAAGTCAGACGTGAGCGGCGTGCCGAAGCGCAGATGCACGCGGCCCTTCTGGCCGGTAATGCCGGAAACGATCGAGCGGATGTCTTCGAACTCGCTCTTGTCGTAGACGCCGCTGGTGTGTACCGCGCGCAGCTCCCGAGCCTTCTGGATGTCGCAGGGATCGTACTCGTAGCTGATCGATACCGGTACAACGCGCAGCTCGGCGATTGCCTCGCCGATGCCGGCGCTGCGGTCCTCGGCGCGGCGCGACATGGTCAGCATCTTGAGAATCGCCGGGTCGGTGCGATCGATGCCGTCCTTGGCCCGCCCCTCGCGCTGAGCCATCCAGATCGAGTGATTGTCGACGGTGATCGAATGGCGAATATAGGCGGAGAGCTTCTGATAGGCGGCCAGCATGGCCCGCTTGCCGCGGGCACTACGTGGCACGATAAAGCTCTTGTTGAGCCTCATCAGATCCGTGACATAGGGCTTCTGCAGCAGGTTGTCACCGATGGCGATACGCACGGTGTCGCGCTTGGCCAGGTAGAGCGCATAGTTGACAAAAGCCGGATCCAGCGAGATGTCGCGATGGTTGCCGATGAACAGGTAGGCGGTATCGGGGGCGAGCCGTTCGAGGCCATCGACACGAAAATCGCTGGTCGAGCTGCGCAGCATCCGCTGCATGTAACCGGCGATGCGAGCCTGAAAGTCGCGGATGGTGGTGACATCGCGCACTTCGCGGCGGACCGCGGTGCTGGCAATGGCCCGCGACAGGCGGGGCATCCATTTGGCCAGGCGGGGCAGACGAAAGCGGGTCAGGGCATCCAGCAGTTCCGGATCCTTGGCCAGTCGGGTCAGCACCTCGGCCACTTCGTGGTCGTGATAGGGGCGAATCTCGGCCCACGGATCTGAGGAGTCTTCAGTATGCATGGTTGTCATGAGCGCGGCCGTATTGGTCAAGCGGTGGGGGTGGCCTGGCCGGCCTGGGCTTCGCCGCCCAGCCAGGCCAGCAGGCGCTCGATGCCGTCGGCCAGCGCCTGGGTCATCAGCAGGAAATCGGTCTCCAGGCGCACCAGGGCATCATCGCCGTCGTCGGCCTGGGAAGCTTCGTCGACCAGGGCGTCGTCGAACCGGATCGACTTCACCGCCAGGTCGTCGTGGAGCACGAACGACAGCCTCCCCTCCAGGCCCAACGCCAACTTGCTGGCCTGCCGGTCGCCTTCGAGCAGCTGTTGAATTTCGTCGCTGTCGAGATCGACCTGGCGAGCGCGCAGCACGCCGTCATCGCCTTTGGCCTTGAGTTCGACCTGGTCGCCCAGTACCAGGTCCGCTGGCCGGGTGCCGGGGTCGCCGAGCCAGGTGGTCATGGCGCGCATGGGCAGGGTCTGGCTGGCCAGCGGCGTGACCTTTAGGCTGCCCAGCGTCTCGCGAAGCAGGTCGAGGATCTCTTCGGCGCGCTTGCGACTGCTGGCGTTGACGGCGATCAGCGAGCGACGGCTGTCCCACCACAGATCCACTTTCTGGCTGCGCACGAAGGCTCGGGGCAGCAGCTCTTCGTAGACCTGCTCCTTGATCGTGAGCTTCTCCTGGCGGCGCAGCTTGCGGCCTTCCTGGGTCTCGATGGCGTCGACGCGCTCCTCCAGTTCCTCCTTGACCACGGCGGCCGGCAGCAGGCGCTCCTGGCGCAGGGCGGTGATCAGGCGTTGTCCTTGCAGTTCGTGCAGCAGCTGGGTGCCGGCCCGGCCGGCGGGCGGGCACCAGCCCAGTCGGCGCGCTTCACTGCCGCCCAGTGGACGAAACGCCTGTTGGCCCAGTGCCTCCTCGAGGTGGGTGGTGTCCAGCGTGGGGGCGTCGTGCAGGCGATAGAGGTGCAAGTGCTTGAACCACATGTATGAAGCGTTCCGTGGGCGAAAAGGACGCACATTATGGCGAATGGGGCACGGGGGTGCCAGCATCCCGGGAACGCCCAAATTCAAACTGTTGTTTGAATTTGGGCGGCGCGTCTGACTAGAATCGAGGGTTCGTTCCACTCTCGATCAGGAGTTCCGTCATGGATGCCCGGCTTTCTAGCGTCTTCCTGCGCGTGCGCGGCTACCACCTCGATGGCTACGGCCACGTCAACAATGCCCGCTATCTGGAGTTCCTCGAGGAGGGGCGCTGGGCGTATTTCGATGAGCGCCCTGCGCTGGCCGAGATCATCCAGGGCGGCGAGGTGGCCTTCGTCGCCGTCAACCTGAACATCGACTATCGGCGAGCGGCGGTGGCCGGCGAGGACCTGGAGGTGGTCACCGGGCTGGCCGAGCTCGGCAGCCGCAGCGCGCGCATGCATCAGAACATCCGCCGGACTCGCGATGGCAAGACGGTCGCTAGTGCCGATCTTACCTTCGTGCTGCTGGACGTTGCCGCCAACAAGGCTGTCACCATCGATGGGGTGCTGCGCGAGGCCATGGCGCCGCTGGTCGTGCAGGAGGCGTTAGACACCTAGCCCGAATCGCGCGGGTGCTTGGCGCGGGGAAGTGGTGGCCTGCCTTGCGCCGCGCTGGCGGTGCCATCGGTGGTTCCTTATCGCTGCTTTGCGGCGCCCACAGTGGTATGATGCTGGGCTGATATGGCGCGTCCCCTCACGGCCAGGCGGCGCGCCAACCTCTTGCAGTGCAAAGGATTCGACGACCCATGGGTGACATCGCCAGAGAGATTCTGCCAGTCAACATCGAGGACGAGCTCAAGCAGTCGTACCTCGATTACGCGATGAGCGTGATCATCGGCCGTGCGCTGCCCGACGTGCGCGATGGCTTGAAGCCGGTCCACCGGCGCGTGCTCTATGCCATGCACGAGCTGAACAACGACTGGAACAAGCCATACAAGAAGTCGGCACGTGTCGTCGGCGATGTCATCGGTAAGTACCATCCTCACGGCGACAGCGCCGTCTACGACACCATCGTGCGCATGGCCCAGGACTTCTCCATGCGCCACGTGCTGGTCGATGGCCAGGGCAACTTCGGCTCCATTGATGGCGACAACGCCGCCGCCATGCGTTATACCGAGGTGCGCATGGCCCGGCTCGCCCACGAGCTGATGGCCGACCTGGAGAAGGATACCGTCGACTGGGTCGACAACTACGATGGCACCGAGCGCATTCCTGACGTGCTTCCCACCAAGGTGCCCAATCTGTTGGTCAACGGCTCCTCGGGCATCGCGGTGGGTATGGCCACCAACATCCCGCCGCACAACATGGTGGAGGTGATCGACGGCTGCCTGGCGCTGATCGACGACTACACCCTGTCGGTCGACGATCTGATGGAGTACATCCCCGGTCCGGATTTCCCCACCGGCGGCATCATCAACGGTCGCGCCGGTATTCTCGAGGCGTATCGCACCGGTCGCGGGCGCATCTACGTGCGTGCCAAGCACACCATCGAGCACGACGAAAAGACCGGTCGTGACCACATCATCGTCACCGAACTGCCGTACCAGGTGAACAAGGCGCGGCTGATCGAGAAGATTGCCGAGCTGGTCAAGGACAAGCGCATCGACGGCATCGCCGAGCTGCGTGACGAGTCCGACAAGGACGGCCTGCGCGTCGTCATCGAGGTCAAGCGTGGCGAGTCCGGCGAAGTGGTGGTCAACAACCTGTTCGCCCAGACCCAGCTGCAGAACGTCTTCGGCATCAACATGGTGGCCCTGGAAGGCGGAGAGCCACGAACGCTGAACCTCAAGGAGGTGCTCGAGGCGTTCATCCGCCACCGTCGCGAGGTGGTGACCCGGCGTACCCTCTACGAGCTGAGGAAGGCGCGCGAACGTGGCCACATCCTCGAAGGCCTGACCGTGGCCATATCCAACATCGACGAGGTGATCGAGCTGATCAAGGCCTCGCCGAACGCGTCCGAGGCCAAGGAGAAGCTGCTCGACCGCAACTGGTCCCCGGGCCAGGTCACCGGCATGCTCGAGCGGGCGGGTGCCCACTCCTGCAAGCCCGAGGACCTGGAAGAGGGTTTTGGTCTCAGCCAGGACGCTTCTCAGTATCGCCTTTCGCCGGCCCAGGCTCAGGCCATTCTCGAGCTGCGCCTGCATCGCCTCACCGGGCTGGAAACCGAGAAGCTGCTCGACGAGTACCTGAGCATTCTCGAGAAGATCGCCGAGCTCACCGAGATCCTGGCCAGCGCCGATCGCCTGCTGGAGGTGATTCGCGAGGAGCTGACCGCGGTGCGCGACCAGTTCGGCGATGTGCGCCGTACCGAAATCCAGGCCAGCCATCTCGATTTGTCCATCGAAGATCTGATCGCCGAGGAAGACATGGTGGTCACGGTGTCCCGCTCCGGCTATGCCAAGACCCAGCCGCTTTCCGACTACCAAGCCCAGCGCCGCGGCGGGCGCGGCAAGTCGGCCACGGCGATGAAGGACGAGGATGTCATCGAGCACCTGCTGGTGGCCTCGACTCACGATACCGTGCTGCTGTTCTCCAACCGCGGCAAGGTGTACTGGCTCAAGGTCTATGAAATGCCATCGGCCAGTCGTGGCTCGCGGGGCAAGCCGCTGGTCAATCTGCTGCCGCTGGACGAGGGCGAGTCGATCAACGCCATCCTGCCGGTTCGCGATTATGATCCGGACAGCTATATCTTTTTTGCGACCGCCAAGGGCACGGTCAAGCGCACCAGCCTGGAGCAATTCTCCCGGCCTCGCAGCGTGGGGCTGATCGCCATCGAGCTCGAGGAGGGCGATCGCCTGGTCGGTGCGGCCATCACCAGCGGCTCGGATCATGCCATGCTGCTGTCCTCCAATGGCAAGGCCATCCGCTTCGAGGAAGGCAATGTGCGTGCCATGGGGCGGACTGCCCGCGGCGTACGCGGCATGAAGCTGATGGACGATGCCGAGGTGATCAGCCTGATCATTCCCCAGAGCCAGCTGATCGACGCCGAAAGCGAAGGGGATGATGCCGACAGCGCCGAAGAGCATCAGGGCAACGGTGGCCAGATCTACATCCTTACCGCCAGCGAGAACGGCTACGGCAAGCGGACTCGACTCGAGGAGTTCCCGCTGCGCGGGCGCGGCGGCCAGGGGGTGATCGCCATGCAGACCAGCGAGCGCAACGGTGCCCTGGTGGCCGCGATGCAGGTCTACGGCGCCGACGAGATGATGCTGATCACCGATCGAGGCACCCTGGTGCGAACCCGCGTCGACGAGGTGTCGATCAGTTCTCGCAACACCCAGGGCGTGATGTTGATTCGCCTGGGCGAGGGAGAAGCGCTGGTCAAGACGGTGCGCATCGACGAGCCCGAGGATGAAGCGACGCCTGCCGATGGCGAAGAGGGCGAGTCCCTTGAGGCCCCCGATGCCGAGGCCGGCGGCGAGCCGCCGACTTCGGAAGACGATCAGTAATACATAACGGAACGACGACGCTGATGACACGCCATTTCAACTTCTGCGCCGGTCCGGCCGCCTTGCCGCAGCCGGTCCTCGAGCGCGCCCGCGACGAGCTGCTGGATTACCAGGGGCGCGGCCTCTCGGTGATGGAGATGAGCCATCGTTCCCCCGAGTTCGTGACTATTGCCGAGCAGGCCGAGCGCGACCTGCGTGATTTGCTGGCCATTCCCGACAACTATCGAGTGCTGTTCACCCAGGGTGGGGCGACGATGCAGTTTGCGGCGGTGCCCTATAACCTTCTGGGGCGGGGGGGTAGCGCCAACTTCCTGCATACCGGCATCTGGGGCAAGAAGGCCGTCGCCGAGGCGCGCCATCTGTTCGGCGCCGCCCCGGTGGTGGCGTCCAGCGAGGCAAGCGGCCATAGCGCTGTGCCGCGTCAGGCCGATATCGCCCTGGCCGATGACGCGGCCTACCTGCACTACACCGCCAACGAGACCATCGGCGGGCTCGAGTTCGACTACATTCCCGAGGCCGTGCGTGCGGATGGCACCGAGGTGCCATTGGTGTGTGACATGTCGTCGAGCATTCTGTCCGGCCCGATCGATGTCTCACGGTTTGGCGTCATCTATGCCGGTGCCCAGAAGAACATCGGTCCGGCCGGTCTGACGCTGGTGATCGTGCGCGACGACCTGCTCGACCGCGCCTGTGCCGAGATGCCGAGCCTGATGGGCTACAAGGCCCTGGCCGAGGCTGGCTCGATGATCAACACGCCGGCCACCTACGGCTGGTACCTGGCCGGACTGGTGTTCCAGTGGCTCAAGGACGACATCGGTGGCCTGGCGGCCATGGATGCTCTCAACGCGCGCAAGTCCGAGAAGCTCTACGCTGCCATCGACGGCAGCAGCCTATATTCGAACCCGATCACGCCGCGCAACCGCTCGCGGATGAACGTGCCCTTCGTGCTGGCCGACGATCGCCTCGACAAGCCGTTCCTGGCGGAGGCCGAGCAGGCCGGCCTGCTCAACCTCAAGGGCCATCGCAGCGTCGGCGGCATGCGTGCGAGCCTCTACAATGCGGTGCCCGAGGCAGGCGTGGATGCGCTGGTCGACTTCATGGCCGATTTCGAGCGGCGACGGGGTTAACTCCCTCGGGGGCTGTAAGTTTTAAGCTGCAAGAAGAACCATTGCCCCAGCCAGGCTGGGCAACAGCAGCACGGCTTACGGCTTACGGCCTACGGCTTTTAACAATTCAGGGAACCACCAATGAGTGATGCCCCCATCAATCTCGAGACGCTGCGACAGCGTATCGACGAGCTGGACAGCGACATCCTGCGGTTGATCAGCGAGCGCGCAGAATGCGCCCGTCGCGTGGCAGAGATCAAGACCCAGCAAGACCCTCAGGCCGTGTTCTACCGGCCCGAGCGCGAGGCTCAGGTCCTGCGACGGATCATGGAGCTCAACCCGGGCCCCCTCGACGGCGAGGAAATGGCTCGACTGTTCCGTGAGATCATGTCTGCCTGCCTGGCCCTGGAGCAGCCGGTCAAGGTCGCCTATCTGGGCCCTGAGGGCACCTTCACCCAGCAGGCGGCGCTCAAGCACTTTGGCGAGAGTGCGGTCAGCCTGCCCATGGCCGCCATCGATGAGGTGTTCCGCGAAGTGGAGGCGGGCGCCGTCAACTATGGCGTGGTGCCGGTGGAGAATTCCACCGAGGGTGTGATCAACCATACCCTGGACTCCTTCATGGATTCCGGGCTGAGCATCTGCGGAGAGGTGGTGCTGCGGATCCATCATCATCTGCTGGTTGCCGACACCACCCGGCGCGACAAGGTCTCGCGGATCTACTCGCATCCGCAGTCGTTCGCTCAGTGTCGCAAATGGCTGGATGCGCACTATCCCCATGCCGAGCGGGTGCCTGTCTCGTCCAACGCCGAAGCCGCGCGCCTGGTCAAGACCGAATGGCATAGCGCCGCCATCGCCGGCGACATGGCCGCCAAGCTCTACGATCTGACGCGCATCGCCGAAAAGATCGAGGATCGTCCGGACAACTCCACCCGCTTCCTGATCATCGGCAACCAGGACGTGCCGATGTCCGGCGAGGACAAGACCTCCATCGTGGTCGCCATGCGCAACCAGCCGGGGGCCCTGCACGACCTGCTGGAGCCCTTCCACCGCCACCAGATCGATCTGACCCGCCTGGAGACCCGTCCCTCGCGCAGCGGCGTGTGGAACTATGTGTTCTTCATTGACTTCAAGGGGCATCACGACGAGCCGCGTGTGTCGGCGGTGCTCGAGGAAGTGCGGCTGCGTGCCGCCGAGGTCAAGGTCCTGGGCTCCTTCCCCCAGGGCGTGCTCTAGATGGCTCGGCAGAATCTGCCGTCCCGGGTGCTGATCGTCGGACTCGGTTTGATCGGCGGCTCGCTGGCCGCGGCCCTGCGAGCGGCCGGCTTCGGGGCCGCTGAAGGGTGCGCGGCCGGCTTCGGGGCCGCTGAAAAGCACGGCGAAATCCTGGCCTGCGATCCCGACGCCGAGGAGATCGCTCGCGGCGTTGAGATGGGGCTGATCGACCGGGGCGATACGCAACTAGCGTCGCTGCTCGATGGCGTCGACCTGGTGGTGCTGGCGGTGCCGGTGCTGGCCATGCGCGAGGTGATGGCCGAACTCGATGCGGGGCTGGGGCGAGCCGCTGCGAACCTGGTGATCACCGACGTCGGCAGCACCAAGGGCGCCATTCGTGAGGCCGCCGTGGCGGCCTTTGGCGAGCTGCCGGCAAACCTGGTGCTCGGCCATCCCATCGCCGGATCCGAGAAGAGCGGCGTGGCGGCGGCCAACCCCGAGTTGTATGTCGGTCACAAGGTGATCCTGACGCCCGAGCCCGGCACCGACCCTGATGCCGTGGCTCGGGTGCGGGCGCTATGGGAAGCCGCCGGTGCCGAGGTGCTGGAGATGGGCGTGGAGCGCCACGACGAGGTGCTGGCCCGCACCAGTCATCTGCCGCACCTGCTGGCCTTCTCCCTGGTGGATACCTTGGCCCGCCAGGACGAGCGTCTCGAGATCTTTCGCTACGCCGCTGGCGGTTTTCGCGACTTCACGCGCATCGCCGGCAGCGATCCGGTGATGTGGCGCGATATCTTCGTGGCCAACCGTGACGCCGTGCTTCACGCCCTCGACGACTTCGAGGACGGTGTGGCCCGGCTGCGTCAGGCGGTCGAGCGCGGCGATACCGATGCCATGCTGGCCACTTTCGATCGCGCCAGCCATGCTCGTCACTACTTCGACTCCCTGCTTAACCAGACCAGTTACCAGGCGGAATACCAGATGCAAGTACAAGACCAGCTGCGCTACCGGGTCAGCCCCGGCGGCGGCGTGACCGGGCGAATCCGCGTGCCCGGCGACAAGTCGATCTCTCACCGCTCGATCATGCTCGGCGCCCTGGCCGAGGGCGTGACCGAGGTCTCCGGCTTCCTGGAGGGTGAGGACAGCCTGGCCACCCTGCAGGCGTTCCGCGAGATGGGTGTGGCCATCGAAGGCCCGCATCAGGGTCGCGTCACCGTGCACGGCGTCGGCCTGCGCGGCCTCAAGGCGCCGGCCGGGCCGCTCTACGTGGGGAACGCCGGCACCGCCATGCGCCTGTTCGCCGGCCTGCTGGCCGGACAGGCCTTCGATACCGAGCTGACCGGCGACGTCTCGCTGACCAAGCGCCCCATGGGGCGGGTTGCCGATCCGCTGCGTGAGATGGGGGCGGTGATCGAGACCGCTGAAGGCGGGCGCCCGCCGCTCAGGATCAAGGGTGGTCAGCCGCTCAAAGGCATCGACTATGACATGCCGATGGCCAGCGCCCAGGTGAAATCCTGCCTGCTGCTGGCGGGGCTCTATGCGGAGGGCGAGACCCGGGTGCGCGAGCCGGCGCCGACCCGCGACCACACTGAGCGCATGCTCAACGGCTTCGGTTACAAGGTCGAGCGCCAGGGCGATACCTGCTGGCTGCAGGGCGGCGGCAAGCTGGCCGCCGCGCCGATCGACGTGCCTTCGGATATCTCCTCGGCGACCTTCTTCCTGGTGGCGGCGGCCATCACGCCGGGCGCCGACCTGGTGCTCGAGCACGTCGGCATCAACCCTACGCGCATCGGGGTGATCAACATCCTCCAGCAGATGGGCGCCGACCTGCGGCTGGAGAACGAGCACGAGGTGGGCGGTGAGCCAGTAGCCGATCTGCACATCCGCTACGCGCCGCTTCACGGTATCGACATTCCCATCGACCAGGTGCCGTTGGCCATCGACGAGTTCCCGGCGCTGTTCGTTGCCGCCGCCAATGCCGAGGGCACCACCCGGCTGCGCGAGGCCGCGGAGCTGCGAGTCAAGGAGTCCGACCGTCTCAAGGCGATGGCCGACGGCCTCACCGTACTGGGCGTAGAGAATCACCTGTACGAAGACGGCATCGATATCGTCGGTCGTGCCGAAGGGCAAGGCGGCGAGGGTCCGAGTTACGGCGGCGGTCGGATCGACAGCCTGGGGGACCACCGCATCGCCATGGCCTTCAGCGTCGCGGCGCTTCGCGCCTCCGATGAGATCGTCATCGATGACTGTGCCAACGTGGCAACGTCGTTCCCCGGCTTCGTGACCCTGGCGCGCCGCGTCGGGCTGTCCCTCGAGGAAGAGCGGGAGGCTTCATGAGCGATCAGGCTCCGGTCTTGACCATCGACGGTCCCGGTGGGGCCGGTAAGGGCACCATCAGCCGGCTGGTCGCCGAGCGGCTGGGTTGGCACCTGCTCGATAGCGGTGCGCTGTATCGGCTGACCGCGCTGGCTGCCAGCAAGCACGATGTTGCGCTGGACGACGCGTCGGCCGTGGCGGCAATCGCCGAGACGCTGGACGTGGTGTTCCTGGCAGAGGATGGCGAGCCGCGCGTCCTGCTCGAAGGCGAAGAGGCCACCCGTACGATCCGCACCGAGCAGGTCGGCGACGCCGCCTCGCGGGTCGCCGCCTTGCCGGCGGTGCGGGAGGCGCTGCTCAAGCGTCAGCGTGACTTCCGAAAGCCGCCTGGGCTGGTGGCCGATGGCCGTGACATGGGTACCGTGGTGTTCGTGGACGCCCCGCTGAAGATCTTCCTCACCGCCAGCGCGGAGGAGCGCGCCAGACGACGCCAGCTCCAGTTGCGAGAGGCGGGGGTGGATGCTAGTCTATCGAGTCTTCTAAAGGAGATTCAGGCACGCGATGCACGCGATATGCAACGCAGCGTGGCACCGCTCGTACCGGCCGAAGATGCCGTCGAGCTGGACACCACGAGCCTGACGATACCGGAAGTGGTGGATCGGCTGACGGAACTGCTGGCCCTGCGTGGCCTCGCCTCCGACACCTGAACTCCCTTGCGGCGTCTTCGGCAAGATGTGATGACGTGGTCGGGCACCCCGTTTCCCGTGAGCTCGGCCAGGTCGAACCAGCGCCAACATCCCCGAAGACAGTCTGGAATGGCCCGCACTCGCTGGTGGTGCGGAGGAGCGGCCCTGCCGCACAACGTTGATCACGTAGGAACATCATGAGCGAAAGCTTTGCTGAACTGTTTGAACAGTCTCTCCAGGACATCAACATGGAGCCGGGCGCCATCGTCGCGGCTGCCGTCGTCGACATCGAGGGTGACTGGGTCACCGTCAATGCCGGCCTGAAGTCTGAAGGTCAGATCCCCGCGGCGCAGTTCCGCGACGAGAACGGCGAGCTGACCATCGCCGTTGGCGACGAAGTCCACGTCGCTCTGGAAGCCGTGGAAGACGGCTTCGGCGAGACCCGTCTGTCTCGCGAGAAGGCCAAGCGCGCCGAGGCCTGGAAGGTCCTGGAAGCCGCCTTCGAGAAGGAAGAGATCGTCAAGGGCGTGATCAACGGCAAGGTCAAGGGTGGCTTCACCGTCGACGTGGATTCCATCCGCGCCTTCCTGCCGGGTTCTCTGGTCGACGTGCGTCCGGTGCGCGACACCACGCACCTCGAGAACAAGGAACTGGACTTCAAGGTCATCAAGCTCGACCCGAAACGCAACAACGTGGTCGTCTCTCGTCGTGCCGTTCTCGAAGCCGAGAACAGCGCCGAGCGTGAAGCCCTGCTTGCTACCCTGCAGGAAGGCCAGCAGATCATCGGTATCGTCAAGAACCTCACCGACTACGGCGCCTTCGTCGACCTGGGTGGCGTAGACGGCCTGCTGCATATCACCGACATGGCCTGGAAGCGCATCAAGCATCCGAGCGAGATCGTGTCCGTGGGCGACGAGATCACCGTCAAGGTGCTCAAGTTCGACCGCGAGCGCAACCGTGTCTCCCTGGGCCTGAAGCAGCTGGGCGAAGATCCCTGGGTCAACATCAAGGATCGTTACCCGGAAGGTACCAAGGTGCATGCCCGCGTCACCAACCTCACCGACTACGGCTGCTTCGCCGAGCTGGAAGAGGGTGTCGAGGGTCTGGTCCACGTGTCCGAGATGGACTGGACCAACAAGAACATCCACCCGTCCAAGGTCGTTCAGGTCGGCGACGAAGTGGACGTCATGGTGCTGGACATCGACGAGGAACGTCGTCGTATCTCTCTGGGTATCAAGCAGTGCACTGCCAACCCGTGGGAAACCTTCAACGCCCAGTACAACAAGGGCGACCGCGTGGCCGGTACCATCAAGTCGATCACTGACTTCGGTATCTTCATCGGTCTGGAAGGTGGTATCGACGGCCTGGTGCATCTGTCCGACATCTCCTGGACCGAGACCGGCGAAGAGGCTGTGCGCTCCTTCAAGAAGGGCGACGAAGCTGAAGCCGTCATCCTGTCCATCGATCCGGAGCGTGAGCGTATCTCGCTGGGCATCAAGCAGCTCGACACCGACCCGGTTGCCGAGTTCCTGGCCGTCAATGACAAGGGCACCATCGTCACCGGCCGCGTTGTCGAGGTCGATGCCAAAGAGGCTCACGTCGAACTGGCGACCGATGTCGTGGCCGTGCTCAAGGCCTCCGAGATCAGCGCCGATCGCGTCGAAGACGCTCGCAACGCGCTGAACGAGGGCGACAGCGTCGAGGCCCGTATCATCGGCGTCGATCGCAAAAACCGTCAGATCAACCTGTCCGTCAAGGCCAAGGATCAGGATGATACTCGCCGCAACATGAGCAAGCTGCGCGAGCAGGACGTCGACACCGGTGGCGGTCCGACCACTATCGGCGATCTGATCAAGCAGCAAATGGGTCAGGACTGAGTTCTCGGGCTTTCGGCCCGACTCTCAAGCAAGACCGGAGGCGCCGCCCACAAGGGCGGCGCCTTTTGTTTTGTGTTTGTTCACAAGTATGCGGCGAATTAATTGCTCGAGCTGATGTCGCACCATAGTTAGGGCGTGGCGATAAGTTATATTTCGCCATGTCTCGAAAAGGCTGGCTTGTTCGTTCAGAGTTGCGATATATGCTAATAGGCGTAATAATGTCGGTGCACTCCCGAATTGTTCAATAAGGATTTGTTAGATGTCATCACTACTCAGCAATTACATGCAGAAAGAGCAGCAACTCAAGCAGCTCCAGAATGAGCTTGAGCGCCTGGAGAACGATGAGCGGCTCAAAGCCGAGCTTGAGTTCAAGACTAAGCTCGAGGAGCTCATGAAGGAGTTCGACAAGAGCGCGAATGATGTCATCGAGTTGCTCAACCCCAAGCCCGGTGCGGCGGCGCCCAAGGCTTCGGCACCCAGCGCCGGTGGGCGCCGCAAGCGCAAGCTCAAGATCTACAAGAATCCGAACACCGGCGAGGTGGTCGAGACTCGCGGTGGCAATCAGAAGACCCTGAAAGCCTGGAAGGACGAATTCGGTGCCGAGACCGTCGAGTCCTGGCTGGTGCGCACCGAGGACTGAGACCTTCGGCGTTTTCCATTGAAGCCATGATGCCGCCTCGATAGGCGGCATCATGTTGTCAGAGCAGCGGAATGCGCAGCTCGAGCACGCCGTGTTCCTGGAGCAGTTGTGGAGCCTCTCCGTTCAGCGGTGCACCGCTACCGGCGAGGCTGCGGCATGCCATGTCCAGTACGGCCGAATCGACCTGTCGGGTGCTGTCCAGGGTGATGCAGGCGAGTCGTCGTGCAGGTAGGTTCTGCAGACGGAAGGTTGGCGGTAGCGCCAGGTGGGACGTGGTGTCGTCGACTGCTACGCCGAGATCGAGACGCGGCAGGCCGCCTGCTATCAGCTGATCGTGAAAGACGGCCAGCGGCGAGGCCTGGTTGAGCGCCGAGGGGAGATCTTCGGCTCCCCAGGTGTGGTGCTGCCAGCCCTGCAGGTTCTCCAGGGGTTGCGGGTGATAGAGCCGGGTCAGGACCGCCTGGCGCCTTGGTAGCTCGCGAATCTGGTAGCTGAAGGTGGTGCTGTCGCTGCACTGCTTCTGCAATGTCAGGCGCAGACGCTGACGGTAGTGGCGTGGAGAATCGCCGTAGTAGCGCTGGAAGGCGCGCGAAAAGGCCGAGTGATTGCGATAACCGCAGACGGCAGCAATATGACTGATGTTCTGTGGTGTGTGGATCAGCAAGCGAGCCGCTTTTTCCAGGCGCAACTGGTCCCGGTAAGTGCCGGGGGAGACGCCGAAGCGCTTTCTGAAGCGACGCCTGATCTGCGAAGATGAGTATCCCATCCTCGTGGCGAGTTCTTCGATGCCTTGCTGGCTGTCCAGAGTTTCCTGGAGCCAGATTTCCGCTCGCATCATGTCCTGGCACATGGCCTTCCCCTCGAACTGCATAATAAACCCGTGCCTTGCTGATGCCTGTCGAGGCATATCCGGCCGACGCGCCGCCAGATCTCATGCCGGGATCGTCGGGTGTTCCATGTCTGGCCCGATTCTTGTTGTTATGGACGCTTATCGTATTCTTGCTTTATGCCGCTTAAAGGGGGTCGAAGGCAAGTTTGCCTTTTATCATTGATCGATTCAGCACATAATGGGGTCGAGTCACCCGCTCACAGGTGTCAGGCGAAGAGATTGGAGGTATACTGCGTGGGTTTCCTTATCAGGCCTCGGCCAGCGCTTTTCCTTCCCGGCCTGGGCCTTGAACCGACTGGTCACGAATGAAACAGCAAAAATTCCGAAAGCCCATGGATGAGCGTGAGAAGTTACGCAAGTTCCGTGAACTCGACGATGCCTTCGCCGAAGCGCTGCGCGAACTCGAGAGTCCCGGCCGTCAACTGGATATACCCACTGGTCCTCCCGTGCGCTCTATCGAGGAGCAGGAGACCGATGAGCAGTCACGTCAACAAGCCTTCGAGCGGCGCCTGAAGGATCTGATGAAAGATTATGCCTTGCCGGCCGAG
The DNA here is from genome assembly GCF_043496985.1 of Halomonas sp. B23F22_20. Classification (NCBI taxonomy): domain Bacteria; kingdom Pseudomonadati; phylum Pseudomonadota; class Gammaproteobacteria; order Oceanospirillales; family Halomonadaceae; genus Halomonas; species Halomonas sp. B23F22_20. The sequence continues at coordinate 21,510 of NZ_JBIEKH010000029.1, forward strand.
AGCGTCAGCGAACTTCTCAAGACGCTTCAGTCGCTCGGTCGCATCGCCTGACGCGCAAGTCTGACGGCTTTAGTGACGATATCTATATACTCTCAGGCTGGGCAGAAAAGGCTCGTGCTCCAGCCGTTCGTCGCTGCGACGAGCGCGCGTGCGCTTCTCGGGTGGGTGCGGCGGCGGCAAGTTGTGACTCGGTAGGCGGCCGTCGTCTGCCGGTATGAAGAGCGGTAGCGCCACGTTCATGGCGCGTCGCGTGTGCCCGTCCTCCATTGGATCGCGGAAGAACAGGTTGGCTCGCATCAGCGGCGCCTGCCGCTGCACTTGGGCCAGAGGTTCGCTGTCGGGAATGCCGGCCAGTTGACGCAGCTGGATACGAACATGTGGCGCATCGGTGTCGAGGGCCAGCAGTTTCTGTTCGGCGTCGCGTACGCTCAAGCGCTTGATGGAGCGGCCGCTGGCGTACCAGGCGAGCCTTACCCGGGAGACCGGCGCCGGGGCCATGGGAATGGCTCGCCAGCACTGCTTGAGATGCAGTCGCGCCAGGCCGCTGCCGCGCAGATGATCGTGCAGCTCGGGATGGCGGAACGGTAGCACCGCCTTGACCTCGGGCAGCAGGCTGGGCACTTCCTCACGAATCTGGCCGAGCAGGCCGGCGAAGTCACGCTTGGCGGCGTTGACTTCTCTAGCGCTGGCCATGAGCGATGGCGTTGCCGCGATCAGGCCGACGTGACTACGCGTGCTGCGGCCGTCTTGACCATCCTGATACCAGAAGTCCAGCAGCGCCCGATGCAGCCAAGCGGCGTCGGCGCATGCTGCCTCGAAGGCCCAGGCTTCGCCGCCTTCACTGCGCCATGTGGTGGCCAGTGCCTCGCTGGCTTCGATCAGCGCGTCATAGGCGGCCTCCAGCCTGGCCAGCAGCTGGTATTCGGGAGCGGCACTCATCGCCTCAGCCGCCACCATCCCGGTCGGCCTGGGCCAGCCAGGCGTCGATATTGGCCTCGTCCATGGCCGGCTCGCCGGCGATTCGATGGGATTCGTCGGCCCAGGCGCCAAGATCGAGTAGCCGGCAGCGCTTGCTGCAGAAGGGGCGGTAGGGGTTGTCCTCGCTCCAGCGGACCGTCTTGCGGCACTGAGGGCAGGCGATCTCGAGGGGGCGGTCGGAATCGGCAGAGGGCATGCAATGTCTCTCGGTGGCTGGGGCGTTCTCGATGATGACAAGGATGGCGAATCCGCGTCCCGGGGGCAAATCCGCGTCACTTCCTTGGGGCGTGACGGCGGCCCCAAGCGTTGGCTGGCATCATGGCCTACCGGTCGCCAGCGCCCGGTAAAGACGGTCCAGTTCGGCGACTTGGCCAGTCAGGCCTGCCTTGTCAGTGTCATTGTCGAGTATGTCGTCGGCGCGGGCCAGGCGACGGTCGCGTGGCATTTGTGCAGCGACGATGGCGCGAGCTTGCGTCTCGTCCACGTCATCGCGGCTGGCGGTACGGCGAATCTGCAGTGACTCCGGCACGTCGATGACCAGCACGCGGTCGACGAGTTGGTGCTGCCCCGACTCGAATAGCAGCGGCGAGACCAGCAGCGCATAGGGATGCGCATGATTCCCGCGAAAGGCATCCAGCCGCTCGAGCAGGCGTTGGCGTATGCGCGGGTGTGTCACGGATTCCAGCCAGCGCCGCTCGCTTGGGTCGGCGAACACGATTTCGCGCAACGCGCGACGATCCAGTTCGCCGTCGGGCTGCAGCACGTGTTTGCCATAGCGTTCGGCGATAGCGGCCAGAGCCGGCTCGCCGGGCTCGACTACTTCGCGAGCCACGTCGTCGGCATCTACCCAGGGAATGCCCAGTGCGGCGAAGGCGCGGGCGACGGTGGACTTGCCGGAGGCGATGCCGCCGGTTACGCCAACGATCAGGGGCGTTTTGGACATATCACATCACCAGGGTCAGATAGGTCGCCATTAGCGGCTCGCCGAGCAGCAGCGCGATCCAGCCGGCTGCGGCGAGCCAGGGACCAAAGGGCATGGGGGCACCGCGTAGCCGGGGCACCGCCAGCTGGACCAGCACCCCGACGATCGCTCCGGCGCCGGCGGCCAGGATCAGCACCAGTGGCAGGTAGATCCAGCCCAGCCAAGCCCCCAGCGCTGCAAACAGCTTGAAGTCGCCGTAGCCCATGCCTTCCTTGCCGGTCACCGCCTTGAACAACCAGTAGAAGCTCCACAGCGAGAGATAGCCGGCCATGGCACCGATCACCGCAGATGGCAGCTGCAACGGCTGACACAGCAGTTGATAGAGCAGTCCGGCCCACAGCAGGGGGAGCGTCATGATGTCCGGTAGCAGTTGGGTGCGCAAGTCGATGACCGCCATGGCCAACAGGCTCAGGCACGCGGCGAGGATGAAGGTGCCCTCGAGCGTGGGGCCGAACAGGGCCGTCACTGCCAGGGTCAGCAGGGCGCCTGCCAGTTCCACCAGCGGGTATTGCAGGCTGATGCGGGTGTTGCAGTGGGCGCAGCGACCGCGTCGTTTCAGCCAGCCGAGCAGTGGCAGGTTGTCGTGCCAGGCGATCGGCGTCTCGCAGCGTGGACACAGTGAGCGAGGCGTGACCAGGTTGAAGGCTGACGCCGATTCGGTCTCCAGTTCCAGTGCCTGCCGCGCCTCGGCGCGCCACTCGCGCATCAGCATCACCGGCAGGCGCGTGATCACCACGTTGAGAAAGCTGCCGAGACACAGGCCGATGAAGGCTGTCAGCGGCCACAGCAGCTGAGGGGGCAAGTCGACAGGCAAAGGGCGCTCCGGATTCGCGAAGAGTGTCGGTGCACATTCTACGTTGCAGAGGCCGGCTTGTCCGGGATGGGGCATTGACGAGATGCTGTTGCATTGGAGCGCGAGACGGCAGGCCGAGAAGTGGACGGCGCTCTGGTTCACCGTAAACGACATGGCCGTGCTTTTCGCCCGCATGGTACCCAGCCATCTGTCACGGTGAGCCACCTTGTTCCGACGGATACTCAGACCGTATGCCAATGCCTCTCGTCGCTCATGGCTCGAAGGCGCGCTACCATGATCCTGGAAGTTCGACGGGGCGTAGGCTGTCGCAACAGGCGTCTTTGGTCTAGAATCGCCCCCCTTCATCCGTCAGGAAGGCGATCATGACCCAGACGCTTGGACCGGTGATGCTGGACCTGGAAGGGACACGGCTGCATGACGAGGAGCGAGAGCTGCTGGTGCAGCCGGCGGTTGGCGGGGTGATCCTGTTTGGCCGCAACGTCGAGAATGCCGACCAGGTCCGCGAGCTGTGCCGGTCGATTCGCGAGGTGCGTTCTGACCTGCTGCTGGCCATCGACCAGGAGGGTGGGCGCGTACAGCGCCTGCGCGAGGGTGTTACCCGGCTGCCCTCCATGTCGCGGCTAGGCCGCGAGTATCTGGCTGCTCCCGAAGTCGCTCGGCGCTTGTGCCAGGATGCCGGCTGGCTGCTCGGCATGGAGATGGCAGCCTGCGGGTTGGATCTCAGCTTTGCACCGGTGCTGGATGTCGATGCAGGACATTCCACGGTGATCGGCGATCGCAGCTTCGGTGGTGATCCCGAGATCGTGACCATTCTGGCCGCTGCCTTCATCGAGGGGCTCAACGAGGCCGGCATGGCGGCGGTTGGCAAGCACTTTCCCGGCCACGGAGGCGTGGCTGCGGATTCCCACCACGAGCTGCCGGTGGACGAGCGTCCGCTCGAGGCGCTGCGACAGCGCGACCTGATACCCTTCAATGCGCTGTCGTCTCGCCTGGGGGGTGTGATGCCGGCGCATGTGGTGTATTCGGCGTTCGATCATCGGCCGGCGGGGTTCTCGCCCGCCTGGCTGGGCATGCTGCGCGAGTCGCTGGGCTTCAAGGGCGCCATCTTCTCCGACGATCTCAGCATGGCGGGTGCCCGTACCGCCGGTGCGCCCGCAGAGCGAGCCCGTCAGGCCCTGGAAGCCGGATGCGACATGTTGCTGGTGTGCAACGATCGTGCCGCGGCCGTTGAGGTCGTGGCTGCCTGCGAGGGGCGTGCCAGCAAGCGTGTCGCCAAGCTGCGCTACGGGCGTGCCCGTCCCGAGCTCGATGCCCTCGGTGCGCTGTCCCGATGGCGCCGTGTGCATGCTCGCCTCGAGGCGATGGCCGCCGACTGACTCTTTCCCGAATGACGAACCACGACGAGCTTCCGATGCCCAAACTCGATGCCGATGCCCTCCCGTCCCTGGCGGACATGCGTGAGGTCATGGATTCCGCCGATTGCCTGATCAGCCAGCAAGAGGTCGAACGTGCTCTGGATCGCATGGCCGACGAGATAGCCCGTGATCTGGGCGACAAGCTGCCGGTCTTCTACTGCGTGATGAACGGCGGCCTGATCACCACCGGCCACCTTCTGACCCGGCTCGGCTTTCCCCTGGAAGTCGACTATCTCCACGCCACCCGCTACCGTGGCGGCATTCGCGGGGGCGAGCTGTTCTGGCGCGTCTCTCCGGAAATCCCCATGGCCGGCCGCCATGTGGTAATCGTCGACGACATTCTCGATGAAGGCGCGACGCTGGCCGCGATCCTCGACTACTGCCGTGAAGCAGGGGCCGCCAGCATCTCCACCGCCGTGCTGGTCGACAAGCGCCATGACCGCAAGGCCATGCCCGACCTCAAGGCCGATTACTGCAGCCTCGAAGTCGTCGACCGCTACGTCTTCGGTTTCGGCATGGACTACCAGGGCTACTGGCGCAACGCCCCGGGTATCTTTGCGCCCAAGGGGCTTTAGCCCGCTCTATCGAGCGGGAGCCTTAAGCTCGAAGCGTGAAGCTGGAAGAACAACACCCCCTTCGGTTTCCCGAAGGGGGTGTTGTGGTCTGTTGGTCTAGTTCACGCTGATTTCCAGCTTCCAGCTTCCAGCTTCCAGCTTCCAGCTTCCAGCTTCCAGCTTCCAGCTTCCAGCTTTCAGTCGAGTCCGAGCTCGTGCGTCGCTTCCTCGCGCATCTTGAATTTCTGGATCTTGCCGGTGACGGTCATCGGGAACTCGTCGACGAACTTCACGTAGCGGGGGATCTTGTAGTGGGCAATCTTGCCCTGACAGAAGGCCTTGAGCGCGTCCTCGTCGAGCGCTTCTCCCTCGCTGAGCTTGACCCAGGCCATGACTTCCTCGCCGTACTTTTCGTCGGGCACGCCGATGACCTGCACGTCGGAGATCGCCGGATGGGTATACAGAAAGTCCTCGATTTCGCGGGGATAGATGTTCTCGCCGCCGCGGATGATCATGTCCTTGATGCGTCCCACGATGGCCACATAGCCCTCGTCGTCCATGGTCGCCAGGTCGCCGGTGTGCATCCAGCCGGCCGGGTCGATGGCCTTGGCAGTCGCCTCTTCGTTGTTCCAGTAACCCAGCATCACGCTGTAGCCGCGAGTGCACAGTTCGCCGGTCTCGCCGCGGGGTATCACCGCTCCGCTGTCCGGGCTGACCAGCTTGACCTCCAGGTGAGGGTGGATGGCGCCCACCGTGGTCACTCGCTTGTCCAGCGGCGCATCGGTCTGGGTCTGCAGGCTGACTGGGCTGGTCTCGGTCATGCCATAGCAGATGGTGACTCCTTCCATGTGCATCTGGTCGATGACTCGACGCATCACCTCGATGGGGCAGATGGAGCCGGCCATGACGCCGGTGCGCAGGCTGGAGAGATCGAACGTCTCGAACTCTGGATGCTCCAGCTCGGCGATGAACATGGTCGGTACGCCGTAGAGGGCGGTGGCGCGCTCTTCGGCAACGCTCTGCAGGGTGGCATGGGGGTCGAAGCCATCGCCCGGGTAGATCATCGCCGCGCCGTGGGTCATGCAGCCCAGATTGCCCATCACCATGCCGAAGCAGTGGTAGAGCGGCACCGGGATCACCATGCGATCGGCCTCGCTGAGGCCCATAGTGCGCGCCACGAAGAAACCGTTGTTGAGGATGTTGTGGTGCGAGAGGGTAGCGCCCTTGGGTGCACCGGTGGTGCCCGAGGTGTACTGGATATTGATCGGTTCGTCGAACTGCAGGCCGTATTGGACTTCGGCCAGCCGCGAAGCGGGCACTTCGTCGGCGTAGGCGAGCATCCCTTCCCAGGTATACATGCCCGGTAGGGCACGCTCGGCGTCGAGGCAGATCACGCGCTCGAGGTCCGGTAGCACGGGGCTGTCGACGTGGGCCGGTGTGCCCTCGCTAAGCTCCGGCACCAGTTCGGCCAGGGTGGCCACGTAATCGGACGTCTTGAACGCGCCTTGCAGGATGAGCGTGGAGGTGCCCGATTGCTTGAGTGCGTATTCCAGCTCGTGGGTGCGATAGCTTGGGTTGATGTTGACCAGAATGGCGCCGAGCTTGGCGGTGGCGAACTGGGTGATGGTCCACTCGGCGCAGTTCGGCGACCAGATGCCGACTCGCTCTCCCTTGGTGACGCCCAGGGCCAGCAGCGCTCGGGCCGCCCGGTCTACCGCGCCCTGCAGGGTGCTCCAGCTGTAGCGCAGTCCCTGGTGGCGGCTGATCAGGGCATCTCTATCCGGGAAACGGGCGACGGTTTGGTCGAAGCAGTCGCCGATGGTCTGTCCCTTCAGGGGGGTGTCGCTGATGCCGCTGACGTAGCTGTTATGACGGGTTAGGCGTGACATGGTGGCTCTCGTTGTTGTGGCATGAACGCAGGGGGCGGGATGCGCGCCCCGGGGATCACGGCCCGGCCGGCATCAAGCGACGCTGCTGCAGGAACGTCGCTCGATGCTTTCAGTCTTCCTGGTCCAGGTGGCGCAACACCTCTCGCGCCCGCTGATCCACGTCGTCGATCTCCATGCGCATTAGGCGGATGTCCTCGAGCTGCTGCTCAAGATCGGCGCGCTTCTCCTTGAGAATCTCCAGCAGGCGTTTCAGCTGGCGCGCGTTTCCGTCGGGCATGGCGTCGTACATCATCACCACTTCCCGGATTTCGGCCAGCGAGAAGCCCAGACGCTTGCCGCGTAACGTCAGCTTGAGGCGCACGCGGTCCTTTTCGCGGTAGATACGCTTCTGGCCCTGCCGGCTCGGCGCCAGCAGTCCTTCCTGTTCGTAGAAGCGAATGGTGCGCGGCGTCACCTCGAACATTTTCGCCAGCTCGCCGATGCTGTAGGTACGCTGCTGCCGGGGCAGGGCGTCCGAACTGGCTTCCGGGGCCTGTGATGAGGTTCGACTCATGACGATCATTCCTGTAGCCGGGTGGTCCGCCGGCGGTTTCCCACCTCGTCAGGAAACCCTAGACGAGGTTTACGTTAACGTAAAGTGCTTGTTCGACCATGGGGTGATATGGGATAAACCAAGCAAGTGCTAGGTTGGTTGCCGTGGGCCGGTTGGCGATCGCCCCTGTGGCGCGCGGCTGGCCGGCGACCGACCCGGATCCCGTTCTCCCAAGCCGTATGACGAGAGGTTCCCATGGATTTTGCGCTTACCGATGACCAGAAGGCGCTGGCCGATGCCGCCGCCGATTTCGCCCGGGTCGAGCTGGCTGAGCACGCCGCCGACTGGGACGCGCGGAGCCATTTCCCGGTTGACGTGATCCGCCGCGCCGGCGAGGCCGGCTTCCTCGGCATCTACACGCCGGAGGAACAGGGCGGCCTGGGCCTGTCGCGTCTCGATGCGTCGCTGATCTTTGAGCAGCTTGCCCAAGGCTGCATCGCTACCACCGCCTACCTGACCATTCACAACATGGTGACCTGGATGGTCGCCAGTTGGGGGAGCGACGCCCTGCGCGAGCGCTATGTCTCGGCCATGATAGCCGGTGATGCCCTGGGCTCCTACTGTCTTACCGAGCCGGGCGCCGGTTCGGATGCCGCCAGCCTCAAGACCCGGGCGGTCAGGGAAGGCGATGAATATGTCATCAGCGGATCGAAGATGTTCATCTCCGGGGCCGGTGCCACCGACGTGCTGGTGGTGATGGCGCGCACCGGCGAGCCGGACAGCGGCGCCGCTGGCGTCTCGGCGATCCTGGTGCCGGCCGACGCCGAAGGCGTGGTGGTCGGCAAGAAGGAAGAGAAGATGGGCTGGAAGAGCCAGCCAACCTGCCTGATAAGCTTCGATGGCGTGAGGGTGCCGGTGGGCAACCGCCTTGGCGAAGAGGGCGAAGGCTTCAAGTTCGCCATGAAGGGGCTCGACGGCGGTCGATTGAACATCGCCAGCTGTTCCCTGGGGGCCGCACAGCAGGCGCTGACCCTGTCGCGCGACTACATGGCCGAGCGCAAGCAGTTCGGCCGGGAGCTGGCGAGTTTCCAGGCCCTGCAGTTCAAGCTCGCCGACATGGCCAGCGAACTCACGGCGGCCCGGCTGATGGTGCGCCATGCCGCCTGGCGGCTCGACCAGGGCGACCCCGAAGCCACTGCGCATTGCGCCATGGCCAAGCGCTTCGCCACCGACATGGGCTTTAACGTTTGCAACGAGGCTCTGCAACTGCACGGCGGCTATGGTTATATCCGCGAATATCCCCTGGAGCGGCTGGTCCGCGACACTCGGGTCCACCAGATCCTTGAGGGAACCAACGAGATCATGCGACTGATCGTCGCTCGTCGGCTGCTGGCCGACGGCGTCATCGAATCGCTTCAGTAACCGGACACCAGGAGAGACACTGATGTCGGACCTTGCGGTCAGTTTCGACGAATTGCCTACGTGTGGCGGCGGTCGGGTGGGCGTGGCCACTCTCAATGCCCCGAAGTCGCTCAATGCCCTGTCGCTGGAGATGATTCAGTCCCTCGCGGCCAAGCTCGAGGCCTGGGCAGTGGACCGCAGCGTGGTCGCGGTGTGGCTCGAGGGGGCCGGCGACAAGGCCTTCTGTGCCGGCGGCGACGTGGTAGCGCTGTACCGTTCCCTCGCCGAGGAGGGGGATGTCCGCGGTGCGGCGCGCGGCGGCCTGTTTCCCGAAACCTATTTCACCGCCGAATATCGGCTCGATCATCGTATCCATACCTATCCCAAGCCGCTGCTTGTGTGGGGCGATGGCATCGTCATGGGCGGCGGCCTGGGACTGATGGCCGGTGGCTTCCAGCGACTGGTCACCGAGACCACGCTGATCGCCATGCCCGAGATCACCATCGGCCTGTATCCCGACATCGGCGCCAGCTGGTTCCTCAATCGCATGCCCCCCGGTATCGGCGCCTATCTGGGGCTCACCGGCGCCCAGCTCAATGCCCGCGACGCCCTGGACTTGGGGCTGGCGGACCGCTTCGTGCCGCGTGAGCGCCGCGACGACCTGCTCGGCGCCCTGGCCGAGGCCGATTACGGCGACCGCGAGCCGGCCGACTGCCGGCTCGCCGTGCAGGGCGTGCTCGATCGCTTCGAGGCTCGCGGCGCCGCGCCAGAGGGCCAGGTTTGGCCGCGGCGCGACCACCTGCAGGCGTTGGTCGGCGAGGTCGGGCCCAGCGATGCCGTGGCGCGCATCCTGGCCGACGATCGCGATGACCCCTGGCTCTCGGCCAACCGAGCCCGACTGTCCAGCGGCTGCCCCATGACCGCCCATCTGGTATGGCGGATGCTGGAGCGCCACCGCCACTCCAGCCTGGCCGATGCCTTCCGCGACGAGCTCGGGCTCTCGGTGCAGTGCTGCCATCAGGGTGACCTGGCCGAGGGCGTGCGTGCCCTGCTGATCGACAAGGACAAGCAGCCGCGCTGGTCGCATGCCGATGTGGCCAGCGTGCCGGAGGCGGACATCCAGGCGATGCTGGCCTCGCCCTGGTCGAGCGAAGCGCACCCGTTGAGAGATCTCGGTGTGGGCCGCCGGGTCGGCTAGTCGATTCGCGCGATTGCCGTATTGCACAACAACATCAATAGCCTTCAGGAAGTGCTTCCTGTATCGGACTCAAGGAGCAACGCCATGACAATCGCCTTCATCGGACTCGGCAACATGGGCGCGCCGATGGCCGCCAACCTGCTGAGCGCCGGCTACGACGTCTGCGTCTTCGACCTGGTCGAGGACGCCGTGGCGGCGCTGGAGGGGCAGGGAGCCCGGCGCGCCGAGAGTGCCGCGGCCGCCTGTCGCGACGCCGAGGTGGTCATCTCCATGCTGCCTGCAGGCGCTCACGTGCGCGGGCTCTATCTCGGCAGCGACCAGGCGCCCGGGCTGCTCGACGACCTGACGCACCAGCCGCTGATCATCGATGCCTCGACCATCTCCCCGGACGATGCTCGCCTGGTCGGCGAGGCCGCGGCCGCACGCGGCCTGACTTACCTGGACGCCCCCGTCTCAGGCGGCATCGGCGGTGCCAAGGCCGGCACCCTGACTTTCATCGTCGGCGGTGATGCGGCCGGCTTCGAGAAGGCGACGCCGGTGCTCGAGGTCATGGGCAAGAATATCTTCCATGCCGGTGAGGTGGGTGCCGGCCAGGTGGCCAAGATCTGCAACAACATGCTGCTCGGTATCCTGATGAGCGGCACGGCAGAGGCATTGGCACTGGGCGTCAAGAATGGGCTGGATCCCGCTGTACTGTCCGAGATCATGAAGCAGAGCAGCGGCGGTAACTGGGCGCTGAATGTCTATAACCCCTGGCCGGGGGTGATGGAGGGTTCGGCGTCGTCCCGCGACTATCAGGGCGGCTTCCTCACCGACCTGATGGCCAAGGACCTGGGGCTTGCCTGGGAGCTGGCGCTCAAGACCCGTGCCAGCGTGCCCATGGGCTCCCAGGCTCGCAACCTGTTCGCCCTGCACAGCGCCCAGGGCAGCGGTCGGCTGGACTTCTCCAGCATCCAGACGCTGTATCGGGCGGGGGAGGAGTCCTAGCCTCGGGCGACGGGCGACGGGCGACGGGCGACGGGCGACGGGCGACGGGTAGTGCGTTGCCCGTGGCTCGCCACTCACCAGTCGCTATTACCCATGATGCAACTCTTCCCCGCCGTCAGAGAACGACGGCGGGGTATTGGCGCTGACGATCACGCACTCCCGCTCGCCGATGTTGCGAAAGCGGTGGGGCAGGCGTGAATCGAAGTAGTAGGCGTCGCCTTCCGACAGGACCTCCACCTCGCCGTTGACGGTGATCTCGATCTGGCCGGAGATCACCACGCCGCCTTCCTCGCCGTCGTGTTCGAGCATCTCTTCGCCGCTGTCGGAGCCCGGTGGATAGCGCTCGTGAAGCACCGACATGCGTCGATCCGGGCGTCGGGCGGCGACCAGCCGCCATGAGAGCTTGCCGTCGCCGATCTCGGTCAGCTCGCCGGCCTTGTAGAAAGGGCGGGGGTGGCTGGTTTCCTCCCCGGCGAAGAAGGCGCTGATCGACACCGGCAGGGCATCGAGGATCTTCTTCAACGAACTCACCGAGGGACTGACGCTGTTCTGTTCGATCAGCGAGATACTGCTGTTGGTGACCTGTGCGCGCTTGGCGAGCTCGCGCTGGGAAAGCCCCCGTTCCAGGCGCAGTTGGCGGAGGCGTGCGCCTACGTCGAAACCTTCATCCATTGATATCGTTCACGGTGCGTGCCGCGATCCTGCTCATGTCGGAGAATGGTATGTCGTGGAAAATTATTGACGGATGATACCGTTTGCAGGCCGTGGCGATAAGTCATGACGCCTCCGATGTCGCGATCGGCACCGAACCTGACCCTCTGGTCATGGAACCTGCGGCGAGGCTGAGGCATCATGAGGCCATGCCCGAACATCCTGCTGGAGCCTCGTTGTGATCCATCGTGACGCCCTCACCGGCCTGGTCCTGGCCGGTGGCCAGGGCCGACGCATGGGCGGCCGCGACAAGGGCCTCGCGCCTTTCGCCGGTCGCCCCCTGGTCTGCCATGCCCGCGCCCCCCTCGTCGGTCGTGTGGCGGAGCTGCTGATCAATGCCAATCGCCATGCCGATGCCTATACCGAGTGGGGCGATCGAGTCATCGGCGACGTCGAGGCGGGGTATCAGGGGCCGTTGATGGGTATCTACAGCGGGCTGCGGGCGGCGACCACCGACTGGGTCGTGGTAGTGCCCTGCGACAGTCCGTCGCTGCCGAATGACCTGGTCGCTCGTCTGGTCGGCGGCCGTGGCAAGGCCGACATCGCCGTGGCCCATGATGGCGAGCGGTTGCACCCGGTGGTGGCACTAATCCGCCGCTCGCTGGCCGACGATCTGGCACAGGCGCTGGCCGCCGGCGAACGCAAGATTGATCGCTGGTATGCGCGTCACGCCTGGCAGCCCGTGGATATGTCGGACTGCGTCGAGGCCTTTGCCAACCTCAACACCGAGGCCGATCGTCGGCGTCTCGAGGAGGCGCGGCCATGAGCGACGCGAACGCTGGCCCGCTGCCGCTGCTGGATGACTTGCCGCTGCTGGGCATCGCCGCCTGGAGCGGTACCGGCAAGACCACCCTGCTGGAGCGGCTACTGCCGGCGCTGCGTCAGCGTGGGCTTCGGGTGGCGGTGATCAAGCACGCCCACCACGCCTTCGACGTGGACCAGCCTGGCAAGGACAGCCATCGGCTGCGCCAGGCCGGCGCCGAGCCGATGCTGGTGGCTTCCGGGGCGCGGATCGCGTTGATGATGGAAACGCCAGACCGCGAGGAGGCCGATCTTGCCGAGCTGGTCGCCATGGTGCGGCCTCAGGCGCCGGACCTGGTGCTGGTAGAGGGCTTCAAGGCCTGGCCGTTGCCCAAGCTGGAGCTCTACCGTGAAGACGTGGGCAAGCCGCTGCGGGCCGCCGAGGATGGCTGGATCAAGGCGGTGGCCAGCGATGGTGCGCCGCCCCTGCCGGCTGGGGTGGAGGCGCTGGATCTCAACGACCTCGAGCGACTTGCCGACTGGGTGGCCGCCTGGCCCGGACGCTGGTCCGACCAGCGTCGGCCGCGCCACGAGGAGCCTCGGGCATGACGCTTTCCTGCTTCGAACTCGGCGAGCACATGCTGACACCGGATGAGGCGCGCAAGGCCCTGGCCGAGCTGGTTGCCGACGTTCTGCCCGCGGAGCGGTTGCCCCTCGATGACCTGCTCGGTCGGGTGCTGGCCGAGGAGGTGATCTCCCCCATCGACGTGCCACAGAACACCAATGCCGCCATGGATGGCATCGCCCTGGCCTGGCCAGAGCAGGGCGAGCCGCCGGTTCGCTGGCGGCTGGTCGGCGAAGTGCTGGCGGGGCATCGCCGCGAGGTCCCGTTGGCGCCGGGCGAGTGCGTGGCGATCACCACCGGCGCGCCGCTGCCGCCGGGCGCCGATACGGTGATCATGCGCGAGCAGCTGCGTGAGATGGCAGCAGAGGTGAGCGTCGACCGACCCGAGGCCGTGCGTCGTGGCCAGCACGTGCGCCAGGCCGGAGAAGATATCGCTCACGGCCAGCGTGCCCTGACCATCGGTCACCGGCTCGGTGCCGCCGAACTGGGGCTTGTGGCATCACTTGGCCTTGCTGACGCGGTGGTGTTCCGCCGCCCCCGGGTGGCGATCTTCTCCACCGGCGATGAAGTGACCGCGCCAGGGGAGCCGTTGCCTGCGGCTGGCATCTATGACGCCAACCGTTTCAGCCTGCATGGCCTGCTGAGGGAACACGGCGCCGAGGTGATCGACCTCGGCATCCTGAGCGACGATCCCGCGGCCGTCGTCGCGGCACTGGAAGAGGCCGCTCGATGCGCCGATCTGGTGCTGACCAGTGGCGGCGTATCAGTGGGCCAGGCGGATTACACACGGCAGGCGCTGGAGACAGTGGGCCAGCTGGCCTTCTGGCGTATTGCCATTCGCCCCGGTCGGCCGCTGGCCTGCGGCGTACTCGGCGCTCGCCAGGTGCCGTTCCTCGGCCTGCCCGGCAACCCGGTGGCGGTGATGGTGACGTTCCTGCAGTTCGTCGCGCCGCTGCTGAGGCGGCTGCAGGGACGTGCCGATTTCGAGCCCGAACGAGAGTACGCCCTGGCCGACGCACCGCTGAGAAGCCGCTCTGGCCGCACCGACTACCTGCGCGGCATCCTCCGCAGCGATGAGCATGGCCGGCGCTGGGTGCGACCGACCGGTGCGCAGGGCTCCGGCATCCTGTCCTCGATGGTGGCCGCCGATTGCCTGATCGAGCTCGACGCGACCCGCGGGTCGGTCGAGCCCGGCGAAGCGGTGGTCATTCAACCCCTTTCCCGATTGTCATGAGGCCCCTTTCATGAGCCTGACCCACCTCAATGCCCGCGGCGAAGCCCACATGGTCGATGTCGGTGACAAGCCCGAGACTCACCGCGAGGCGAGTGCTTCCGGCGTGATCCACATGCGCACCGCGACCCTGGCGTTGCTCGCCGACGGCGGTCTGCCCAAGGGCGACGTGCTGGCGACGGCGCGGATCGCCGGCATTCAGGCCGCCAAGCGGACCCACGAGCTGATCCCGCTGTGTCATGCGCTGCCCCTCTCCAAGGTCAGCGTGGCGTTCGAGCTGGACGAGGCCAACGCCTGCGTGCGGGTCACCGCCAGCTGCCGGCTGACCGGCCGCACCGGGGTCGAGATGGAGGCGTTGACGGCCGTGTCGGTGGCCTGTTTGACGCTCTATGACATGTGCAAGGCGGTGGACAAGGACATGGAAATTGGCGAGATCCACCTGGATGCCAAGAGCGGAGGCCGCTCCGGCGATTACCGTCGCGATATGGGGCTCGGTGAAGCGCCTATCGTCACCGGTGAGGGCGAGGCCGGCGAGGTGACCCTGGGGGCTCGCTGTGTGCTGGATGAGCCCTGCGTACTGGTCAAATGCCTGGCCGAACTGCGTGAGCGCCTCGGTGTCGGCGAAGTGTCTGTGCCGTTCGAATCGCTCGAGCGTGCCGACGTGGGCGGGCTCAAGGCGGCGCTGAAGGCCATGGATCCTCGCTTCGCCGGCCTCGAGGAAGGGCGCGTGCTATGTGCCGTCAATCAGGTGATGGCAGGCAATGCCACGCCGCTGACCGCCCAGGACGAGGTTGCCTTCTTTCCCCCGGTCACCGGAGGCTGAATATGTCACGTGTGCGCGTACAACAACAAACTTTCGACGCCGGCGCCGTGCAGCGAGAAGTGCTCGCAGAGCGCACCGATATCGGCGCGGTGGTCAGCTTCACCGGCCTGGTACGTGATTTCAACGAACGACCTGACATCGAAGCGCTGAGCCTGGAGCATTATCCGGGCATGACCGAATCGGCCCTCGAGTCGATCGCCGACGAGGCCGAGTCGCGTTGGCCGCTTCAGGGCATCAGGGTGATTCACCGGGTTGGGCGTCTGGCCCCCGGGGATCCCATCGTGTTAGTGGTAGTCGCCAGTGCCCACCGGCGCGCCGCCTTCGAGGCCTGCGATTTCATCATGGATTACCTCAAGACCCGTGCGCCCTTCTGGAAGAAGGAGCACTCCGCCAGCGGCGACTATTGGGTGGCCGAACGTGAGACCGATCATCAAGATGCCAGACGCTGGGAGACTTCATCATGACCGACGAACTCATCGACGATTTCGGCAGGCGAGTGCGCTATGTCCGCATCTCGGTCACTGATCGGTGTGATTTTCGCTGCGTCTATTGCATGAGCGAGGAGATGACCTTCCTGCCACGCGCCCAGGTGCTCACTCTCGAGGAGCTGTCACTGGTGGCGAGGGCCTTTACCGAACTTGGCGTGGAGAAGATCCGCCTGACGGGAGGCGAGCCGCTGGTTCGCCGGGACATCGATCGCCTGGTGGCGGACATCGGTGCGCTGCCGGGGCTCAGGGACTTCGCCATGACGACCAACGGTGCCAGCCTTCCCAAGTATGCCGAGCGGCTGCGGGAAGGGGGGCTCCAGCGTCTCAATATCAGCATCGATTCCCTCGACAAGGAGCGCTTCCGTCGACTGACCCGCACGGGGGATCTGGACAAGGTGATCGATGGCATCCGTGCGGCCAAGGCGGTCGGCTTTGATCGGATCAAGCTCAATGCGGTCATTCTCAAGGGGCGTAACGACGACGAAGTCGTCGAGCTGGTGGACTTCGCTCGTCGCGAAGGGCTCGACATCAGCTTCATCGAGGAAATGCCCCTGGGAGATGTCTCGGACCATACTCGCGACGAGACCTTCTGTTCCAGCGATGACGTCCAGGCACTGATCGAGGCGCGTCATCGCCTGGTGCCCACCACCGAGTCGACGATGGGACCATCCCGCTATTTTCAGATGCCCGATAGCGATACACGGGTTGGCTTCATCTCGCCGCACAGCCATAACTTCTGCGCCAGCTGCAATCGCGTCCGGGTCACTGTGGAAGGGCGCCTGTTGCTATGCCTCGGTAATGAACACTCGGTGGATCTTCGTGCCGTGCTGCGTCGCCATCCCGGCGATATCGATGCCCTCAAGGAAGCCATCGTGGCTGCCATGCCTCTCAAGCCTGAGCGGCATCATTTCACCACCGACGGCGATGTGCAGGTAGTGCGCTTCATGAACATGACCGGGGGGTAGTTATCCAGCAATGAGCGAGGGTGGTGCATGGAACGCTGCCCTCGCTGCTTTCTTCCTTTCTACCAATACCTAGGGTTTTTCGGTTTGATCGCCACTCCTCCCGCCTGGTCTTTCTATATCATCTGGATGTATTTTTGTGTCGCTTTTCTTGCCAAAGTGACAGCGGCGCATATACTTTTCCGTACATCGGTCACATATAGGCCGTGCGTCAATTTTCTTCATGGAGAGGGCAATGTCAGAACATACCCTGGAGCGCATCGCTCGCAACAAGAACGTCGCCCGAGCGGCGGCGCGTCAACTCAGCATGGAGCAACTCCACAAGCTGGCCGAGGTGATCGGCGAGGTCATCGAGCAGAAGCACGACGAAGAGCGTCAGCGCCAGGAAGAAGAGGCTCTCAAGGCTCGCAAGCTTGCCGAAATTCGTGAACAGATCAACGAGGCCGGCCTGTCGATCGAGGATCTGGTCCCCGAACAGCCGCAGCGCAAGCGTGGGCGTCCGCCGAAGAAGGCTGCCGACAAGGCGTGAAGCCAGCGCCAATGCACGCGCGCCATTTGGCAATGACAAGCGCAGCGTGATACGTAAACCCCGAAGGTCACGACCTTCGGGGTTTGTCGTTGCTCAGGGCCATGCCATCCGGGATGACTCACCACTCACTACCCTTATCCCGGCATCTCGGCTTCTGCGGCGAGTATCTGCAGATGGATCTCTGGCATGCGGCGTAGATGGTCGCCGAACCAGGCGAGCATGCGGGGGCGCAATGCCAGTCGCAGCTCGGCGAGCGATTCCACCCGAATGTCATCGAGACAGTCGTCGAGCCAGTCGCTGAAGGCATCTTCGTCCAGCGGACTAGCGTCACTGGTATCCAGCAGCAGGCGGCCGATACGCGTCCAGCCGCCGTTGGTGGCGGCGGTGACCGTCAGGGCCAGGTACAGCTGGCCATGTCGGTGTTCGGCGCTGCCGCCGAGACCTGGCAGCCTGGCCACCTCGTCCTGGTGAATGATACGTGGCGTCTGGGGATGACGCTTGTCTAGATGCAGGCCCTCGGCGTCCAGGCGGATCATGTCGCCATTGCGGGGGATCAGCGGGGCCATGATGCCGAGTGCCGTGGCCACTTCCTGATGAGCCTGCTGATGGCGGGATTCGCCATGTACCGGCAGTAGGTGCCGGGGGCGGACCCAGCCATACAGGGTGGCGAGCTCTTCCTGGGCAGGATGGCCCGAGGCGTGCAGTTCCGCATGGTTGGTCTCGTCCAGCAGCGATACGCCGAGTCGTGTCAGGCCTCGCTTGAGGCGCTCGATCAGCCGTTCGTTGCCCGGGATGGCCTTGGAGGAGAAGATGACGCTGTCGCCGGGTTCAAGCTCGAAATGCGGGTGCCGACCCTTGGCGAGCCGCGACAGCGCCGCGCGGGGTTCCCCTTGGCTGCCGGTCGCGATCACCAGTACCTCGTCGGGTGGCAGGTAGCCGAGGTCGGTGACCGGGACCAGGGGCGGCAGGTCGTCCAGGTAGCCGAGCCCCCGGGCCACGCCGACCATCCGCTCCATCGAGCGCCCCATCAGGCTGATCCGGCGGCCACAGCGCTCGGCGGCGCGGCCAATGGCCAGCACGCGGGCCAGGTTGCTGGCGAAGCAGCTCACCACCACGCGCCCCTGGCAGCCGTCGATAGCCGCAGCGAGAGCGTCGGCGACTAGCCCCTCGCTGCGCGAGTGCCCTGGCACGGGAGCGTTGGTGGAATCACCCACCACCAGGTCGACCGGGGCCAGGGCGCGGTAGGTCTCGGAATCTACGGTGGGGCCGATCAGCGGAGCCGGATCGAGTTTCCAGTCTCCCGTGTGCAACACCCGATGGCAGCCGGCAGCGATCAGCAGTGCGCAGCTCTCGGGAATCGAGTGGGTCAGCGGCAGGTAGCGCAGAGTGAAGGCACCGACGCTCAGCGCCTCTCCGGGTTCGATGACCTGGATGGCCTGCTGGCTGAGGCCGCGCTCGGCGAACTTGGCGCGTAGCAGGCCGGCCGCCAGAGGAGTGGCGTGGATCGGACATCCCCACTGGGGCCACAGCCAGGCGGCAGCGCCGATATGATCTTCGTGGCCGTGGGTGATGATCAGCGCCTCAGGCGTGATGTCCAGCGTGCCGAGGGTCGACAGGTCAGGTACCTGAAGCGGGCTGTCGGGCAGATCCTGGCGGATCATCATGCCGCAATCCACGGCGATCCAGCTTTCCTCGTGGTTCTTCTCCCCGTAGCCGTAGAGGTTGAGGTTCATGCCAATCTCCCCGCAGCCCCCCAGCGGCAGGAAACGCAGGGGAGGGCGGCGGCGGGGGCGAATCTGGACGCGGGGTTGAGGCATCGAGGGGCCGGAAACGGAAAATGTGGTTTTCACTATACGGGATCGTGGCGTTGGCCCACAACGCGACGGAATCACTGGTGTACGGGTCTGTCTTGCGCCGGGGATTTCGCTACAATGCAGGTCCGTTCGACACTTCCAGGGTTACGGTCTTTCGATGTCACACTATTACCGGCTCGTGGTTTCCTGCCCCGACAGATTGGGAATCGTCTCGCGCGTCTCCAGCTTCATTACCGGCCAGGGCGGTTCCATCACCGAAGCCAGCCAGCACTCCGACCTGGAGTCGGGGCGCTTCTTCATGCGCTACGTGATCCTGGCCGATTCCATCGGTATGTCTGCCGAGGCCTTGCGCGATGCCTTTTCACCTATTGCCGATGAATTCGGCATGGACTGGGCGCTGACCGATACCCATCAGCGTCGTCGCGTGGTACTGATGGTATCCCGCGAGAGCCACTGCCTGGTGGACCTGCTGTATCGCTGGACCGCCAATGAGCTCGACTGCGACATTGCCGCGGTGATTTCCAATCATGATGACATGCGCTCGCTGACCGAGTGGCACGGTATTCCCTACCATCACGTCCCGGTCGATCCCGACGACAAGTCGGTCGCTTTCGCCGAGGTGCAGCGTCTGGTTGACGAAACGCGGGCTGATTGCGTGGTGCTGGCGCGCTACATGCAGATCCTGCCGCCCAGCCTCTGCGAGCGATACGCCGGTCGCGTGATCAACATTCACCACAGTTTCCTGCCGTCCTTCGCCGGTGCCAAGCCTTACCATCAGGCGTATCAGCGTGGCGTCAAGCTGATCGGCGCCACCTGCCACTACGTCACCGAAGACCTGGATGCCGGTCCGATCATCGAGCAGGACATCCATCGTGTCAGCCACTGTCACACGCCCAACGATCTGGTGCGCTTTGGCCGCGACGTGGAGAAGGCCGTGCTTGCTCGCGGCCTGCGCTGGCATCTCGAGGATCGTGTGCTGGTGCATGGCAACAAGACGGTGGTCTTCGCCTAGATCGACGGCGAGGACGTAACGCAATCGGGAGCGGCGCGATGTCCTTTTCCGAGCCGGTGCTGGCGCCTTGGCTGCTGTGGCTGGGAAGCGGCATGTCGCTGGCCTTTCTCGGGCTGGCGCTGACACGTCGTCCGTGGCAGGCGCTACTGGTCGATCGTGCCCATCAGCATCGTTGGTTGGCGGCCACCGTCGTGGTCATGTTGCTGTGGCAGCTCAGGGCCCAGGCGGTGGAGTGGCTGACCCTTCACCTGATGTTCACCGCCTTGCTGACGCTGCTGTTCAAGGCGCCGTTGGCGCTGGTGTCGGTGACCCTGGTGAACCTGGTCATGGTGCTGCTGGGCCGGGATGCCTGGTCACTGTTGGGCGTCAACGTGCTGGTGACTGGCGTGGTGCCGGTACTGATCATCAGCCTCGTCTGGCGATGGGTCGACCGACGCCTGCCCGATCATCTGATGGTCTTCCTGTTCGTCTGCGCCTTCTTCGGCTCGGCGCTCACTGCGCTGGGCAGCGGTTTGGCTGCGGTGGGATTGATGGCGCTGGGCGCCACCGATGCCGAGGCCATGCACCAGGCCCTGGAGTATGCCCGCTTCCTGCCGCTGCTGATGCCTTCGGAAGCCTTCATCACCGGCATGCTGATGAGCATCCTGATGGTGTATCACCCCGAGTGGGTCGCTACCTTCAACGCCCACCGCTATATCGATACTAAATAGCGAAGCCGGCAATAGGCAGTAGATCGCGCTCTCAGGTATCAATATGTTACAAGAAGCACCTCTACTGTAACTTTAGCTGAATTAGCAGTTGCTTTAAGCCTGTGATGTAACGATCGGTCGGCGCCAGTTTTGACACAGTATGGCCATCTTCGAAATGGCTCAGACCCGACATGACCATGACGGCTTCCCCTGTAGTGCGTTCTGCCAGGCTGATTCGCCGCCAGATGTTGAATGACCATCGTTTCTTTGGCGTCCACCAGCTTTGGTTCGCTTTGTTGATGACCCCGGTGATCAGCTACGGCCTGGCGCTTCGCTTCGATCCCACCGGCTGGTGGCTTGCCGGCTGCGGATTTCTGGTGGCGTGGGCGCTGGCGGAGCTGGTGTTCTTACCCCGGCGAATCGCTATTTATCGTCTGGCCAGCAAGGAAAGCAGCGATGAACGCTGGCAGGCTGCACGGCACCACGGGGTGCCGTTGCATGAAGTGCGGATCATGGATCGGATACGCTGAGCGACGGGCGACGGGCGACGGGCGACGGGCGACGGGCGACGGGCGACGGGCGACGGGCGACGGGCGACGGGCGACGGGCGACGGGCGACGGGCGACGGGCGACGGGCGACGGGCGACGGGCGACGGG
>NZ_JBIEKH010000002.1:0-280547 GCF_043496985.1 Halomonas sp. B23F22_20
ATTGTTGGGATAATGCCTGCTCCGAGAGCTTCTTTGCCCAGTTGAAGGAAGAGTGGCTCCGTCGTTTGGAGAAGCAGAGTCGCACCGACCTGCAGGCCGAGGCGGAATATTATATCGAAGAGTATTACGACAAGGTGCGGCTTCATGGTGCCTTGGGCGGGTTGTCGCCCGAGGCGTTTGAAGCCGCAGCCTGATCGAGGTGTCTACTTTTTCAGGGTCACTTCAGGCTTCCCTCTTCCCTCTTCCCTCTTCCCTCTTCCCTCTTCAGAGCGGCGTCTTGCTGGTCTCGCCCGGCACCTCGCGCACCAGGGTCGGCATCAAAAAACCGGGCAGCCGTGTCCTGAGCTTGGTGACCAGCGCGCGGGCCGTGTCGTCGGCCACGTTGAAGTGGGCGGCGCCTTCCACCGGGTCGAGCACGTGCAGGTAATAGGGCAGGATGCCGGCCTCGAACAGCCGCTCGGAGAGCGCGGCCAGCGACTCGACGTTATCGTTGACGCCGCGCAGCAGCACGCTCTGGTTGAGCAGCGTCACTCCCGTCGCCTGCAGCCGACGACAGGCCTCGACCACGGCCTCGTCGATCTCCTGGGCGTGGTTGATGTGCAGCACCATGACCTTCTGAAGCCGCGTGCCGCCCAGCCAGTCGAGCAGGGCGCCATCGATGCGGTCGGGGATCACTACGGGCAGCCGGGTGTGTATCCGCAGCCGCTTGAGGTGCGGGATGGCCGCCAGGCGCTCGACCAGCCAGGCCAGTTGCCGGTCGCTGGCCGCCAGGGGATCGCCGCCGGAGAGAATCGCTTCAACGATGGAAGCGTCATCGCGCAGGTAGGCCAGCGTCTCTTCCCACTGCGCCCGCGAAGGTGCGTTCTCCTCGTAAGGGAAATGGCGACGGAAGCAGTAGCGGCAGTTCACCGCGCAGGCGGGGCTTGCGATCAGCAGGACCCGGCCGGCGTACTTGTGGATCAGCCCGCGACGGGGCGTGTGGTCGGCTTCCTCGAGGGGGTCGGCCACGTAGCCGGGCGTGGCCTCGCCCTCCTCGCCGAGCGGCAGCACCTGACGCAGCAGCGGGTCGTGTGGGTCGCCGGCGCGGATGCGGGCCAGGTAGGCCTCGGGTACGCGCACCTCGAACAGCGTATGGCCGGTCTCGGCGCCGGGCACCCATTCGGGAGCGAGGCCGAGGCGGCGGCAGAGTTCGTGCGGGTCGCGGATAGCGCCGGCCAACTGGGCCTGCCAGGCGCCGGGAGCGGGCTCGGCGGGGTGGCACTGCAAAGGAATCGGGCTTCGGGTTATCATGCGGGGCACACTTCGAGGCGAGCGAGGGATAGCCCCTCGGCCACTGTCATTTGCTTGCTCGCGCCCGCGGCATCGGCCGTCGGCGCGCTGGAATATGGAACGATCATCATGGCGAACTATTCTACCAACGAATTCAAGGGCGGTCTGAAGGTCATGCTGGATGGTGACCCCTGCGCCATCCTCGAGAACGACTACGTCAAGCCGGGCAAGGGCCAGGCCTTCAACCGCGTCAAGCTGCGCAACCTGATGACCGGCCGCGTCTGGGAGCGGACCTTCAAGTCCGGCGAGTCCCTGGAAGGCGCCGATGTTCTCGAGCTGGACATGGAGTACCTCTACACCGACGGCGACATGTGGCACTTCATGAAGACCGACGGCTCCTTCGAGCAGTACGCCGTGGAGAAGAAGGCCCTGGGCGATACCGACAAGTGGCTCAAGGAGCAGGTCGTCTACACCGTGACCCTGTGGAACGACAACGCCATCGCCGTTAACCCGCCGAACTTCATCGAACTGGAAGTGACCGAGACCGACCCCGGCCTCAAGGGCGACACCGCCCAGGGCGGCTCCAAGCCGGCGACCCTGTCCTCAGGTGCCGTGGTGCGCGTGCCGCTGTTCATCAACCAGGGCGAAGTGCTGAAGGTCGATACGCGTACGGGTGAGTACGTCTCTCGCGCCTGAGCCGGGCTTTGCCCGGAGGTTGAAGCTGGAAGAGCGGCGCTTCGCGCCTGGAAGTTGGAAGACAACCCGACCCGGCTTCGCCGGGAGCTTGAAGCGGGAGGAAAAACCTTGGCGCCAGGGTTGGGTGGCAAGCTGTTTTCCAGCTTCCAGCTTCCAGCTTCCAGCTTCCAGCTTCCAGCTTACGGCTCCGATGGCCACACTCTCTCGGGTGTGGCCTTTGTTGTCTCAGGAGATGTATCGATGATGGTTGATTGGCGGCCCTCGGCCGAGATCGCGACGTTACGCGAGCGGGCGCGGCTGCTGGCCAAGGTGCGCGCCTTCTTCGCCGAACGCGGGGTGTGGGAGGTGGAGACGCCGGTGCTCGGTCACGGCGGCAGCACCGACCTGCACCTGGCGTCGCTGTCATGCGAGGCGGTGACGCCTTCTGGCCGCGAGCGGCTGTGGCTGCAGACCTCGCCGGAATTTCACATGAAGCGGCTGCTGGCCGCCGGCAGCGGGGCGATCTTCCAGATCGCCCGCAGCTTCCGCGACGGGGAGGTAGGCGGGCGACACAACCTCGAGTTCAGCATGCTGGAGTGGTACCGCCCGGGCCTCGATCTGGACGGCCTGATCGCCGAGACCGAGGCGCTGATTCGCCGAGTGCTGCCATCCGACCCCGGGCCGCTGCGCCGCCGCCGCTATCGTGAGCTGTTCCGCGAGCATCTCGCGCTAGACCCCTTTCGTGAGCCGCTGGATGCGCTGCGCCGCCTGGCCGCCGAGACCGGTGGGCTCGGCATGGCGGAGGCCACCCGCGACGACTGCCTCGATCTGCTGATCAGTCTTTCCATCGAGCCACATCTGGGCCGGGACAGCATCGACGTGGTGGTGGACTATCCCGCCAGCCAGGCGGCGCTGGCCCGCCGCCATCGTGACCCGGAAGACGGCGAGTGGGTGGCCTCGCGCTTCGAGGTCTACCGGGACGGTATCGAGCTCGCCAACGGCTACGACGAGCTCACCGACGCCGAGGAACAGCGCACTCGCTTCGAAGAGGACAATGCCGCCCGCCGCATGGCCGGCATTCCCGAGGTGGATGTGGATGAGCGTCTGCTGGCTGCTCTCGAGGCCGGCATGCCGGCAGGCAGCGGCGTGGCCCTGGGCCTCGACCGCCTGATTCAATTGGCATTGGCAAAGGCTGGCGTGGCCGAGGTGATGGCTTTCGCCACGCCAAGGGCCTGAGAGGAGCGGGCAACTTTTTGCCCGCTGGGCAACTTTTTGCTCGATCTGGGCAAGATCTTGCCTAAACCAACTTAATCATTGTAGTGAGTATTTTTGCAATTTATTGATTTTTAAATGAAATGTGTTTATTGGCACAGGGCGTGCTCCTTTTAGGGTGTCCATCGGACATTATCATTCAACGTCAAGGAGCAGACCCATGCCCACGCCGTGTTATATCAGCATCGAAGGCCAGACCCAGGGCAACATCACCGCCGGAGCCTTCACCCCCGAGTCCGTCGGCAACATCTACGTCGAGGGCCACGAGGACGAGATGCTGGTGCAGGAGTTCAAGCACATCGTCACCGTGCCGACCGACCCGCAGTCCGGCCAGCCCGCCGGCCAGCGCGCCCACAAGCCGTTCATCTTCACCGTGGCCCTGAACAAGGCCGTGCCGCTGATGTACAACGCCCTGGCCTCCGGCGAGATGCTGCCCAACGTCGAGCTGAAGTGGTATCGCACCTCCGTGGAGGGCAAGCAGGAGCACTTCTTCACCACCTCGCTGACCGACGCCACCATCGTCGACATCAACCTGCGCATGCCCCACGCTCAGGATTCCAACAGCGCTGAATTCACCCAGCTGATGGACGTGTCCCTGGCCTACCGCAAGATCGACTGGGAACACACCGTCGCCGGCACCTCCGGCTCCGACGACTGGCGCGCCCCGATCGAGGCCTGATCGCCTCGCGCCTTGGCGGTGTTCCCGCCCATGCTCGCGTTGGCGGGCACCGTCTTCGCCGCCAGGGCCGAGGCCCTGGCGGCGGCATATGTCAGCGTTGGCGACTTCCTGATGAGTGAGCGCTGATGCATGCCGCTGCTGCCTTGCGCTGAAGACGCATTCGCGCAACCTGCTACCGCGAATGTCGGGTGTGCTCCTCACCGGCCCCGCACTTCATGTGGGATGGCTCAACTGGAGCGGACATATTGCAGCGCCTGCCCAAGCACTCCGTCCTGGAATGTAGCCGGTAGCATCCTCTCGAAAAAAGTGATTCTCATTTTCTGTCTTGTGTCCTATTCGTTCGATGAGCAATGTGCGTGATCACAGGCCCTTGATGTAAGAAAAATCTTACACATATGGCATCTGTGTACGCTCATGCATCGCCTTGTACGAAATTGACGATAGATCGTGGCTTTTTAGAGGATATTTCCCGAATAAGTTTCTTTGTAACTCTTTGTGATATCACCTGTCGCCATCTGGCGTCAGGCTGCGGTGGTCTTTGGTTGGGTGTTAGCGTCACGCACTTTCACAGGCCGGTCGATGGTTCAAGCATTCCACTCGCCGCCGAATTCAGCTGGCTAACCACGTTCGTTTCATGCGATTTGCTTCGCTTGGACTCGGAAGTGGTTCGTCGTGCTCCATACGAGTTCGAGTCGTCATTCGCAGGGAGAGGTTCGCCATGTCCAAGGAAGGCTCCGTTGCGCCCAAAGAGCGCATCAACATCAAGTACGTTCCCGCTACCGGTGATCAACAGGCCGAGACCGAGCTGCCCCAGAAGCTGCTGGTGGTCGGCGATTTCAAGGGCGGGGGCGAGGAGACGCCCATCGAGGAGCGCGAAGCGGTCTCGGTGGACAAGAACAACTTCCAGTCCGTGATGCGCGAGGCTGGCCTGGGATTGCAGGCAAGCGTGCCGAATCGTCTCGAGGAAGGCGCCGAGGCAGAGGGCCGCGAACTGGGCGTCGAGCTCGAGTTCAACTCCCTGCAGGACTTCGCACCGGACAGCGTGGCGCGTCAGGTGCCAGAGCTGCGCAAGCTGGTCGAGCTGCGCGAGGCGCTGGTCGCGCTCAAGGGGCCGCTCGGCAACGTGCCGGCGTTTCGCGAACGCCTTCAGGCCCTGATCGAGAACCCGGAAGCCCGGGATCAGCTGTTGAGCGAGCTCGAGCTGCTCGACGGCGAATCTCCCGCCAGCGATTCCTGATTTCCACGCACGGAAGCGAGGCACGTACCATGACCGAATCTACCCAGACTCAGGCCCAGTCCGCCAAGAACACCGAGACCGAGGACGTTTCCCTGCTCGACCAGGTGATGGCCCAGACCCGCATGGCCCCGGCCGATGAGGGCTACGACGTCGCCAAGCAGGGCGTCGCCGCCTTCATCGGTGAGCTGCTCAAGAGCGACGACGGCCAGCAGCAGGTCAACAAGTCGGTCGTTGACCGCATGATCGTCGAACTCGATCGCAAGATCGGCCACCAGGTCGACGAGATCCTGCATGACCAGCAGTTCCAGCATCTGGAATCGGCCTGGCGCGGCCTCAAGCTGCTGGTCGACCGCACCGATTTCCGCGAGAACATCAAGCTCAACGTGCTGCACGCCACCAAGGAAGAGCTGCTCGATGACTTCGAGTTCGCCCCCGAGATCAGCCAGAGCGGGCTCTACCAGCACGTTTATGCGGCCGAGTATGGCCAGTTCGGCGGCGAGCCGGTGGCGGCGATGATCGGCCACTACGATTTCACCCCTTCGACGCCGGACATCAAGCTGCTGCAGTACACCGCCTCGGTGGGTGCCATGTCGCACGCCCCCTTCCTGTCCTCGGTGGCGCCGAGCTTCTTCGGCATCGACAGCTTCGAGGAGCTGCCCAACATCAAGGACTTCAAGGCGATCTTCGAGGGGCCCAAGTATGCCCGCTGGCGCAGCCTGCGCGAATCCGAGGATGCCCGCTACCTGGGGCTCACCGCGCCGCGCTTCCTGCTGCGCATGCCCTACGATCCGGTGGAGAACCCGGTCAAGTCCTTCCACTACGAGGAATCGGTCAGCGAGAGCCACGACCACTACCTGTGGGGCAACACCGCCTACCTGCTCGCCGAGCGCCTGAACGACAGCTTCGCCAAGTATCGCTGGTGCCCGAACATCATCGGCCCGCAGAGCGGCGGGGCGGTGGAGAACCTGCCGGTGCACACCTACGAGGCGCTGGGCCAGCTGCAGAGCAAGATTCCTACCGAGGTGCTGATCACCGACCGGCGGGAATTCGAGATGGCCGAGGAGGGCTTCATCTCGCTGACCATGCGCAAGGGCAGCGACAACGCCGCCTTCTTTTCCGCCAACTCGGTGCAGAAGCCCAAGTCCTTCCCCAACACTCCCGAAGGGCGCGAGGCCGAGACCAACTACAAGCTCGGCACCCAGCTGCCCTACATGTTCATCGTCAATCGCCTGGCCCACTACATCAAGGTGCTGCAGCGCGAACAGATCGGCTCCTGGAAGGAGCGCCAGGATCTCGAGCGCGAGCTCAACACCTGGATTCGCCAGTACGTCGCTGACCAGGAGAACCCGCCGGCCGACGTGCGCAGCCGTCGTCCGCTGCGCGCCGCCTCGGTGCAGGTCTCCGACGTCGAGGGCGACCCGGGCTGGTATCAGGTGTCGCTGGCGGTGCGTCCGCACTTCAAGTACATGGGCGCCAACTTCGAGCTGTCGCTGGTGGGACGCCTCGACAAGGACTGAGCCCATGACCGCCTTCAGGGATCGAAGCGGACCGCTCGGGGCCCGGCTGTTCGAACGCCTGTCGTCGCCGGCACGGCCCGTGCCGACCGACGATGAGGCGGTCGAGGCCACCCTGACCTCCATCAAGCGTCATCTGGTCGACCTGCTCAACAGCCACCCCGGGCACAGCGAATGTGCTCCGGCGCTGGGGCTCCTCGACTTCAACGACGCCACGCTCGGGGTGCTTGACCTCGAGCTCAAGGTCGAGCGTGCCATCCGCGAGTGCATCGAACGCTTCGAGCCGCGGGTGAGTCGCGTCGAGGTCGAGGCGATGCCCAACGAGGACACGCCGCTGCAGCTGCGCTTCCAGGTCCAGGCCACCCTGGACCTGGGGCGCGACTCGACCCAGACCACCATCGATCTGCTGCTCAACGACAAGCGCTACCAGTGCCTGAACTGAGGCCGACATGTTGAACCGCTACTACCGGGACGAACTGGACTTCCTGAAGCGTCAGGGCCGGGAATTTGCCGAGGGCAATCCCGGGCTCAGCCGCTTCCTGTCCGAGCAGAGCACCGACCCCGACGTCGAACGCCTGCTCGAGGGCTTCGCCTTCCTGTCCGGACGGCTGCGCGAGAAGGTCGACGACGAGTTCCCCGAGCTGACCCACTCGCTGATCGGCATGCTGTGGCCCAACTACCTGCGCCCGGTGCCGAGCATGACGGTGGTGCAGTTCACCCCGCACTGGCACGGCCTGAGCGGGAGCCAGGCGGTGCCGCGCGGCACCACCCTGGCCAGCCGCGAGGTGGAGGGCACGGCCTGCGAGTTTCGTACCTGCCATGAGCTGGCGCTCTACCCGCTGGCCCACGACGGGGTCTCGGCCCATCACTCCCGTGAGTCATCGGTGGTGGAACTGGACCTGGCGGTACACAGCGACCAGCCCCTGGACGCCCTGGGCGTGGGTGACCTGCGCCTGCACCTGGGCGGCAGCGGCTACACGGCCCGCACCCTCTACCTATGGCTGAGCCACTACCTGGCCGGGCTCGAGCTGGAGGTCGACGGCCAGCGCGTGGCGCTGCCCACCCGGCTGCTGGCGCCGGTGGGGTTCGCCGCCGAGGACGCCCTGCTGCCGTACCCGCGCAACGTCTACCAGGGCTACCGCATCCTGCAGGAATACCTGTGCTTCCCCGAGGCCTTCCAGTTCTTCGACCTGCAGCGGCTCGGCGACTTCCTGCCGTCGCGGCTGGCCGAGCGGGTGACGCTGCGCTTCACGTTCTCGCGTACCCTGCCGGCGGATGCCCGGATCGGCGACGAGAGCCTGGCGCTGTACTGCACCCCGGCGATCAACCTCTTCGCCCACGATGCCGACCCGGTGGACCTCAGCGGCGAGCGCAGCGAGTACCGCATTCGCCCCAGCAGCCGCTTTCCGGCCCACTTTGAGGTGTTCAGCGTCGATGGCGTGGAGGGTTGGCTGGAGAGCGAAAGCGGGCGCATCCGCGGCGAGCCGCGCCGCTACGTGCCCTTCGAGAGCTTCGAGCACCAGATCGAGCGTGACCAGGGGCGCGAGGCCCGCTACTACCGGGTACGGGTCCGCGACAGCCTGCGCGGCGACGGCTTCGACCATGACATCGGCTTCGTGCGCGGCGACGAACAGGCCTGCCTGGGGCTGCGCGAGACCATCTCGCTGCGCCTGACCTGCAGCAATCGCGAGCTGCCCGAGCGGCTGACCGTGGGTGACATCTGCGTGCCCACCCAGGACAGCCCGGCCTTCGCCGAGTTTCGCAACATCACCCGGCCGACGCCGGCCATGCGGCCGACCCTGGACGGCAGCCTACTGTGGACGCTGATCTCCAACCTGTCGCTGAACTACCTGTCGCTGCTCGACCGCGACGCCCTGTGTTCGGTGCTGCGGGTCTACGACTTCCGCGCGCTGGTCGACCGCCAGGCCGAGCGCATCGCCCAGAAGCGCCTGGCCGGCATCGTCGATATCCAGACCCAGCCGGTGGACCGGCTGCATCGCGGCCTGCCGGTACGCGGGCTGCGCTCCGAGATGACCCTGGACCAGGAAGCGTTCGGCGACGAGGGCAGCCTGTTCCTGTTCGCCAGCGTGCTGTCCCGGTTCTTCTCGCTGTACGCCAGCATCAACTCCTTCCACGAGTTGCACGTCACCAACCTCCATAACCGCGAGCGCTACGCATGGACCTTGCAGCCGGGCCAGCAGCCCCTGATGTAGCGCTCGCTCCCCTGGTCGACAGGGCTCGACGCTACGACTTCTACCAGCTGGTGGAGCTGCTTCACCGGCACCATGGCGATGACCTCGAGGGCGATCGCGAGGCCGACCCGACCGCCGAGCGCGTGCGCTTCGAGGCTTCGGCCTCGCTGGGCTTTCCGGGCAGCGACATCCTGGCCCTGGCGCCCCGCGATGACGGGCGTTACGCGATGCGCGTCAGCTTCCTGGGGCTGCAGGGCGCCCAGTCGCCGCTGCCGGGCTATTACCTGGAGGCCATGGCCCACGCCGAGGCCCATCGCGAAGGGGCGGCCGGCGACTTCCTGAACCTCTTCAACCATCGGGTGCTGTCGCTGCTGCATCGCGGCTGGCGCAAGTACCGCCATCACGTGCGCTACCAGGACGGGGCCGAGGACGGCTTCTCGTCCGCGATCTTCGCCCTGGTGGGCCTGGCCGACGAGCGCCTGCGCGGCGAGACGCCGATCAACTGGAGCAAGATGCTGGCCTACGCCGGCCTGCTGGCCGGTCGCTCGCGCTCGCCGGACGTGGTGGCGGGCATCGTCGGCCACTGCTTCGACCTCGACGGGGTCGAGATCGAGTCCTGGGTGCATCGGCGGGTCGAGATCCCGCCGGACCAGCGCACCCGTACCGGCCTGGGCGCCTCGACCCTGGGGCAGGACATGGTTGCCGGCAGCCGGGTCGACGACATCAGCGGCAAGTTCGCGCTCTGCCTGCGCGGCCTGGACCTGGCCCGCTTCCGCGACTTCCTGCCCGACGGCCGCGACCACCAGGCGCTGCGCACCCTGATGGAATTCGTGCTGCGCGAGCCCCTGGCCTACGACCTGGAGCTCGAGCTCCTGGAACGCGAAGTGAGACCCATGCGCCTGGGCGAAGGGGGCAGCTGCCAGCTGGGCTGGACCACCTTCGTCAAGCCCGAGGCTGACGCGGCGGCCCGGCGCCGCCGGGTACGCATTCAGATGACACGGTGAATCCATGAACGCGACGCTCTCCCAGCAGCAGGCCATCACCCTGGTGGTCACCAACAGTGAACGGCTCGAGGGCCGTTCCACCAGCAGCCACGTCTTTCCGGCGGCGGGCGGCACCCTGGGCAGCGCGGCGGTCGACGACTGGCTGCTGCAGGACCATGCCGGCCGGGTGCGCCCCGGTCACGCCGAGCTTAAGCGCATCGACGGGCACTTCTGCCTGATCGATCGCAGCGGCCAGACCTTCGTCAACTACGCGACCCTGCCCGTCGGCCGCGGTCGCCGGGTGGCGCTGCGCGATGGCGACGAGCTGCGCGTGGGCGAGTATCGGCTGCGGGTGCATCTTGGCGACCTGCAGGCCGACGCCACCGGCGTGCAGCCGCTGGCCACCCTGGTCGACGAGGAACACGAGACGCTGGAAGCGACCGAGATCCTGCCCGCCGGGGCCCCGCGGGCCCAGCACGATCCGTTGGAGGCGCTGGGCGAGGCGTCGCCGGCCCAGCGCCACCAGGACCCGATGGCCGCGCTGAGCGACGAGACCATCGCCGGCGACGACGATCATCACCCACTGCTCGATGCCCTGGAAGGGCAGGGCGCGACCGCCGATGCGCCGGCCGCGCCGAGGAACCGACGCTACGAGGACCCTGACATGGACGAACGCCTGTTGAACGATCTGGAACGCTCGGTCGGCGAGCAGCTCGAGGAGCGCTGGCAGGAGCCGGCGACAGGGGAGGTCGGCCATATCGGCGCCTCGCCGCTGCTGCAGACCCTGGGGGGCGAGCTGCGCTTTCGCGACAGCGCCGAGCAGCACGCCTTCCTCGAGGAGGCGGGCCGCACCCTCAAGGCCGCCGTGGACGGCCTGCTGGCGCTGCACCAGGCCCATGACGGCAGTCGCTATCCGCTGCGCGACCGGCGCCTGCAGCCCATCGAGGACAACCCGCTGCGCCTCGGCCAGTCCTATGAGCAGACCCTGACCACCCTGTTTGCCGCCCAGCGCAGCCCGGTGCACCTCTCCGCGCCGGCGGCGGTGGCGGAGTGCCTCGAGCATCAGCAGCAGCACCAGGCCGCGGTGGAGGAAGCCATCGGCACGGCCCTCAAGTCGATCCTCGACGCCTTCTCGCCGGATGCCCTGCTCAAGCGCTTCCACGCCTACCGCGGCGCCGGTCGCCAGGGCGAGGACGAGGGCGGCTGGGCCTGGGAGATGTATCGCCACTACTACCAGGAGCTCAACTCCGGTCGTCAGCAGGGCTTCGAGAAGCTGTTCTGGGAGGTCTTCGAGCAGGCCTACGACCACTCGGTGCGCCGCCAGCAGCGGGAGGGCGCATGATCCCCCGGTGGGCCGGGGCCGGGGCCGGGGCCGGGGCCGCGTCGCTGGCGCGGTGCCTGGTGCTCGGTGGCCTGCTGGCGGGGCTGGCCGGCTGCGCCTCCACCTTCGAGGCCGCCGGCAAGACCTATCAGGTGATGAAGGACCCCTCGATCCCGGTGGGCTACCCCGAGGATCGCCCGTCGCGGGTCGATCTGAGCATGCTGGCCGCCTCCGACATCAACCCCAACGTCGAGGGCGAGGGCACGCCGCTGCGCTTCCAGATCCTGCAGCTCAAGGACGACTCGATGCTGATGTCGGCCGACCATCGCCAGCTGCAGAAGGACCTCGAGGACGCGCTCGGCACCAACTACCTGGCCCATGACGACTTCACCCTGCTGCCCGGTCAGTTCAAGTTCTACGAGCCCTTCGAGGTCGAGGAAGACACCCGTTACATCGGCATCATCGCCTTCTACGCCGACCCCAACCAGGCGCAGTGGAAGAAGGTGGTGGAAGTCGACGCCCGCGGGCGCGACTACCACCTGCTGGTGCACCTGCTGGAGCGCGAGGCCGCGCTGAGGAAGGAGACCTGATGGCCAGTCGCAACCCCGTGGTCTGGAGCGAGGGGCTGTTCATCAAGCCCCAGCATTTCCAGCAGCAGCGGCGCAGCCTGGAAGGGCTGGTCGACACCCGCCTGCGCGGCGTCGGCGGCTACCTGCACGGCTTCCTGACCCTGACGCTCAACACCGAGTACCTGAGCTTCGGGCGCATCGCCCTGAGCGAGGCCAGCGGCGTGCTGCCCGACGGCACCCCCTTCCGGCTGCCCGACGACGACCTGGAGCCGCCGGCGCTGGAGATCGACGACGCCTCGGTGGCCAACCAGGTGGTCTACCTGGGCGTGCCGCTGGCCACCGACGGCGTGGCCGAGGTGAACTGGGAGGCCACCTCGCTGCCCTCGCGCTACCGCGCCGAGTCGCGCGGCGTGCGCGACCTGCACTCGCGTGTCGGCGACCTGGCCGACCTGGACCTGGCACGGGTGGCACCGCGGCTGCTGCTCGAACAGGAGGACCGCAGCGCCTACGCCTGCCTGGCGGTGGCGCGCATTCTCGAGTGGCGTCCGGACGGCAGCCTGGTACTCGACGAGGATTTCCTGCCGACCCTGCTCAACGTCCAGGCCGCGCCGGTGCTGCAGCGCTTCGTCGGCGAGATGGCCGGGCTGATGCGCGAGCGGGCCCGCAACCTGGCCCAGCGCCTGGCCACCCCCAACCAGTCCGGGGTCGCCGACGTCACCGACTTCATGCTGCTGCAGTCGCTGAATCGCGCCCAGCCGCGCTTCCAGCACCTGGCGCGGCTCGGCCACCTGCATCCCGAGCGGCTCTATGCCGACATGCTCGAGACCTGCTGCGAGCTGACCACCTTCACCGCCGAGTCGCGGCTGCCGCCGGAATTTCCGGCCTATGACCACGACCGGCCGGAGGCCGCCTTCCGCCCGCTGATGCAGAGCCTGCGCCAGTCGCTGTCCACGGTGCTCGAGCCGCGCGCCATGGCCATCCAGCTGCAGACGCGCCGCTTCGGGCTCAAGGTCGCCACCCTGGCCGACCGCAGCCTGCTCGACGACGCCGACTTCATCCTGGCGGTGCGCGCGGACCTGCCGCCGGAGCGCCTGCGCAAGCTGTTCGTGCAGCAGACCAAGGTGGCCAGCGTCGAGCGCATCCGCGACCTCATCAGCCTGCAGCTCCCGGGCATCCCGCTCGAGCCGCTGCCGGTGGCGCCGCGCCAGCTGCCGTTCCATGCCGGCTACACCTACTTCCGCCTCGACCGCCAGAGCGAGGCCTGGAGCATGCTGAACGGGGCCAGCGGCTTTGCCTTCCACGTCGCCGGCGACTTCCCGGGGCTGGAAATGCAGTTCTGGGCGATCAGGAGCTAAGCCATGAACGAACTCGCCACCCGCGACGACGCTCGTCGCCACGAGGACAGCATCGACGTCCAGGGCCTGGAGCGGTTGATCCACAGCCACGCCAACCACCTGGACGCCGATGAGGACTACTGGTTCCGGCTGCGCGGCCACAACCTCAACCCGCTGGTGGATGCCGCCAGCTCGCTGCTGGGGATGGTGGTGCGGGTCCGTCAGCTCGACCGTCTCGACGACATCGAGCGGCTCTACCGCCAGGTGGTCGACGAGATCGCCGCCATCGAGGTCGAGCTCACCGAGCAGGGCTACGACCGGCCGACCCTGCTGGCCTACCGCTACGTGCTGTGCTCGTTCATCGACGAGGCGGTGATGGGCACCGACTGGGGCCAGCAGAGCCAGTGGGCCGGACACTCGCTGCTGGCGCGCTTCCACAACGAGACCTGGGGCGGCGAGAAGGTGTTCTCGATCCTCGCCAGGCTGCGCCAGGAACCGCGCCGCTACCGCGACCTGCTGGCCTTCATCTACCTGTGCCTGTGCCTGGGCTTCGAGGGGCGCTACAAGGTCATGCCCCATGGACGCGAGGAGTACGAGCAGGTGCTGCGCGAGCTCGGCGACCAGCTGGTGGCCCTCGACGAACCCGGCGAGGAGGGCCTGACCCATCCGCTGGACAACGTGCTCGCCGCCGGTCGCCGCCAGGGCGACGGCCTGCCGCTGTGGGGCATCTTCGCGCTGTTCGCGCTGGCCATGGCGCTGGTCTACGCCGGCTTCTCACTGTCGCTGGAGGAGCAGGCCGACCAGGTCGGTCTGCTGCTGGAACGCATCATCGACTAGCCGCCGGGCGGCTCGAACCACCGCTTGCTTACGATATCGAGGGAGAGACCATGCTCAGGGTAGAGCTACCGGCACTGATCGGCCGACTGAACGCCATCGCCCGCCAAGCACTGGAAGGGGCCGCCACGCTGTGCGCCGAGCAGCAGGCCGCCGAGGTGGGCGTCTCCCACCTGCTGCTGGCCGGCCTCGACCAGCCGCTGTGTGACCTGCGGGTGCTGCTCGACGCCGAAGCGATCGAGCCCGAGGCGCTGCGCCGTGCGCTCACCGAGGACGCCCGGCCGCCCCGCGACCTGGAGGTGGCCACGCCGAGCTTCTCGCCGCTGCTGGTCGAGCTGCTGCAGGACGCCTGGCTGCTGGCCAGCACCGAGCTCGAGCATCGCGAGCTGCGCACCGGGGTGATCTTCACCGCCCTGTTGCACCATGCGGGGCGCTACCTGGGGCCGCGCGGCGAGCGGCTGCTGGCCAGCATCAACCGCGAGCGGCTGCGTCGCGACTTCGCGCGGCTCACCCGCGAGTCCGCCGAGACCGCCGATCCCGAGGGCGAGCGCCCGGCCCCCGCGCGGGGCACCGCCGGCGACGACAGCGCGCTGGCGCGCTTCGCCACCTCGCTGACCGGGCAGGCCCGCCGCGGAGAGCTCGACCCGGTGCTGTGCCGCGACCCCGAGATCGACCAGATGCTCGATATCCTCGGCCGCCGGCGCAAGAACAATCCCATCGTGGTGGGCGACGCCGGGGTCGGCAAGAGCGCCGTGGTGGAGGGCCTGGCCGCGCGCATCGTCGAGGGCCGGGTCCCTGCGGCGCTTTCCGGCGTGGAGCTGGTGTCGCTGGACCTCGGTGCCCTGCAGGCCGGGGCCTCGGTCAAGGGCGAGTTCGAGAAACGCTTGAAGGCGGTGATCGAGGAGGTCAAGGACGCCGCCGTGCCGACGCTGCTGTTCATCGACGAGGCCCACACCCTGATCGGCGCCGGCAACCCGGAGGGCGGCGCCGATGCCGCCAACCTGCTCAAGCCGGCGCTGGCCCGCGGCGAGCTGCGCACCATCGGCGCCACCACCTGGCGCGAGTACAAGAAGCACATCGAGAAGGACCCGGCGCTGTCGCGGCGCTTCCAGCCGGTCGCCTTGGGCGAGCCGAGCGTCGAGCAGGCGCTGGTGATCCTGCGCGGCCTGCGCGACGTCTACGAGTCGACCCACGGCGTGCTGATCGGCGACAGCGGCCTGCGCGCCGCCGCCGAGCTCTCGGCCCGCTACCTGGCCGGACGCCAGTTGCCCGACAAGGCCATCGACGTGCTCGACACCGCCGGTACTCGCCTTGCCCAGGCCCTGGACACGCCGCCGCGCCGGCTCAGCCACCTGATGAGCGAGCAGCTGGCCGCCCGGCGCGAGCACGAGCAGCTCGAGCGCGAGGCGCTGCTCGGCCGCCATCCCGACGCCGCCCACCGCGACGCCCTGGCCGAGCGCCTGGCCCGGCTGGACGAAGAGCGCGAGACGCTGGAGGCCGCCTGGCGCGAGCAGCGCGAGTGCGTCGACGCCATCCTGACCCTGCATCGCGAGCTGCTCGATGGCGCGCAAGACGACGCGCGCGACGGCGAGACAGAAGGCGAGACAGAAGGCGAGACAGAAGGCGAGACAGAAGGCGAGACAGAAGGCGAGACAGAAGGGGAGAACGAGGGCGGCGAGAGCGCCGACCAGGCGCGCACCCGGCGCACGGCCGCGCTGGCCGAGCACGAGGCGCGGCTCACCGAGCTGCAGCACGAGTTCGCGCTGGTCAACGCCAGCGTCGAGGAGGCCCAGATCGCCCAGGTGATCGGCGACTGGACCGGCGTGCCGGTGGAGCGCATGACCCGCGACGAGCTGGCGCGCCTCACCGAGCTGCCGGAGGAGCTGGGCCGGCTGATCAAGGGCCAGGACCTGGCCATCGAGCGCCTGCACCGCCACTTGCTCACCGCCCGCGCCGACCTGCGCCGCCCCGGGCGCCCGCTGGGCGCCTTCCTGCTGGTCGGCCCCAGCGGCGTGGGCAAGACCGAGACCGTGGTGCAGATCGCCGAGAGCCTTTACGGCGGCCGCCAGTTCCTCACCACCATCAACATGTCCGAGTACCAGGAGAAGCACACCGTCTCGCGGCTGATCGGCTCGCCGCCCGGCTACGTGGGCTTCGGCGAGGGCGGCCTGTTGACCGAGGCGATCCGCCAGCGGCCCTACTCGGTGGTGCTGCTCGACGAGGTCGAGAAGGCCCACCCGGACGTGCTCAACCTGTTCTACCAGGCCTTCGACAAGGGCGAGCTGGCCGATGGGGAAGGGCGCGCCATCGACTGTCGCAATGTGCTGTTCTTCATGACCTCGAACCTGGGCTATGACGCCATCGTGCGCCACGCCGACGACCGCGAGGCGATGGACGCGGCGCTCTACCCGGTGCTGGCCGACTTCTTCAAGCCGGCGCTGCTGGCGCGCATGGAAGTGGTGCCCTACCTGCCGCTGTCCCGCGAGATCCTCCACGACATCGTCGGCGCCAAGCTCGAGACCCTGGCCGGACGCATCCGCGACCGCCATCGCCAGGCCGAGGTGACGCTGTCGCCGACGCTGGCCGAGGCCATCTGTGCCCGCGCCACGCGCAGCGAGAACGGCGCGCGGATGCTCGAGTCGGTGATCGACGGCGAGCTGCTGCCGCCGGTGTCCCGGGCGCTGCTCGAGCGCCTGGCGCGCCGCGAGCCGGTAAGCCGCGTCGCGCTCGGCGCCGACGAGCACGGCTTCACCGCGGAGGTGGACTGAAGTGAGCGTCGACGGCGTGCTCGACGTGGCCCACGGCGAGGCCCCGGCGCTGGCCGGCATGGCCGAGGCGCTGCGGCTGGTCGAGGGCCACTCGCCTGCCGAACTGCGCCAGCGCGGCCTCGCGCTGCTGCGCGAGCGGCTGGGCGTGGCCTGGGCACGCTGCCTGTTCCTGGATGCCAGCGGCCGCTGGCTGGGCGAGGACGGCGACGACGCTTGGCTTGCCTGCGACGATTTTCGTCACCCCTATGCCCATGCCATCCGCGGCGGGAAGCCGCTCGTGCTGGGCCTCGGCGAGGCCCGCATCCGGCTGGATCACGAGGCGTTCCAGGCGGCCATCGCCGGGCTGCCCGCGGCCTGGCGCCTGGCGGTGCGCCCGCTGCGGGCCCAGGACGGCAAGCGCGAGTGGCTCGGCGCGCTGGCCTTCGCAGGCCCCGCCGAGCGCGTCGAGGCGCTGAGCGAGTGCGACGACTTCCTGGCCTTCGAGTCGCTGCTGTGTCGCCTGTGGGCCTGGCTGGCTCGCCAGCACGACGAGCGCCGCGACCAGGCGCGGCTGCGCGACTCCCTGGCCGAGCTCAACGACGGCGCGCGCCGGCGCACGCTCGGCGAACGCCTCGCCCAGCGCATTCTCGGCGAGTCGCCGGCCATCCGTGCGCTGCGCGACCAGCTGGTGCGTGCCGCCGAGACCCATCTGGCGGTGCTGCTGCAGGGCGAGACCGGCACTGGCAAGGAGCTGGTGGCGCGGGGCATCCACGAGGTCTCGGCGCGCCACGAGGCCCCCTTCATGGCGATCAACTGCGCGGCGATTCCCGAAAGCCTGCTCGAGGCCGAGCTGTTCGGCCACGTGAAGGGCGCCTTCTCCGGCGCCGAACGCAGCCGCGAGGGGCTGTTCGGCGAGGCCGACGGCGGCACCCTGTTTCTCGACGAGATCGGCGACATGCCGCTGGCGCTGCAGGCCAAGCTGCTGCGCGTGCTGGAGTCGGGCTGCTATCGCCCGCTGGGCGGCGACCACGAGCGTCGGGTCGACCTGCGCCTGGTGGCGGCCACCCATCAGCCGCTGCACCGGCGCATCCGCGAAGGCGACTTCCGGGCCGATCTCTATTACCGGCTCGGCCAGTTCCCGCTCACGCTGCCCGCGCTGCGCGAGCGGCGCGAGGACATCCCCGCGCTGGCCCAGTCCTTCGTCGATGACTTCTGCCGGCGTGAAGGCCGCGAGGACATCGGCCTCGGCCGCGCCACGCTGCGCGCGCTCGCCGAGCGTGACTTTCCCGGCAATGTGCGCGAGCTCAGGAACCTCGTCGACTACGCCTGCGCCATGACCCGCGACGGCGAGGACATCGCGCCCGAGGCGCTGCCCGTCGCCGGGACGGCGCCGTTCGGCGACAACGATGAGGCGCCCGGCGCCGGTCACGAGGAGATCTTCGACCTGCGCCGGGCGCTGCGCGACTACGAGGCGACGCTGATCCGCCAGCGCCTGGCCCGCTTCGACGGCAATCGCACCCTGGCCGCCGAGAGCCTGGGCCTGCCCAAGCGGACCCTGGCCCACAAGTGCCGACAGCTGCAACTGGATAGCCCATGAACACCACAGACCTTTTCTCCGGTTCGCGCGCCCCGCGGCGCCGACTGGCCGGCCTGGCCCTGCTGCTGGCCGCCGGGCTGTCGCCGGCTCCGGCTCTGGCCCAAGACCAGGACAGCCGCCTGCAGGCGGCCGAGGCCTGCGCCGAGCAGCCCTCTCGGCTGGGACGGCTCGAGTGCTACGACGGCCTGTTTCGCGATCGCCCCGTGTCGGCCGACGCATCGGCCACGCGTTCGACGCTGTGGCAGGCGGTCGCCGACCAGGAGACCGAGCGCGGCCCCGACGATGTCGGCGTGCTGGTGCGCGAGAGCCCCGACCGGGTGCTGATGAGCGCCCCGGCGCTGGGCACGCTGCCGCCGCGTCCGTTGCTGGTGATCAGCTGCGACGACGCCATCACCCGCTTCCAGCTCCATCTGCACGAGCCCATCGAGGCCACGCGGGCGCCGCTCAGGCTGCGCGGCGACGGCGTGACCCTCGACCAGACCTGGCGGGCGCTCGACGACGGCCACGTGGTCAGCGGCGGGCGGGGACTGCCGGCCATCGGCACCCTGAAGCGCCTGCTGGGCGGCGAGAGTCTGGAACTTGGCAGCGAGCTGCCCGCCATCGATGGGCTGCGCTTCGATCTCGACGGCTGGCGCGCGGCGATCGAGCCGCTGCGCACCATGTGTCGCTGGTAGCGAGGAGGATCATGCGTATCACCCAGCCCCCCCAGCTCGAGCCGCTGCTCGCGCCCCTCGCCGAGGGCGTCGGCGTCCCGGTCGCCGACCACGAGGACTACGACTGGCTCGACGAGCAGATGATGAAGGTCGGCTCGCTGCAGCACGGCGAGGTCGACTGGAGCGGCGCCGAGACCCGCGCCGCGCGGCTGCTCGCCGAGACCGGCAAGGATCTCAAGGTACTCGGCCACTTGCTGCACTGCCTGCAGCACGACGCCGACCCGGCGCGCTTCGCACTGTCGCTGTCGCTGCTGGCCGGCGCGCTGGACGCCTGGTGGGAGGACGCCTATCCCTTCGCCGGGCCGCGCGGCAAGCGGGCGCGCCCCAAGCTGTTCCAGCAGTTCGCCCAGCGGGCGCTGAGCCTGGCCGGCGCGCTGGACTTCCTGGGCGCCGCCGAGGAGCACCAGGCCTGCCGCGAGGCGCTGGCGCGGCTGCGCGACCGGGCCGCAGGCCATGAACTGCCGGACGAGCCGCTGGCGGAGCTGGCGCGGCTGTTCGAGAAGTCTGCGCCCTCGCCCTCGGCCTCGGCACCGGCGCCGTCGACCCGCTCCGAGGCAACCGCCACCGCCAGCGCCGGCGGTACGACCACCGGGCCATCCGCCGGCGAGGCAGAGCCCGCCGCGCCCCGGGCGCCGGAGGCGCGGCTCGAGTCCGGCAACGAGCGGGGCAATCGCCAGGCGCTGCTCAAGATGGCCGACTTTCTCAACGAACAGTCGCCCGGCGAGGCGCTCGGCTACCGGCTGCGGCGCCATGCGGTCTGGCATGCCATCCAGGGCCTGCCGATGACCCGCGACGGCCAGCGCACCGAGCTGGCACCGGTGTCCGCCGACCGGGTCGCGGAATATCGCGAGGCCGCTGCGGGCCGGCCGACGGCGGAGGACTGGCGGCGCATCGAGAACAGCCTGGCGCTCGCCCCCTACTGGCTCGAGGGCCATCGGCTGAGCGCCGAGGTGGCCCGCCGGCTCGAGCATCCGCGCTGCGCCGAGGCGATCCGCGACGAGGCCGCGCGCTTCGTCGAGCGGATGCCGGGCATCGAGGCGCTGACCTTCAGCGACGGCACCGCCTTCCTCGATGGCGCCACCCAGGGCTGGCTGGCGGACGTGGCCGGCCCCGGGGCGCCGGCGGCGCCCATGGGCGGCGGCGATCCCTGGCAGGCCGGCCTGGACAC
This sequence comes from Halomonas sp. B23F22_20, assembly GCF_043496985.1. Taxonomy (NCBI): domain Bacteria; kingdom Pseudomonadati; phylum Pseudomonadota; class Gammaproteobacteria; order Oceanospirillales; family Halomonadaceae; genus Halomonas; species Halomonas sp. B23F22_20. The sequence continues at coordinate 20,105 of NZ_JBIEKH010000002.1, forward strand.
GGCCCGGGAACGGCTCGCCGAGGAGGGGCTGGCGCCGGCGCTGGCGGTGCTCGACCAGGGGCTGGCGGCGGCGGCGTCGCCCCGCGAGGGTGTCTACTGGCGCCTGGCCAGCGCCGACCTGCTGCACGAGGCCGGTCTCGCCGCGCTGGCCCGGCAGCACTATCAAGCATTGCAGGATGCCGTGGCGAATCTCGCGCTGGAAGGCTGGGAGCCGGCGCTGCCGGCTCGCCTCGCGGCGGCGCTCGAGGCATGACACACGGCGATCCGACGGAATCGACAGGGACGAGGGAGCAAGGCTCATGTGGAAACAAGTGAAGGCCGGGCTGAGCCGCTGGGTGCCGGGCATGTCCCGGGCGGAAAGCCAGCTCAACCAGGCACGCGGACACGCCAACAAGGCCAAGGGCCTGAAGCGCCTTGGCGCCTGGCTGTGGGGGCTGGCGGCGATCGCCTTGCTGGTGGCGATCTGGTGGCTGGGGCCGCAGTGGCAGGCCTTCGGCGGCCGCCCGCTGGGGCCCTGGGTCAACCGCCTGCTGGCCAGCCTGGCGCTGGCCGGCGTGGTGGCGGTGGTATGGGGCATTCGCCTGGCGCGGCGGCTGCGTGCCATCGACGAGGAACGCCTCCACGACGAGCAGCGCCTGCAGGACCCGGTGATCGCCCAGCTCGAGCGCCAGGAGGAAAGCCTCGACGCCACCCTGCATGAGCTCACCGACAGCCTCGGTGGCGGCGCCAACGCCCGCTACAAGCTGCCCTGGTACCTGGTGATGGGCGTCGAGAACGCCGGCAAGACCAGCCTGGTCAACCGCTCGGGGCAGAACTTTGCCCTGACCCACGTGATGAAGGCCTCCGGCCAGGGCAAGCGCGGCCGGCTGGGCTTCGACTGGTGGATCGGCGACAAGGCGGTGCTGATCGATCCCGACGGCGAGCTGCTGACCCAGGGCGCCCTGCAGGGCGGCGAACCGGCGGAGCTGGAGAGCCGGCTGTGGGATCACTTCGTCGACTGGCTGGAGCGCCACCGCGCGCGCCGGCCACTGGACGGCGTGGTACTGGTGCTCGATCTGGCGCGGCTCAGCGACGCCGAGGTGGCGGTGCGCAAGGCCTACGCCTCGCTGCTGCGCGCCCGGCTGCGCGAGCTGATGGAACGCCACGGCAGCCGGCTGCCGGTCTACGTCACCTTCAGCAAGATGGACCTGCTGCACGGCTTCGACGACTTCTTCCGCCACTACTCGCGAGCCGCCCGGCGGGCGCCGCTCGGCTTCACCTTCTCCGCTGCGTCCCTCGAACGCCCCGGGCGATGGGAGGAGGAGTTCGCCGAGGCCTATGACGGCATGCTGGAACGGCTCAACCAGACGCTGCCGAGCCTGCTCGCCGAGTGCCGCGACCGAGACGAACGCGAGGCGGTGTTCCGCTTCGTGCGCCAGCTCGCCGGGCTGCGCGACGTGCTGCTGGGCTTCCTCGGCGAGGCGCTGTCCAGCGACCGCTTCTCCACCGCAGCGCTGGTCCGCGGCGCCTACTTCACCTCGGTCTACCAGCAGGGCGTGCCGGAGGATCCCTTCGTCGACGCCGCGGCGCGCCGCTACGGCATGACCGACGGCGTACAGCCGGCCCACCGGGCTACCCGCTCGGCGCTCTATTTCACCGAGGAACTGTTCGAGCGCATCATCTATCCGGAATCGGGGCTGGCCGGCGACAACGCCCGGGCGGCGCGCCGCCGGCACCGGATACATCGCGCCAGCGCCCTGGCCTGCCTGTTCGTCGGCGCGGCCCTGGTCGGCGGCTGGTATCACTTCTACGAGAAGAACACCCAGGCCCTGGCCGCGGTGGAGGACAAGGCCGAGGCCTTCCTCGCCGTGCGCCCGGGCAACTGGCAGAGCGACGATCCCACCGGCTACGCGCTGCTCGAGCCGCTGGACCGCCTGCTCGGCGCCACCCAGGAGTTCGGCGACTATCGCTCGCGGCCCTGGCTGCTGGCCGACATGGGGCTCTACCAGGGCCACGAGCTGGGCGTCGAGGTCGACAACGCCTACCTGCGCCTGCTCGAGCAGCAGTTCCTGCCGGCGCTGATGATCGGCATCATGGATGAGATGAACCGCGCGCCGGAGGGCAGCAACCGGAAGCTGGCGCTGCTGCGCATCCTGCGCATGATGGCCGACCCCAGCGGTCGTCAGCCCCAGCGCGTCCACGACTTCATGGAGGATCGCTGGCAGGAGGCCTTCCCGGGCCGCGGCGACGTCCAGCGTCGGCTGCTCGGTCATCTCGACTACGCCCTGGCCTACACCGACCTGTCGGGCCACGCCGCGGCCGGGCAGGCCGGCGCCCGCCAGGCCATGGCGCCGCTCGAGGGCAGCATCGACGCCGCCCAGCGGGAGCTCGCCCGCCAGCCCATGGCCGAGCGCGTCTACGCCTCGCTCAAGGCCGGCATGGCGCGGCGCAGCGCCGCCCAGCTGGACCTGCGCTCGAGCGTCGGCTCGTCCTTCAGCCTGGTGTTCATGGCCCGCAACGACGAGGCCGAGCGGGTGCGCATCCCGGCGCTGCTGACCCGCAACGGCTTCGAGGGCTACTTCCTCGACCAGCTGGATCAGGCCACCGAGCTGGCGCTGATCGATACCTGGGTGCTCGGCCAGCGCGACGACATCGACTTCAGCGACGCCGATCGTCGCCGCCTGCAGGATGCCCTGCGCGAGCGCTACATCAGCGACTATCACGTCACCTGGCGCGAGGCCCTGGCCGACATTCGCCTGGTGCCGCTGCCCGATCTGCATCAGGCGGTGGTAGTGGCCGACGGCCTGCTCGGCGCCAGCCGCCCGCTGGACCGGCTGCTTGGCGAGGTGGCCGAGCAGACCCGGCTCTACCCGGAGCTGCCGGCCGACGACGAGGCCGCCCGCCAGGCCCTGCAGCAGTCGCCGCGCTATCGGCTGGCCAGCGAGATCGAGCGCCACTTCGCCGCGCTCAACGAGCTCGGCGAGGCACGCGGCGACAATCCCTCCAACCTCGACGAGATCAAGGCCGCCATCGGTGACCTGCGCGATTACCTGCGCCAGGTCGACGAGGCCAGCGACCGCGGCCAGCGGGCCTTCCTGCTGGCCCGCGACCGCCTCTCCCTGCAGGGCGAGGACCCCATCGCCAGGCTCCAGCGCATCGCCGAGGATACCCCGGCACCGGTGGGGGGCATGCTCGAGAGCCTGGCCGACCAGAGCTGGCAGCTGCTGATCGGCAGTGCGATTCGCCATCTGGAAAGCCAGTGGATGGATGAGGTGGTAGTGCCCTTCCAGCAGCGCCTGGCCGGCCGCTATCCGCTGGCGCCCCAGGCCTCCCGCGAGGTGGCGCTGGCCGACTTCGAGGCCTTCTTCGCCCCGGACGGCACCCTGGACGCCTTCTACCAGCGCAACCTCAAGCCGTTCATCGAGGGTGCGCCGGAGGCCCTGCGCAACGCCGAGGGCGACTCGCTGCTGCGCCAGGGCGTGCTCGACGCCGTGCAGCGCGCCGAGCGCATCCGCGAGGCCTACCTCAGCCGCGACGGCGTGCTCGACGTGCCCTTCAGCCTGGAGCCGCTGAGCCTCAGCGCCGACAAGCGCCGCGGGGTGATCAGCGTCGACGGCCAGTTGATCGACTACGCCCACGGCGCCAGCCGCCGGGTGCCGATGATCTGGCCTAACGGCCTGCGCGACACCAACGAGAGCCGGGTCACCCTGGTGCCGAGCGAGGTCAACCGCTCGCCGCGCACCCTGCGCCGCGACGGCCCCTGGGCCTGGTTCCGTCTGCTCGACGAGGCCCAGCTCACCGGTGCCGGCGAGAGTGAGCTGGAGCTCAGCTTCGAGGTCGACGGCGGCAGCATGCGCTATCGGCTGGTCGCCGACGGGCCGCGCAATCCCTTCACCCGGTCGCTGGTGGCGGGCTTCCGCCTGCCCACGGCCCTCTACGCCGAAGGAGGGCAGGACGATGCTGGCGACGCTTAAGCGCTGGCTGGGCGCGGCATCGGCCGAGCCCGCCAAGGGAGACAGCGGTGAATCGGTGCCGGAGGACGTGCCGCCGGCACTGGTGGCCGCCGGCGAGGAAGACATCGCGCTGCTGCTCGAGGCCGCCCGGCGCGCCGAGGGGGAGGGGCTCTCTCCCTGGGTGCTGCGCGACGAGGCGCGCCTGGAGACCCTGCGCCGTTCGCTGGAGTTCGTGGTGCACCGCGGCCTCTGGCTGCAGCGCGAGGCCGGCGAGGTGGCGCACTGGCAGGGCCGGCTGCTGGCGCTGCGCCACGGCGAGGGGCCGGTGCTCGGCATGCTGCTGGTGTGCCGGCGCGACGACGAGGCCGCTTGGCAGCTGCGCTTCTTCTTCATCGCCCCGGAGTGGCAGGGCCGTGGCCACGGCGCCCGGCTGCTGCTGGCCGCCCGCCGCGAGCTGCAGGGCACGCCGCTCAAGACCCGGCTGCCGCTGGCGGGGGCGGCGCCGGCCAGCCTGGAAGCGGCCGGCTTCCGGCGCATGCACGTGGACGCCGGTGGCGTGGCCAGCTTCGAGGCGCCCGTACAGTGGAACGATCAACGCCAACGCACGCGCGGCGCCTGAACGGCGCCCGCATCGGCAGGAGGACGACGCATGGGACGCAAGTTCGTATGGCTGGGGGATCTCGGCACCGATCACGAGGGCATTCCCCCCACGCCGGTGATGGCCGGCAGCCCGACGACGATGGTCGACGGCAAGCCGATGGTGCTCACCGGCCATGCCGTGAACGGCGGCGGCGTGGTGATCGGCAGCGCCAGCGGGGAGGGCAACTGACATGGCCGACCGTAGCGGACTGCAGTTCACCCTGAGCCTCGCCGGGGCCGGCGAGGCGGCGCTTTCGGTGATCGACTTCACCTTCGATGAGGCGCTCTCTTCGCCCTTCCACCTGCGGGTGCGCTTCGCCAGCCGCGCCGGCGACCTCTCGCCGGAGGCGCTGCTCGACCGGCCGGCGAGCCTGACCGTGTGGCAGCACGGCGTGGCCCAGCGCCGGGTCCACGGCATCGTCGCCGAGTTCGGCCGCGGCGACCGCGGCCATCGTCGCAGCTTTTACGATGTGGTCATCCGCCCGTCGCTGTGGCGCCTCTCGCTGCGCCAGAACTCGCGGATCTTTCAGCGCGTCTCGCCGCTGACCATCCTCAACACGCTGTGCGACGAGCGCGGCCTGACCGACGTGGCCTTCGCGGTGACCCGCGAGCCCGCCGAACGCGAGTACTGCGTGCAGTATCGTGAAACCGACCTGGCCTTCATCGAACGCCTGGCCGCCGAGGAGGGGCTGTTCTACTTCCATGAATTCGAGGATTCCGACCTCGGCGCCCATCGGCTGGTGTTCGCCGACGACCCTCAGGTGCTCACCGGGCTCGGCGAGCGCACCTACCACCATCGCGCCGGCGGCACGCCGCCCCAGCGCCACCTGCGGCGGCTGACACAGACCGCCCGGGTGCGCCCGGCCCGCGCCCAGCTCAAGGACTATTCGTTCAAGCGCCCGGCCTATGCGCAACTGCACGAGCGCCAGGGCGACGGACTGGAGCAGCACAGCCAGCGGGAAGACTACGAGCACTACGACTATCCGGGGCGCTACAAGGCCGATGCCTCGGGCCAGGCCTTCACCCGCCACCGCCTCGAGCACCTGCGCCACGACGCCCTGACGCTGGGCGGCGAAAGCGACCTGCCGGAGCTGGCCCCTGGCACGCGCTTCAGCCTGGCCGACCACGACGTCGGCGAGTTCAACCGCGGCTGGCAGGTCGTCAAGGTGGTCCATAAGGGCGAGCAGCCCCAGGCGCTGGAGGAAGACAGCGTCGTCCAGGGCGATGGGGCCGGCATGACCCGCTACCACAACAGCCTGACGCTGACCCCGGACGACGCCACCTGGCGCCCGGAACCCGAGCCCAGGCCGCGGGTCGACGGCCCCCAGGTGGCCTTCGTGGTGGGCCCCGAAGGCGAGGAGATCTACTGCGACGCGCACGGCCGGGTCAAGGTGCAGTTCCCCTGGGACCGCTACGCGCCAGGGGACGAGACCAGCAGCGCCTGGCTGCGCGTCAGCCAGGGCTGGGCCGGCGGCGGCTACGGCTTCCAGGCCATCCCCCGGATCGGCCACGAGGTGATCGTCTCCTTCCTGGAGGGCGACCCCGACCAGCCGCTGATCACCGGACGCACCTACCACGCGGTCAACACGCCGCCGTACCCGCTGCCCGAGCACAAGACGCGTACCACCTTCAAGACGCAGACCCATCAGGGGGACGGATTCAACGAGCTTTGCTTCGAGGACAAGTCGGACGCCGAGTTCATTTACCTGCACGCCCAGCGAAATCTCGAGCTCCAGGTCAACAACTCGCGCCAGAAGCGAGTGGAATTCGATGACAGTGCGTCCATCGGCAACAACTCCTATCTGGCCGTGGCCAAGGACCGCGTCGAGACCATCGAGGGCAAGCGGGATGTGACCGTCGTCTCCGACCTGACCGAGAAGGTGGAAGGCAACCACGGCCAGACGGTCGGCGGCGACAGCCAGGCACGGATCGGCGGTGATCTTACCCTCAAGGCCGACGGCGAGATCGTGCTCGATGCCAGCAAGATCACCCTGGTCTCCGGAGGCACGGCGCTGGTGGTCGCCAACGGCAGCGTCGACGTCACACCGGCGCTGAACGTCGGCTCGGCGTCTCCCGGGGCCGCCGCCACGCCCGCCATCCCGGCGGTGCTGGAAGCCGCCGCCGGCGAAGGCGCGCCGTTCGTGTCACACTGCCCGGCCGAAGAGGAATGACTCATGGCAGAGCGTGATCTGTGGGTCGGTCGCTGCCATGTGAAGGCCCGCTATCCCGAAGCCCGCCAATGGTCGGCGGCGGTCGACGAGGCCGTGCTGGTCGCCGTGGTGACGGCAAGCGACGCCGCGACCGGGCAGGCACTGGTGGCGCAGCGGCTCGAGGAAGCCGGGCTCGACCTGCTGACGTTCGAACACGTGCAGACCCTGCTGCAGCGCTTCCGCGAGCAGGGCATGTCACAGCCCCTGGTGGACCTCGCCGACCGCACGTCCACCGCCTCACCCGTGGCCTTCGGCGAGATGCTGCCGATCCTGCTCGAGCCTCCTGCGGCGCCAGCGCCGCAGGAGGCAGCACCGCCCCCGGCGCCGACCTACACCGAGATCGGCTGGGACGATCTGTTTGGCGCCACTCAGCCCCCGCTGTGGGCCGTCATCGATGGCGTGAACTGCCGCGAGGTCATGGCACGGCTCGCCGAGACCGATGTGCAAAGCGCCTGCCTCTACGCCTCGACGGATGCCGACACCCGCGCCATGGCCCCCTGGCTGGTGCGCCTGGAGCCCGACAGCGAACTGGTCAGCTGGCTCAAGGGCCTGCCCCAGGACCAGCACTGGGGCATCCTGCTGCAGTCCACGGCCACCCTGAAGCAGCTGCGTACCCACCTGCGCAAGTTCACCATGCTCTGGACCCCGGCCAACGACCAGGCGCCGGTCTACTTTCGCTTCTACGATCCGCGGGTGGCGCTGGAACTTCCCCAGGTGCTGCCGGAGTGGAAAAGTGCCCAGTGGCTGGCGTTGATCGACACGTTGACGCTACCGATATCCCCGTCGATGACATGGCCGGACGACCTGTCACTGGTGCCCGGTGTGACCTTTGCCAGCGAACGGGATATCTGTCAGGGCCGCCTGATTCAGATCGCCCTGCCGCATCGCCAGGGGGCTGATGCCGCACCGTCGCGTCGATTTGCCATCACTCGGCCGGAATTCGATGACTTCAGTCGCCTGCAGCGCGTCAGGGCTCAGCGTGGCCTGGCACGCAATGTCCTGGAAGAGTTCACCGAAACCTCTCCCGATGAGGTGCTGGCGGCCGTCGATGCGGCCCAGCGGCTGGGCCAGCGGCATGGGATGACCTCGAAGAAGCAGGTGACGACCCTGACCAAGTGCCTGATGGAGTTCGGCGACGACTTTCCACGGGATTATCCGGAGGCAGGGCGGTTGCTCACTGATGGCTCCTCCCTGGCCTGGCAACGCCGCAATCACCTTGAGGCCTGGCGCCCGCGAGGCCGATTGCAGCGAGACTTTCTGGCGCGTCAGCCAATATCCGACAACGAGCTCGAGGCCTGGCCATCGACGCATCATGAGCCAGGGAGGCCAGCATGAGTTACAGCCCCACAGCAGATGATCTCTTGTACATTCTGGAAAGCGACGGAGAACGCTTTTCGGCGTCCGCCCGCCGCCAATTGGAGAGCGAAATTCACAAGGCGCTGCAACGCCGCCAGGATAATGCCGCCAGCGGTCTGGAGGCCCCGGTCATGCGTGCCTGGGCGGATCGCTGGGTCGCGCTGGGTGGTAACGGCGGCCAGCCGCTCACCGAAAGCCCGCTTCCGCCGGCCCCCGGAGACGGCGAGATCTTCGATCCGGACTTCGCCGCGGCTTGCGTGGAGTGCAGGCCCAACGAGCCCTGCTGTCTCGTGTCTGGCAGTGTGACCGACAGCACGGACGACACCCGCAAGATCACCTGGCCGCTCGCCGATATCGAGGTGGATGGGGAGTGCCGCAAGGCGACGACGCTACTGGTGGTGGCCAAGGAGGTCGAGGGGCGCCACCTGTCGGCCAAGGTGAAGGCCGAGTGGGACCAGCCGACCTGCCAGGTCGGGCATACCGATCGTCCCTCTCTGATCACCAGCGGCCTGACCGAGGGACAGCAGCGGCTGGATACCACGCCGAGCGAGGTAGCGCTGGGCTACCCGCAGTTTCTCAACATGAGCATGGCGCTGAGAAATTACGTGCCCGAGAACGTGCTCCAGGCCGTCTTCGCCATGGATGCGATTCTGGCTTTCAAGTCCACGTTGCAAGGGCGCGATGGCGCACATTTCACGCCCAACCAGTGCGTCACCGACGATGCCATGGGGCAGACCTTGCGGGTCGTTGCACTGCCCTATGCCAAACTGAGCGGCGAGCTGAAACTGGCCCTGCGGCTCGTTTTCAGCACGGCGGGTGTGAGCGCCAACGCTGAAGCCAAGGGAACGTTCGAAGGCCAGTTTGGCCCCTATCAGTTGAAGTCGGAACAGACGGCGCGGCATACGGCCAATACCGGCCAGGCGCTCGATGGCGATGGCGGCAGCCGCGCCCCGGGGCTGATTGGCACCATGGCCGACGTCATCGAGACCCTCGAGTTCTACTTGGGGAAGGGCAATACGCGGGAACAGCCCAGTCGGGATAGAACCCAGTACGCCAGCCGCATCGTGTTGAGCCAGTCTCTGACCTTCGCGCCCGAAGCCGTCGAATTGACGCCGGTCGAGAGCAGCCCCGACCTGCCGCTCGAGATCGGTGGCCTGACCTCGACCTTCAAGCTCGGGGTGACGGGCCGGCTTGACTTTATCGATGCCCTGGCGACGGCCTTCACCACCCAGATAGGCGCCGCCGCCATTCAGGAAGCCCGGGAAAAAATGGCATCGGGGCGGCATGTCAAGGCCACCTTGGAAGCTTATCTGGAACTGGGCGCGGAGGGCACCCTGACGCATGGCATAGCCAGCGGCGTCTCGCTTCGCCTGCCCGCCCATGGCGACCCTGACGTCGCCATTGAGGGGCTCGAGCAGGAGTTCGAAGGCGAGCTCAAGATCTCGGGCAAGGCAGAAATCGCCATCGAGATAGAAGCCAAGGTCTGGGTGATTACCGCCAAGGCCGGCGTCAGCGGCAGCCTGCATACGTCCTGGGCCTGGAAGGTGCGCCTGCAGGATGGCGAGCGTCAGCGGCGCCGGGACTTCGAGGGCGTCGTGGTGGCCTACAAAGCTCACGCAGAAGTTAGTGTTAGAAGCAAAGAGGGCAACGCCAATCAGACCGGTCCCAATATGGGAGGCGAAGCCAGTGATGAGCAGCAGTGGGAGGATCTCTTCGAGCGGGTCGATGAAGATATTGAGGCCTCCACAAAGAAATCCGAGGAGATACAAGATGATCGTGACGAAAGCGCCTCCGAGTCCGATACGGAAGACGATCCCGACGAGGAGGAGGTAACGATATGGAAAAAGAAAGAGGGTACATGGGAAACCTACTGAAGGGCCTGGTCGGCCTGTTATTTATCACCATGATCTGGCAGGAAAGGGCAATGGCAGAAGAGCGTACCAATTTCAAAATGCTTTACCACGCTTATGTGCATACACGTGGTGCGGCCTGGTCATTGCGGGTCAACGATATCTTCGTGCGCGATAATATCGATGTGCCCTATGCCGACTATTCGCCCAATATTGGCCTTCAGCTCCGCGAGGGGCGTAACACGCTTTCCCTTCTGTTTTCACCGGTGACCGGCCAGAATGATGAGACGGGGGAATATGAGTATGCGTTACACGATGGCGTCGAGATCGATATCGCCATCGGGCGTAACAAATGGACCGAGAATAAAAATGAGCGCCTGCATCTGCTGCGGCTGCGCTATAGCGAGGAAAAGGGCCGATTCGAGTCGCTGGACGAGACCGCGGGCGGCGAGCCCCGTCAGCTCAGTCAACCGCATATGAGAAGCAGCGGCGACTGGCGGCTCGGTGAATACCGCAACATCATCTTCGGTGGTGGCTGGACCCTCGATGGCTATCGCCTGGATATCCATTTCCGTCTGGACGATGCGATTCCCGCTCCCGACTGGCAGGGCCGGGCCGTCGAGCTGGAAGACACCCCGCAGCTGCGTCGCGAGCTGCGCGAGGCCTACCGCCGCATCTACGGGATGATCGAGCGCGGCGATGGCGAAGCCATCTTCCAGGAGCTCAAGCCAGTTTGGGAACGGACGGCCTATATGTTGACCACAGAACCCTCCGCTCGAGCTTGGAGAGAAAATTCTGAAAGAGGGCTGAACGATGAGTTTAGTGCGACCCCTTCGGATGGTTCTCATCTATTACCGGCCCCTTACTGGGAAGGAGGCCCCGAGAACGATCAGTTGGAGTTTATGGCTAATAACCGCCTGGTGCGGATTCGGCCCAATCCGATTGTGTGGGAAGAGCCGCCGGAAGGCAGCGGGAGCTTCATCGCCTTTCCGGTCGCCTTCTACCGCACCGAGGACGGTAAATGGCATGTCGGTGAAGTGGTCAACAACCTATGAAACCTATCGCACGCCAGGGCGACCTGCACCGCTGCCCGTGCAGCGGCCACGGGGTCACGCCGATCGTCTCTGGCTCGCCTCAGTCTCGCGTCGAGGGCCAGCCGGTGGCCCGGGTTGGCGACAAGACCGCTTGCGGTGCCACCATCATCGAGGGCTCGGGCAGTGCCACCACCGATGGCCAGCCCACCGCGTACCTCGGCTGCAAGACCGACCACGGCGGCGAGATCATTTCCGCCGCCAGTCAGGCCATGGTCGAGCCATGAGCTAAATCCCACCACGGCACAGGGAGGTGCCTCCCATGAAAATCTGGCCACGATGGCTGTATGGCCTCTGTCTCGCCCTGCTCTGGCAGGGCTTTCAAGCGCCCGCCATTTCTCTCACACTGCCCGGTCGAAGAGGAATGACTCATGGCAGAGCGTGATCTGTGGGTCGGTCGCTGCCATGTGAAGGCCCGCTATCCCGAAGCCCGCCAATGGTCGGCGGCGGTCGACGAGGCCGTGCTGGTCGCCGTGGTGACGGCAAGCGACGCCGCGACCGGGCAGGCACTGGTGGCACAGCGGCTCGAGGAAGCCGGGCTCGACCTGCTGACGTTCGAACACGTGCAGACCCTGCTGCAGCGCTTCCGCGAGCAGGGCATGTCACAGCCCTTGGTGGACCTCGCCGACCGCACGTCCACCGCCTCACCCGTGGCCTTCGGCGAGATGCTGCCGATCCTGCTCGAGCCGGAGGCGGCGCCAGCGCCGCAGGAGGCAGCACCGCCCCCGGCGCCGACCTACGCCGAGATCGGCTGGGACGATCTGTTCGGCGCCACTCAGCCCCCGCTGTGGGCCGTCATCGATGGCGTGAACTGCCGCGAGGTCATGGCACGGCTCGCCGAGACCGATGTGCAAAGCGCCTGCCTCTACGCCTCGACGGACGCCGACACCCGCGCCATGGCCCCCTGGCTGGTGCGCCTGGAGCCCGACAGCGAACTGGTCAGCTGGCTCAAGGGCCTGCCCCAGGACCAGCACTGGGGCATCCTGCTGCAGTCCACGGCCACCCTGAAGCAGCTGCGTACCCACCTGCGCAAGTTCACCATGCTCTGGACCCCGGCCAACGACCAGGCGCCGGTCTACTTCCGCTTCTACGATCCGCGGGTGGCGCTGGACATGAGCCAGGCGTTGGCGTGGTGGAAGCTGACCGCCCTGATGGCGCCCATGGACAGCCTGGTGATGAGCCTTTCGCCTTCGATGACCTTGCCGGCCGATCTGGAGCCGATGCCGGCGATTGGCCTGGATGCCGGCGCCGACGAGGTGCAGGGGCGGTTGTTGCGCGTCACGGCCAATGCAGACACGCCTGTCGGCAACGCCCCGGGTCGCCAGTTCGTAATTGGCGACAAGGAGTACCGGCGCTTCGGTGAGCTGGCCCAGGCTCGATCACGACAGGCGTTGGCCCGGTCGCTTGCCGAGCCTTATCCCCAATCCTCTGAGGACAGGCGGCGGCGCGTTGCCAAGGAGGCGGTTCAACTGGGACAGCGCTATCGACTGTCCTCCACCCGGCAGATCGAGACGCTGGCCAGGTGCGTGATGGAAGTGGGACCGGACTTCCCGCAGCGCCATCCGGAGGCCGGCCAGATACTCGACAACCCGCGCACCGCCGGCTGGCGAAAGCGTGAGCTGTTGGCGGCCTGGTTGCCCCGTGGCCGAGTCCGGCATGCGCTGATGAATGCCGAAGATGACGCGGCAAGCCTGGATAACTATCGGCCCATCACGGACGAGGAACGCTCATGAGCTATCAGCCGAGCCTTGAAGACATGGCGGTATTGGTGGAGCAACAGCCGGAGCATTTTTCCAGCCCGGTGCAGACCCTGCGCTCCCTTCGATCGGCACTGCAGCAGGGTGACAACGCGGTGGGTCAGGTCGTGCAGGAGAATACGGTACGTGCCCAATACGAGGATTACCTGAACCACGGCGGCCAGCCGCTCACGGAAAGTCCGATCACGACCACACCGGAACCCGACGCTCCCACGCACGATAGCGAGTTCGGTGGCGGCTGTGTCGTGTGCGCATCACTGACGCCTTGCATTAAGAAAGTCGAGTTTGTGTGTCATGGTGGAGATAACCACCGTGTCACTCTGCAAGGAGGAAATGAGCTTGAGGATACAGACTGCCAGATCTTTTTCGTGGCGCATCAGTTTGTGACAGGTGAGGGGACGTTAGAGGATTTTCTGGAGGGAACGCAGCTCAAGGACGAGGGCCAGGTAGCGATTACGCTCGACAACTGCTCACACGGAGAGCACCGAGTGTACTGGACCGACGAAATCGACGGCACTGTGCTCAGCCCAGGAACGACCACGACCGTTGACTTTACGCTGATGACTGAGCCAGTTTCGCCCATCACCATTCCGCCCATGGGGGTGATACCACCGGAAGCGGGGCTCGCCGTTAAAGCAGCCACCATGCTGCTGGGTATCATCATGAATCGCACCGCCATGATAAGCGAGCAGCGCTTCCGTATCAGTCATGATGGCACCAATGATTTCTGCTTTACCTCGGTGACGTTGCCGCAACTCAAATTCGATGGTCTGGTGACGGTGGCGCCGCCCAGCGTGGATACACGCCCCGTGGGAAAACGCGAAGGTCGCGCTCTGGCTGCCCAACAGAACATGGGGCCGCGGGTCAGACAGGTCACGGCGCGGGAGGGCTGGGGGATCCATGCGGGACTTACCGTCGTATGTGGTGCACACAATGAAGAGCTAAAAGTGGGGACAAGCCCCAGTGACACCATAACCTATGATACCGGCCCCTCGCTTCATCAAGCGCGAAACCAACGGCAACAGCAGAGCATGATTGGGCGATTCATCGGCACCTTGAGCGATGCATCGCAGCGTATCGCGCAAAATATCAGTGCGACAGAAAGTGATGGCAGTAAGCTGTTCAGCTTCTATAGCCACGGGCCAGAGTTGATGTTCGGTGCCACGACCGAACAGGCCGAAGAAGAAGGCACCCCCGGGGCCATCTGGAAGATCACACCTGGACTTTCCATCGCCTATGAATGTGGCATCAGGCTGGATATCTATGAAGCCCTCAAGAGGGTGTTAGAGGCGCTGCCCTTGACGACCCCCGCGGGTGCTGCCGGACGGTCCCTGCTTGCTTTTCTGGAAGATGCCGAATCGGGCCGTGATTTGTTGGTAATAGAATATGGTTTTACTCCCTCGTTTTTTATGGAAGTGGGGCTGGGTATTGGCCCATCGCCCACGGAAGATACGCTCGGAAGCCATATGCTACGAGCCGATTACAGTGTGAAGAAAAAATGCTTTGAGAATGAAGCAGGACAGATCAGCATCAAGTTGGGTGCTGTTGTCGGTGGCGGAATGATGGGCTATTTTGATAGCCTTTTTACCGAAAAAACCGTCTTCAAGTATAGCGTGGAAGTGGCTACCAGTGGCAGCATCGATATTACTATTCAGGATGGGCAATGGGGTTACCAGCTTTCCCATGCCGGCGCTATGCTTCGCGTGCAAGGCTATAAAAAAGCGGATGTAGAGTCTAGTGAGGACGAGTCGGCTAGTGGTGGTAATACAAGGCGTCGCAGCGCCCAAGTAATTGAGACCGCCGATGGTAGTCGTTGGCAAGAAGATGGCAGCACCCACTCCTACCGCTTGGCCGAATCCTGGGAAGGAGAGTTTCATGCATTTACATAACGAAGGTTTACGGCGCCGTATGAGATCGCTGACTGCATTTATTTTATCGCTTATACTCAGTATGGGGGCACAGGCAATGGCACAGAGTGAAGAGTATCAGTTTGGCGTTCGGTGGAGTGTTAACGGCTTGCCATCATCTCTATACATGCATGGTATTATGCTCGATTTTGCCGGAACTCCAAGTAATTTTGATCGTCGTCAGCCGGTTAGTGAGTATATCAAAAGTGGTAAGAATTTTATTGATTTAAATACTTTTCCATATGAGTACGATTCCGAGCACGAAGTGCGAATTTCACTATTGTACTGGGAGCCGGGACAAAATCCCAACACCGACGCCAGTACCGCCTTTGAAGTCGTGATGAGGCCTGGAGTGGAAGGTGCTGATCCCGAGATCGTCTCGAGAGCCTTAGTCGCTCCCTTGCAGCCACGGGAAAGTGAGATACGATTTGTCAGGAAAGAAGACTTTGATACGTTACATATATCCTTTGATAACCGCCAGCCGATGCCCACCTGGTGTTGGGAAGAGGGTGACATGCTGCGTGACAACGAGGCAACTCGCGATAGCCTCACTCGCGAATACCGCCGCCTTCACTCGCTGTTTGCCGAGGGCAACAACGATGCGTTGTTGGCGGCCGCGTCGACAAGAACCAAGGAACTCGCCCTGGCCTCGGGTACCCCGGAAGACTATGTGAGACACCGCTTCAGCTACAACATGTTTTTCGACAATCCTGATATCTATCAATTAAATGATTTTCCGAAAGAGCCATTAACCCTGAATTTGGCGGCAGATAATCGAGTAGCTTGGCTGACAACGGAGGGGGTTCAGGTCCCTCTCAGGTTTAATCATGTGCACGAAAAGGGCGTTTCAAGCAAGGTGAGGCCTTACTTCATCCGCCGCAACGGTCAGTGGGAAATCTGCCGATGAAACCCATCGCACGCCAGGGCGACCTGCACCGCTGCCCATGCAGCGGCCACGGCGTCACGCCGATTGTCTCGGGCTCGCCCCAGTCTCGCGTCGAGGGTCAGCCGGTGGCTCGGGTGGGCGACAAGACCGCCTGCGGCGCCACCATCATCGAGGGCTCGGGCAGTGCCACCACCGATGGCCAGCCCACCGCGTACCTCGGCTGCAAGACCGACCACGGCGGCGAGATCATTTCCGCCGCCAGTCAGGCCATGGTCGAGCCGTGAGCTAAATCCCACCACGGCACAGGGAGGTGCCCCATGACAATCTGGCCACGATGGCTGTATGGCCTCTGCTTCGCCCTGCTCTGGCAGGGCTTTCAAGCCCCTGCCATGGCGGATAATGCGGAAAACCTATATTTCGCTCATGTCCACACTCAGGGATCGGCCTGGTCATTGCGGGTCAATGATATCTTCGTGCGCGATAATATCGATGTGCCCTATGCCGACTATTCGCCCAGCATTGGCATGGAGGTCCGCGAGGGGCGCAACACGCTATCCCTCCTGTTTTCACCGATTACTGGCCAGAACGATGAGACGGGGGAGTATGAGTACTCGTTACACGATGGCGTCGAGATCGATATCGCCATCGGGCGCAATAACTGGAAGGGGAATACCAGCGAGCGCCTGCATCTTTTGCGTCTGCGTTATAACGAGGACAGTGGCCGGTTCGAGTCGCTGGACGAGACCGCGGGCGGCGAGCCTCGTCAGCTCAGTCAAGCCCATATGAGAAGCAGCGGCGACTGGCAGCTGAGTGAGTACGATAGCAACATCATCTTCAGTGGTGGGCAAACTCTTAGTGGTTACCGTTTGGATATTGACTTCCGTCTGGATGATCCTGTACCACCGCTACACTGGAAGGGGCAGGCCGTCGAGCTGGAAGACAGCCCGCAGCTGCGGCGCGAGCTGCGTGAGGCTTATCGTCGCTTCCATACTCTGATCAAGCGCGGTGAGACTGAAACTATTTTCCAAGAAGTTAAGCCAGTTTGGGACCGAGTGGCCTATATGCTCACAACTGAGGAAAATGGGCGAAGCTTTATCGAAAATTCCAGCCAAGGACTAGCACGCTTCAGCCAGACTCGCCCGGATGGGGCGGAGCTGCTGCCAGCCCCCTACTGGGAGGGCGCTCCTGAAGAGGACAAGGTGGAGTTTATGGCTAATAACCGCTTGGTGCGTATTCGACCCAATCCGATCGTGTGGGAACATCCGCCGGAAGGCAGTGAAAACTTCGCCAGCTTTCCCGTCGCCTTCTACCGCACCCAGGACGGTAAATGGCACGTTGGCGATGTGTTAACCAATCTATGAAACCTATCGCACGCCAGGGCGACCTGCACCGCTGCCCGTGTAGCGGCCACGGCGTCACGCCGATCGTCTCGGGCTCGCCCCAGTCTCGCGTCGAGGGGCAGCCGGTGGCCCGCGTCGGCGACAAGACCGCCTGCGGTGCCACCATCATCGAGGGCTCGGGCAGTGCCTCCACCATTGCCGGGTCTAGGTAGAGGCAACGCTGCTCTCGGCTTGATGAGAGCTGACGCTACGATCTGCACGATGGACGCCGCAAGGCCGTTACAATGGGGCCATCATTCATCGTCTGGAAAGCGCATCATGAAAGATTCGGGTATCAAGGTCGCCACCTATGTCTGCCCGGCATGCAAGGAACGGGTCGGCCTGCGGCATCGCCATGCGCTGCGCCTGCTGCGACACGAGACGGCCGAGTGCCCCAAGTGCGGGGCGAATGATCTCATGGCGGGGGCGTCGCGCGAGGCGCTGTCCCGTCATCTTCGCCAGATGGAGGAGGCAGCGAAGAAGTATTCTCGTATCGTGCTGGTGACGGTTCCAATCATCCTGGCCACCCTGGCGCTGCACTTCTTCGGCAAGATCCCGACGCCGGTCTTTGGGGCGATCTTCATCGTCGCCATGGGCGTTCAGCTCATCGGCAAGCCGAAGAAGGCCGTGCGCTCGCCGGTCGAGATCGAACTGGAGCGCTCGAGCTGAGCCACTGGTGATCGTGACGTAACGTGATCGGCCGGTAACGACAGGGCCCACTCACTCGAGTGGGCCCTGTCGTTGCTGGCTCGATGGTGAAGCCGAGAGCCGGGCGGTGTGTTTCAGCTGAACTCGCCGAGCCGCTGGCCCATCCTGACCGTCTGCTCCTCGTCCAGGCCGTCGAAGTTCACCGGCTCGGCGAAGGTCATCACCACGGTGGAGCCGAGCTTGAAGCGGCCCATCTCCTCGCCTTTCTCGAGATGCACCGGGGTGTCGAAGCGGATGCGCTGCACGCCGCCGCGGGGCAGGGGCGTGATCTGCCCCGCCCACACCGTCTCGATGGCGGCGACGATCATGGCGCCGACCAGCACCAGCGCCATGGGGCCGTGCTCGGTGTCGAAGTGGCACACCAGCCGCTCGTTGCGGGCGAAGAGGTTGGGCACGTGGTGGGTGGTGGCGGCGTTGACCGAGAACAGCCGGCCCGGTACGTAGACCATCTCCCGGAGCGTGCCGCCCACCGGCATGTGTACGCGGTGGTAGTCGCTGGGTGAGAGATAGACGGTGGCGAAGCTGCCGTCGCGGTAGCGCCCGGCGGCCTCCAGGTCGCCGCCCAGCAGGTCGGCGGCGGTGAAGTCGTGGCCCTTGGCCTGGACCAGCCGGCCGTGATCGAGGCATCCGAACTGCGACAGGGTGCCGTCGGCCGGCGAGACCAGCCCTTCGCCGATGGGCCGGGCGCCGTCCTTCAGCGGCCGGGTGAAGAACGCGTTGAAGCTCGGATAGGCGCTCGGGTCCGGCTCATGGGCCTCGCCCATGTCGACCTTGAACTGGCGGATAAAGGCGCGAATGGCGAGGTCCTTGACCCAGGACACCCGGCAGTCGGCCAGCCGGCCGATCAGCCGCGAGAGCAGGTGGTGGGGCAGGGGATACTGGAGCAGGGCGAACAGCTTGGCTGGGGTCACGAGGGGGCGTTCCAGTTATGCGGTGAATTGGAGTTCGGTGAGATTGACTGGGCAGGTGATGTGGCCGGCTAGCTTGAAGCCGGAAGAGCGGCGCTTCGCGCCTGGAAGCTGGAAGAAAACCCAGCCGGGCTTCGCCCGGAGTTGGAAGAACGCCCGCTTCGCGGGCTGAAGCTGGAAGCTTGAAAAAACCGTTACCTCATGATGTCGGGGTTCATGCTGCCTTCCAGCTTCCAGCTTCCAGCTTCCAGCTTCCAGCTTCCAGCTTCCAGCTTCCAGCTTATTTCTCGACCGGCGTGTCGTCGCGGTTGCCCCATTCCTTCCAGGAGCCGGCGTAGGCGCGCATCTTCTCGAAGCCCAGCGCCTTGCCCACCAGCCAGGTGAAGCCGCTGCGGTGATGGGTCTGGCAGTGGGTGACCACTTCCATGTCCGGCGTCAGGCCCAGCGCCTCGAGTTCGGTGACCAGCTCGGCGTAGTCGCGGATGCGCAGGTCGCGCTCCTTGTCCATGGCATCGGTCCAGTCCAGGTTCACCGCGCCGGGGATGTGGCCGAGCCTTTTGTTGTCGCCTTTCTCGCCGTCGTATTCGGCGCGGGTGCGGGCGTCCCAGATCGCGAAGCCCTTCTCGCCCAGGCGCTCGGCCAGTTCGATGCGGTCGATGGCCACTTCGGGGTGGAGCATCTCGGCCTGGTAGTCGCTGGGCGTCGGCGCGCTCGATTCGGTGGATTCCGGTAGTCCGGCGGCGCGCCAGGCGTGGATGCCGCCGTTGAGGTAGGAGTAGCGGGTGTGGCCGATCAGTTCCAGGGTCCACAGCAGCCGGCCGGCCCAGCCGCCGCCCTCGTCGTCGTAGGCCACCACATGGGTGTCGCGGGTCAGCCCCAGCGACGAGAACAGCGCCGACAGCGCTTCCTCGTCCGGCACCTCGTTGGGCACTTCGCCGGTGCCGCGCAGCAGCCGCTTGTGGTCCAGCAGGACCGCGCCGGGCACGTGGCCCTGCTCATGGCTCTCGGCCTTGAGCGGCACGTCGATGATCAGCAGCGAAGGGGCATCCAACTGCTCGGCGAGCTGTTCGGGCTCGACGATCAGCGGCAGCAGGTTGGCTTCTGAACTCATGGGGCTCTCCTTGATCTTCCCGGGCTGACGCGCGCCGGCCGGCATCGTTCCGGCTCGGGTATGTCGTCTTTATCTCAAGTCTCGTCGAGACTGTCGACGATGCGCCGATAGCTGGCAAAACGGTCGGCGTGGATCTCGCCGCTCTCGACGGCGGCCAGCAGGGCGCAGCCCGGCTCCTGGCGGTGACGGCAGTCGCGGAAGCGGCAGCGTCCGAGCAGGTCGCGAAACTCGATGAAACCCTCGGCGACCTGGACTTCGTCCAGGTGGATCAGGCCGAACTCGCGGATGCCGGGGGAATCGATCAGCTCGCCGGCCTCGGCGTCGCCCCGGTCGCTCGGCGCAAAGCGGTAGAGCCGGGCGGTGGTGGTGGTGTGGCGGCCCTTGCGGGAGTCTTCCGACAGCGCGCCGATGCGCAGGTCCTCGTCAGGCAGCAGGCGGTCGATGAGTGAGGACTTACCCACGCCGCTCTGGCCGACGAACACCGAGGTGCGGTCGGCCAGACGCTGGTGGAGCGCGTCCAGCCCGCCGTCGCGGGCGGTGCTGGTGGTCACCACCGGGTAGTCCAGCGCCGCGTAGCGATCCAGCAGCGCGCGAAGCTCGCCGCCGTTCTCGGGCAGCAGGTCGACCTTGTTGAGCACCAGTACCGGGGCGATGCCGGTGGCCTCGGCCGCCACCAGGTAGCGGTCGATGAGGTTGGCGTGGGGCTCGGGCTCCACGGCGAAGACGATCAGGATCTGGTCGATGTTGGCGGCCACCGGCTTGAGCTGGCCCCGGGCGTCGGGGCGTTCGAGCACGCTTCCCCGCTCGCCGCGGGCCACCACCACGCCGCTGCCGTCCTGGCCGGCGCGCCAGATCACGCGGTCGCCGGTGACCAGGCCTTCCAGATTGGCACGCAGGTGGCAGCGCACCGGAGTCGAGTCGCCCTCGGGGCGCACGTCCAGGGTGCGGCCGAAGTGAGCGATCACTCGCCCGGGTTGTTCGGGGCCGTACTCGCCGGCGGCCAGCTTCTCGGCATCCTGCTCGCCGCGCTTCTCGGCACGCTTGGCGCGTTCGGCCTGGATCTTTTCGACGCGCCAGCGCTGCTGGCGGCTCAACTTGCGCTTGTTCATGGTGGCCCGAAGGTCGGTACAATGGCCGCATTGTACTCATCAACGGGGCCGGCTGTCGCCGGCCGCTCGACCAAGGATCCTCCCATGGCCGCAAACCAAGACGCCCAGGACTCTCAAGACCCCCGTACCCAGCGCCTGGTATGGATCGACCTGGAAATGACCGGGCTCGATCCGAACCGCGAACGCATCATCGAGGTGGCGACCCTGGTCACCGATGCCGATCTCAACGTGGTCGCCGAGGGGCCGGTGATCGCCGTGCATCAGCCCGACACCCTGCTCGAGGCGATGGACGACTGGAACCAGAAGACTCACGGCGCTTCTGGTCTGGTCGCACGGGTGAAGGCCAGCACCGTCGACACCGCCAAGGCCGAGCGCGAGACGCTGGCGTTTTTGAACGAGCACGTGGCGCCGGGCAGCTCGCCGATGTGCGGCAACAGCATCCACCAGGATCGCCGCTTTCTCGAGCGCGAGATGCCCGAGCTGCTGGCCTTCTTCCATTACCGTAACCTCGACGTCTCGACCCTCAAGGAGCTGGCCAAGCGCTGGAATCCCGGCGCTCTGGTCGGCTTCAGCAAGCGCAACGTCCACCTGGCCATGGATGACATCAAGGAATCGATCGCCGAACTGGCGCACTACCGCCAGACCTTCCTGCGCCTCGAGGACGAGCAGGACGACGAAGAAGAGTGAGAAGGATGGTTGTCGCGGCTTATCTCATGATGGATGATTCGGAAGCCGCCCGGCGGCTTCCCTGAGTAACCCTTCGAGGCTCCATGATCCTACTGGCCGCGTTTGCCATCCTCTCCATCGGCGTGTCCTTCCTCTGTTCGCTGCTCGAGGCCTCGCTGTTGTCCATGACGCCCAGCTACGTGGCACAGCTGCGCGAGACGCGGCCCGAACTCCATGCCCGCTTGGCCCGCCTCAAGCAGGACATCGACCGGCCCCTGGCGGCCATCCTGACCCTCAACACCATCGCCCACACGGTGGGCGCCACCGGCGTCGGTGCCCAGGTCACCGTGGTCTTCGGCGAGGCCTGGCTGGGGATTGCCTCGGCGGTGATGACGCTGCTGATCCTGTTTGTCTCCGAGATCATTCCCAAGACCATCGGGGCGACCTACTGGCGGCAGCTGGCGCCCAGCATGGTGGTGGTGCTGAGGGCGATGATCTGGTCGATGAAGCCGCTGATCTGGCTGTCGGAAGCCATTACTCGTCGCATTGGCAAGCATGGCCAGGACACGGACATGCGCGGCGAGATCAAGGCCCTGGCGCAGATCGGGCTGGAGGAAGAGGCCCTGGATGCCGACGAGGTCAGGGTCATCACCAACATCATCAACCTGCATGACATTCCGGTGAAGGATGTCATGACGCCTCGCACCGTGTCGGTGACCGTCAAGCCCCAGATCACCGTCGGCGAATTCGACGAGGCGTTCGGTACGACGCCCTTCACGCGTTTCCCGGTGATGGACGGGGGCGAGCAGGCGCTGGGCTACGTGCACAAGGCCGATACCTACCACGCCGAGGAGGGCACGGAGCTCAAGACGTTGATGCATCCGGTCCAGACGGTCCTGGTGGACGACAGCGTGGAGCATGTCTTTGCCATGATGGTGCGCGATCGCCAGCATCTCTGCGTGGTGTACGACGACCTGGGTACCTGGGTGGGGCTGATGACGCTGGAGGATGTCATCGAGGCGATCCTGGGCCAAGACATCGTCGACGAGACCGATAACGTCGCCAACCTGCGCAAGTACGCCCGCCAGCGCTGGACCAAGACGCTGAAGAAGGCCGGTGTTTCCCCCGAGGCCTAGCGCTGGTGATAAGCCGTAAGCTGGAAGTGCGGCGCTTCGCTCGGGAGCTGGAAGAACGCCTGCTTCGCAGGCTTAAGCGGGAAGCTTGAAGAAAAACCTGGACCCCATGAAGTCGGGGTTCATGCTGCCTTCCAGCTTTTAGCTGGCGGCGATGACCCGCTGGCGCTTCTCCTTCTGGCGCGCCAGCGCCCAGCGCACGTGTTCGCGGACCAGGTCCGAGGGATACGCCAGCCGGGCGCGCAGCGCGGCTTCCACCGTCTCGCTCCAGGGGGCGTTGCCGAGACCCACCGCCAGGTTGCGCAGCCAGCGCTCGTAGCCGATCCGGCGGATCGGGCTGCCGGCGGTCTTGTCCAGGAACTCCTCCTCGCCCCAGGCGAACAGCGCGACCAGGTCGGCGCGGTCCAGGTCGTGGCGTGGTGCGAAGTCCGGCTCCCGGCTGGCCCGGGTGAAGCGAGTGAAGGGGCATACCAGCTGGCAGTCGTCGCAGCCGAACACCCGGTTGCCCATGGCGGTGCGGAATTCCTCGGGAATGGCGCCGTGCAGCTCGATGGTCAGGTAGGAGATGCAGCGCCGCGCGTCGACTACCTTGTCCTCGACGATGGCATCGGTGGGGCAGGCGCTGCGGCAGGCGCTGCAGCTGCCGCAGTGCTCCGCCTCGAAGGGCGCGTCCACCGGCAGCGGCAGGTCGGTGTAGAGCTCGCCGAGGAAGAACAGTGAGCCGGCCTTGGGGTTGAGCAGCATGGCGTTCTTGCCGAACCAGCCGAGGCCGGCCTTGCGCGCCAGGGCGCGCTCCATCACCGGGGCGGAGTCGACGAAGGCGCGGTAGCCGAAGGGGCCGATCTCGGCCTGGATCTGCTTGGCCAGCGTGGCCAGGCGCTTGCGCATCAGCTTGTGGTAGTCGCGGCCGGTGGCGTAGCGGGACACGTAGGCCTTCGCCGGGCGAGCCAGCATCCTGGTCGTCTCCACCTCGGGGGGCAGGTAGTCCAGGCGCACGCTGATCACCCGCGCCGTGCCGGGCACTAGCTCCTCGGGGCGGGTGCGCTTGGTGCCGTGCTTGGCCATGAAGCCCATCTCGCCGTGGTGGCCGGCGTCGAGCCAGCGCTGCAGACGGGCCTCGTCCTCGGTCAGGTCGACGTCGGTGATGCCTACCTGCTGGAAGCCGAGTTCGCGACCCCAAGTCTTGATCAGCGCGGCCAGTTGATCGAGGTCGGGGGCGTCGCCCTGGGGAGACGGCTGGGTCATGATCGAGGAAACACCGTTCGGGAAGGAGCCGCAACGCTTGGCGTTCGGCGGTATACAGGACACACTTCGTTGTAACGCAACATGGTAAAGCATCGCCTTCGAGGGAGACAGGGAATGACGGGATCGCCCCGGTCGTCGGGCCGTGCGCTGTATCGCGCCGAGCAGGTCCGCGAGCTGGATCGACGCACCATCGCCGCCGGTATTGCGGGCTTCGCGCTGATGCAGCGCGCCGCCGCGGCGGCCTGGCAGGAGTTGCGCACTGCATGGCCCGAGGCACGCTCGCTCAGCGTGCTGTGCGGCGGCGGCAACAATGGCGGCGACGGCCATGTGCTGGCGGCGCTGGCCGCCGCCGAGGGCTGGGTGGTGCAGCGGGTGGCGCTCAAGCCCGTCGAAGACCTCTCGGGGGATGCCCGCCTGGCCGCCGACATGGCGAGCGCGGCCGGCGTCGGCCTGGAGACCTGGCGGCCCGGGCTCGCGCTCGAGGGCGAGGTGATGGTGGATGCGCTGCTCGGCACCGGGCTCTCCGGCGAGGTGCGCGGCGCCTTCCGCGAGGCCATCGCCGCGATCAACGCAAGCGACCGGCCGGTGCTGGCCATCGACATTCCCTCCGGCGTCCACGCCGATACCGGCGCGGAGCTCGGCGTGGCGGTGCGGGCTAGCCGCACGATCACCTTCATCGGCGACAAGCTGGGGCTGCACACCGGCCGCGCCCCGGCGCTGGCCGGCCGGGTGGTCTTCCGTGACCTGACTGCCCCGGGATCGGATGCCCCTGCAACAGTAACGGTCGACATGACACCGGCGGCCTGGCTGCTTCATCGCGATATGATTGCCGCGGCGCTGCCGCCAAGGCCGCGGGACGCCCACAAGGGAAATTCCGGCCATGCCCTGGTGCTCGGCGGGGCGCCGGGGTTCGGCGGAGCCGCGCTGCTGGCCGCCGAACACGCTGCGCGGCTTGGCGCTGGCAAGGTCAGCCTGGCCACCGCGCCGGCGCATGTCACCGCCTGCCTGGTGCGTCGCCCCGAGGTGATGGTGCATGGCGTGCGCGGCGCCGGGGATCTCGGCGAGCTGCCTGCCCGGGCCGATGTACTCGTCGTCGGCCCCGGGCTGGGGCAGGGCAGTTGGGGCCAGGCGGTGCTGCAGGCGGCCCTCGAGGCCGGCCGGCCGCTGGTGGTCGACGCCGACGGCCTGAATCTGCTGGCCAATCGCTTCACCGGCCTGTGGCGCGACGACTGGCTGCTGACGCCGCATCCCGGTGAGGCGGGACGCCTGCTGGGCACCAGCGCCGCCGACGTGGAGGTCGACCGCCCGGCGGCGGCCGCCGAGTTGCAGCGCCGCTATGGCGGCACGGTGATCCTCAAGGGCGCCGGCAGCCTGGTGGCGGGTCCCTCGGGCCTGGCGGCTTGCCCCTATGGCAACCCGGGCATGGCCAGCGGCGGCATGGGCGATGCGCTATCCGGCATCCTCGGCGCGCTGTTGGCCCTGGGGCTATCCTTGGAGACCGCCGCCCGGGTTGGCGTCATGGTGCATGCGCTGGCCGCCGACATGGCCGCTGCGGCGGGCGGTGAGCGTGGCCTGCTGGCCGGCGATCTGGCATCCTGTGCGCGAATTCTGGTCAACCCGACGATGGGCGAATGACAATGCAGCTGCGACTCGACGACGAAGACCGCCAGGTGGCCTTCGGCGAATCCCTGGGCCAGGCCCTCGGCGGCCACGGCCGCCTCTATCTAGAGGGCGAGCTGGGGGCGGGCAAGACGACCCTGACCCGTGGCATCCTGCGCGCCTACGGGCATCGCGGCGCGGTCAAGAGCCCCACCTATACCCTGGTCGAGCCCTACGAGCTCGAGGCCGTGCGCGTGAACCACTTCGACCTCTACCGCCTGGGCGATCCCGAGGAGCTCGAGTTCATTGGCGGCCGCGACCTGCTCGCGGACGACGCCCTGTGCGTGATCGAGTGGCCGGCGCGGGGGGAGGGCTGGCTGCCGTCACCCGACCTGGTCGTGCAGCTGGCCCTGGACGGAGATGGCCGCCAGGCGACCCTGATCGCCGGCAGCGACCATGGCCGTCGGGTGATCGAGCGCCTCGCCGGCGAGTGGAGCAGGGAGGATGACCGCGTCTCATGAGGAAGGGAGTCCTGTCTCGCCGCCTGCTTGGTGGCCTCCTGTCACTGGTACTTCTGGCCCCGTCCTGCGGGCTGGCGGCCAACGTCGACAATCTGCGCCTGTGGGCGGCGCCGGACCATGCCCGCCTGGTCTTCGATCTTTCATCGCCCGCCGAGGCCGAGGTGTTCAGCCTCGACGATCCACGCCGGCTGGTCATCGATCTGGCGGATACCCGCCTGGCCGCCGATGTGAATCGCCTCGACCTCGACGGCAGCGCCATCAGTGAAGTGCGCACCGGCGTGCGCCACGGGGACGACCTGCGGGTGGTACTGGAGCTGAACCGGGCGATCGAACCGCGCCACTTCACGCTGGCACCCAACGAGCAGTACGGGCATCGTCTGGTGGTCGATCTCGAGTATCCCGGCGAGAGCGCGGTGGAGGACCCGATCGATCCCATCGAGGCGATGATCCGCGACCAGGAGATTGCCGCCGACCGTGCCCAGGCTCAGGCGAAGGTGCAGGGGCGCGATCCGGTCGCAGTGACGCCGACGCGCGAGCCCGCCCAGCCGCATCCCAAGCGCGATATCATCATCGCCGTGGATGCCGGTCACGGCGGCGAGGATCCTGGCGCCACGGGCCCCAGCGGCACCCGCGAGAAGGACGTGGTGCTGGAGATGGCGCGCCGCCTGGCGCGCAAGATCGATGCCACCGAGGGCTTCAAGGCGGTGATGATCCGCGACGGCGACTACTACGTGGGCCTGCGCCAGCGGACCCGCATCGCCCGTGAGCAGAAGGCCGACTTCTTCGTCTCGATCCACGCGGACGCCTTCCGCAGCCCGCGCCCCCACGGCAGCTCCGTGTTTGCCTTGTCGCAGAGCGGGGCGACCTCCGAGACGGCCCAGTGGCTGGCCGCCACGGAGAATCGCGCCGACCTGATCGGCGGTGTGGACGGCAACCTGTCACTGGACGACAAGGACGAGGTGCTGCGCGGCGTGCTGCTCGACCTGACCATGACCGCGACCCTCAACGACTCGCTGACCATCGGCGGCCAGGTGCTCGACCGCCTGGGCCGGGTCAACGATCTGCACAAGCCGCGGGTGGAGCAGGCCGGCTTCGTGGTGCTCAAGTCGCCGGACATCCCGTCGCTGCTGGTCGAGACCGGTTTCATCTCCAACCCCGACGAGGAGAGACGGCTGCGCGATCCGAACTATCAGGAGCGGATGATGGATGCGGTGTATGGCGGCATCCGCGCCCACTTCCACCGCAACCCGCCGCCGGCCAGCCTGCTGGCCTGGCAGCGCGACCAGGGGCGGAGTACCGGCGGCGACGAATACCGCATCCAGCCCGGCGATACCCTGTCGGAGATTGCCGCCCGCCACGGCGTGCCGGTGGCCCAGCTGCGCCAGGCCAACGAGCTCAACGGCGACGTCATTCGCGTCGGGCAGGTGCTGCGGATACCGAGTTCATGAGCGTGCAGCTTGACGCTCGAAGCGCGGCGCTGAGCGCCTGGAAGAACCGGGCTTCGCCTGGAGCTGGAAGATCGTCCGCTTCGCGGCCGTAAGCTGGAAGCTTGAAGAAAACCCTCTTGACTCGGGTTCTGGAGGCCCCATGTTGCCTTCCAGCTTCCAGCTTCCAGCTTCCAGCTTCCAGCTTCCAGCTTCCAGCTTCCAGCTTCCAGCTTCCAGCTCATAGGGAGTGATATGACAGACAGCCAACCCATCCGGATCCTCGACCCCCGACTGGCCAACCAGATCGCCGCCGGCGAGGTGGTGGAACGGCCGGCTTCGGTGGTCAAGGAGCTGATCGAGAACGCCATCGACGCCGGCGCCAGCCGCGTCGAGGTGGAGCTCGAGGCCGGCGGCGCGCGGCTGATTCGCGTGCGCGACGACGGCGGCGGCATCGGCGAGGACGACCTGCCGCTGGCGCTGTCGCGTCATGCCACCAGCAAGATCGCTTCGCTGGAGGATCTGGAGGGCGTGGCCAGCCTGGGCTTTCGCGGCGAGGCGCTGGCCTCGGTCAGCTCGGTGTCGCGTCTCGAGCTGGTCTCCAACGTCCATGACGACCCCACCGGCGGCTGGCGGGTGGTGGTCGAGGGGCGGCGCATGGAGCCGCGGGTCACGCCCTCGCCGCACCCGCGGGGCACCTCGGTGACGGTGCGCGACCTGTTCTTCAATACCCCGGCCCGACGCAAGTTCCTGCGAACCGAGAAGACCGAGTTCGGCCACGTCGAGGAGGCGTTCCGCCGCCAGGCGCTGTCGCGGCTCGACGTTGGCTGGGTGCTGCGCCACAACCAGAAGACTATCCACCAGCTGCGTCCCGGGGGTGACCTGGTGGGCCACGAGCGGCGTCTCCAGGCGCTGCTTGGCAAGGCCTTCCTGGAGAATGCCCTGCACCTGGACATCGAGACCGGTGGGCTGCGCCTTTGGGGCTGGGTGGGGCTGCCCACCCATTCCCGGGCCCAGGCCGACCAGCAGTATTTCTTCGTCAACGGCCGAGTGGTCCGCGACCGTCTGGTGGCCCATGCCATCCGTCAGGCCTACCGTGACGTGCTGTTCCACGGCCGCCATCCGGTGTTCGTGCTTTATCTCGAGGTGGATCCCACGGTGGTCGACGTCAACGTCCATCCCACCAAGCACGAGGTACGCTTCCGCGACGGGCGGATGGTCCACGACTTCCTGTTTTCCAGCTTGCACCGAGCGCTGGGTGAGGCGCGGGCCGGGGTGACGCCTGACGGCGAAGGGCCGGGCGGGCAGGACGCCGAGACCCAGGGCGAGCCGTTGGCGGCAGCCCCGGGCGAAGTGCGCGAGGCCGCGCCCCAAGCCGCCTGGCAGCAGCAGCCCATGGCGCTGCACGGCCGCGAGGAGAGCGGAGAGCAGAAGGTGACGCCGGACCGGGTGCGGGCCTTCATGGAAGGCTATCGGGCGCTGCACCCCGAACACGAGGAGAGCCTGCTGACGCCCCAGCCCGCCGCGCCGGGTGCCGGCGGCACCGCCGCGGATGTGGCGCTCGCCGAGCGCCAGGCGACGTCGAACTACCCGAGCCAGCCCCAGGTCGCGCCGCGCCCGGCGATGCCCGAGGCAGACGCCACCAAGGCGCCGCCGCTGGGCTACGCCGTGGCCCAGCTCCACGGCGTCTATATCCTCTCCCAGACCGAGCGCGGCATGGTGATCGTCGACATGCATGCCGCCCACGAGCGGATCGTCTACGAGCGCATGAAGACCCAGGTGCATGGAGGCGCGCTCGAGGCGCAGCCGCTGCTGGTGCCGGTCTCGCTGGCCGCCAGCGCCGCCGAGGTGGCCACCGCCGAGGCCGAGCACGAGGCCTTCGCCAGGCTCGGCGTGGAGCTCGACGTGGCCGGCCCCGAGACGCTGCTGGTGCGCCAGGTGCCGACCCTGCTGGTCGATGCCGATGTCGAGCCGCTGATCCGCGACATGCTCGGCGACCTCGAGCGCTACGGCCGCTCGGACCGCCTGGAGGCGCACATCAACGAGCTGCTCTCGACCATGGCCTGCCACGGCAGCGTGCGCGCCAACCGCCAGCTCACGGTGGAGGAGATGAACGCCCTGCTGCGTGACATGGAGATCACCGAGCGCAGCGGCCAGTGCAACCATGGCCGACCCACCTGGACCGAGCTGGGCATGAAGGAACTGGACCGCCTCTTCCTCAGGGGGCAATAACGGTCAGTGAGCCATCCGCGTGTCGAGCGGCGCCAGGGGCAGACTGTGTCCCTGATGAGCCGGGCATGTCGGAGGCCGCTGCCGGGCGCCTTTTCACGCTAAGCCAAGAGAATGACAGAACACCCCATGCCCGATACCCGCCCACCCGCCATCTTCCTGATGGGCCCCACCGCCGCCGGCAAGACCGACCTGGCCATCGCGCTGCACGAGCGTCTGGGCTGTGAGCTGATCAGCGTCGACTCGGCGATGGTCTACCGCGGCCTGGATATCGGAAGTGCCAAGCCGTCGGCCGATGAGCTGGCCCGGGCGCCGCATCGACTGATTGATATCCGCGACCCGGCCGACGCCTACTCGGCGGCGGAATTCCGCGAGGATGCGCGCCGTGAGATGGCCGAGATCACGGCGCGCGGCAAGATGCCGCTGCTGGTGGGCGGCACCATGATGTATTTCCAGCGCCTGGTCGAGGGCGTCGCCAACCTGCCATCGGCGGACTCAGCGGTGCGCGCGGCGCTGGAACGTGAGGCCGACCGCGATGGGCTGGGCGCGCTGCATGCCGAGCTGGCGAGGGTCGATCCCGAGGCCGCCGAGCGCATTCACCCCAACGATCCCCAGCGCCTGATGCGGGCGCTGGAGGTGTATCGGGTCAGTGGGCGTCCGCTCTCCGAGCTGTGGGCGGAGCAGCGTCCGGAAACCTTTCCCTGGCGCACGCTGTCGATAGGGCTCGCCCCTAACGACCGGTCCGTGCTGCACGAACGCATTGCCGCTCGCTTCGACGCCATGCTGGCGGGTGGCTTCCTCGACGAGGTCGCCGCCTTGCGGGCGCGAGGGGACCTGGATCCCGGGCTGCCGTCGCTGAAGAGCGTCGGCTATCGTCAGGGGTGGGAATACCTGGCCGGCGACGTCGACCATGCGACCTTTCGCCACCGGGGCATCGTGGCGACCCGGCAACTGGCCAAGCGACAGCTGACCTGGATGCGCGGCTGGCCGGGCCTGCACTGGGTCGACAGCCTGGGAGCCGATCCCTTCGCCGAGGTCCTGAAACTGGTGCGCGAATTCGGGACTTAGCGTAAGATGGTCGTTTCGAGTGGCCGTATGATCGAGCCCATCGGTTAACCCGTGTCGCCCCCGGACGGGGCGAGCACAGAATGATCAACTCCAGAAACAATTCAGGGAGAGCAACATGTCCAAAGGGCAGTCCCTTCAAGATCCGTACCTGAACATCCTGCGCAAGGAGCGCATTCCGGTATCGATCTTCCTGGTCAACGGCATCAAGCTGCAGGGCCAGATCGAATCCTTCGACCAATTCGTGATCCTGCTGCGCAACACCGTCAGTCAGATGGTCTACAAGCACGCCATCTCCACTGTCGTGCCGTCGCGCAACGTGCGGCTGCCGGCCCCCGACGCCGGAGCGCAGTCGGATAGCAACGCGTGAGGTATTGATTGTTTTTCGAACGTCCCGACGCCGGTGAGACGGCGGTTCTCGTCCATGTAGATTTTCAGGACGAACAAGAGCGAGAAGACGCCGGCGAGTTTCTCGAGCTGGTGCGCTCGGCCGGTGCAGAGCCGGCCACCCTGCTGACCGGGTCGCGCAACCGTCCCGACCCCCGGGCCTTCATCGGCTCGGGCAAGGTCGAGGAGTTGCGTGATGCCTTGCAGGTCCACAAGGCCGAGCTGGTGATCTTCAACCACGCCTTGAGCCCTTCCCAGGAACGCAACCTCGAGCAGTCGCTCAAGTGTCGCGTGCTCGACCGTACCGGCTTGATCCTCGATATCTTCGCCCAGCGGGCGCGGACCCATGAAGGCAAGCTGCAGGTGGAGCTGGCCCAGCTCGAATACATGTCGACCCGACTGGTGCGTGGCTGGACCCACCTGGAACGCCAGAAGGGCGGCATTGGCCTGCGCGGACCGGGCGAAACCCAGCTCGAGACCGACCGCCGGCTGCTGCGGGCGCGTATCAAGGCGATTCACAAGCGACTCGACAAGGTGCGCAGCCAGCGCAACCAGAATCGTCGTGCGCGCTCGCGGGCCGAGATTCCCAGCGTCTCCCTGGTCGGCTACACCAACGCCGGCAAATCGACGCTGTTCAACGCCCTGACCGCTTCTAGGGTCTATGCGGCTGACCAGCTGTTCGCTACCCTCGACCCGACGCTGCGACGTCTGGAGGTCGAGGACGTGGGGCCGGTGGTGCTGGCCGATACCGTCGGTTTCATTCGTCATCTGCCGCACAAGCTGGTGGAAGCCTTCCAGGCCACCTTGCAGGAGGCCTCCGAGGCCAGCCTGCTGGTTCACGTGATCGATGCGGCCGATCCGGATCGCGAGCTCAACGTGAGTCAGGTGGAAGAGGTGCTGGACGAGATCGGGGCCCTGGAGGTGCCGACGCTCAAGGTGATGAACAAGATCGATCTGTTCGACAGTGCCCCGCGCATCGAGCGCGGTGCCGATGGCCGCCCCGAGACGGTGTGGCTGTCGGCGCGAGACGGCAAGGGACTGGAGCTGTTCGAGCAGGCGCTCTCCGAGTGCCTGGCCGATGACATCATCGACTTCGACATCTCCCTGGAGCCGCAGCAGGGCAAACTGCGGGCCGGCCTGCACGAACTGGGGGCGGTACGCGAAGAGCGTTTCGACGACATGGGGCATACCCTGCTGGAGGTGCGCCTGCCGCGGCGTGACTTCCTGCAGCTGATGGCACGGCTCGGCGAGCGCGCCGACGACTATCTGCCGGAGGCCCTGCAGGAGCGCCCGCTCTGGGAGCAGTGAGTCGCGGGCAGTGCGCCGCGGAAAATGAAAGAAGTCGCCTTCGGGTGCCGGTGGCCCAGTGAGGGCCGGCACCACAAGGATCGCAACCGATGCCCGGCGCGCGAAAAGCGCGACGGAATGCAACGTAGACTGGAGACGACGTATGGCCTGGAATGAGCCCGGTGGCGGCAACCAGCACGACCCCTGGAGCGGGGGCGGGCGCCGAGGCGGTAACGGTGGCGGGGGCAACCGCGGCGGCGGTAACCAAGGGCCGCCCGACCTCGACGAGGCCCTGAAGAAGTTTCAGGACAAGCTGAACAGCATGCTGGGCGGCCGTGGCAAGCGCGGCGGTAGCAGTGGTGGCAGCGGCGGTGGCAAGCCGCGCAACGCCTTTACCCTGCCGGGCCTGCTGCTGATCGTGGCGCTGGCCATCTGGGCCGCCTCCGGCTTCTACCTGGTCGACCAGTCCGAACGCGGCGTGGTGCTGCGCTTCGGCAAGTTCCAGGAAGTGGTCACGCCGGGCCTGCAGTGGAACCCACCGCTGATCGATGACGTGCGCATGGTCAACGTCACTCGGGTGCGCTCGGTCACTCAGACCCAGTCGATGCTGACCCAGGACGAGAACATCGTCTCCGTCGAGATCTCGGCCCAGTACCAGGTCGCCGATCCGCGCGGCTATGTGCTCAACGTGCGCGACCCCGAGCTGTCGCTGGAGAACGCCCTGGACTCCGCCCTGCGCCACGTGGTGGGCGGCACCGACATGATCGACATCCTGACCTCCGGCCGCGAGATCCTCGGCACCGCGGTGGCCAGCCGCCTGCAGTCCTATCTGGACAGCTACGGCACCGGCATCCGCCTGCAGACGCTCAACGTCGAGTCCACCGCGCCGCCCGATCCGGTCCAGGATGCCTTCGACGACGTCATTCGCGCCCGCGAGGATCGCCAGCGCACCATCAACCAGGCCCTGGCGTATGCCAACGCCGTGATCCCGGCCGCCCAGGGTGAAGCCCAGCGCATCGTCGAGCAGGGGCAGGGCTATCGCGAGTCGGTGGTGGCCGAGGCGCGTGGTCAGGCCAACCGCTTCAATGCGCTGCTGACCCAGTACCAGGATGCCCCGGCGATCATGCGCGAACGCCTCTATCTCGACGCTCTGTCCGAGGTCTACGGCGAGACCGCGAAGGTGATGGTCGACGTGAGCAGCGAGGCGCCGCTGATGGTGCTGCCGATGGATCGTCTCAGCCAAGGGACCACCGGGGCTGCCGCCGGCCAGAACGACGACGCCTCGTCGCTGGATCCCCGCTTGCTCGAGCGCCTGCGGACTTCCCAGTCCGAGAATGACAGCAGCAACAACTCCAGCAGCAACGGAATCCGCAGGGAGGGCCGTTAATCATGATCAATAACCGTTCCCTGCTCATCGTCGGCGGCCTGGCCGCCGCGGCCTGGCTCGCCAGCAACAGCCTCTACGTGGTCGACGAGACCGAGCGCGCGGTGAAGCTGCGCTTCGGTGAGGTGGTCGAAGAGAACATCCAGCCGGGGCTGCATGCCAAGATCCCGATCACTCAGACCATCCGCAAGTTCGATACCCGGGTGCTGACGCTGGACACCGATCCCAGCCGCTATCTGACCCTGGAACAGAAGGCGGTGATCGTCGACTCCTACGTCAAGTGGCAGGTGATCAATCCGACTCGCTACTACGAGGCCACCGCCGGCGACGAACTTCAGGCCGTGCGGCTGATCCAGCCGCGGGTCGACGAGAGCCTGCGTAACGAGTTCGGTCGCCTGAACCTGCAGCAGATCATCTCCGAGCAGCGCGACGAGCTGATGACCGGGCCCACCGAGGATCTCGACGAACGCCTGCGCGATGAACTCGGGGTGGCGATTCTCGACATCCGGGTCAAGCGCATCGACCTGCCCGAGGACGTGTCCTCTGCGGTGTACGAGCGGATGCGCTCCGAGCGCGAGCGGGAAGCCCGCGAATGGCGCGCCCAGGGGCAGGAAGAGTCCGAGCGCATTCGCGCCAACGCCGATCGCCGCCGCCGGGTGCTGCTGGCCCAGGCCAACGAGCGCGCCGAGACACTGCGCGGCGAGGGCGATGCCGAGGCCGCGGCCATCTTCTCGGAGGCCTATGGCAAGGACGCGGAGTTCTTCTCCTTCTGGCGCAGCCTGGATGCCTATCGCTCGAGCTTCAAGGGCGACGGCAACATGCTGGTGCTGGATCCGTCCAGCGACTTCTTCCAGTACCTCAAGAGCCCGAACGCCCAGACCGACGGATGACGACCGAGTCACGGGGCGGCGGTGTCGTCGCCCCGTCTCGGGGTTCATCCCGCGGGCAAACGTGATAGACTCCTGTAACCGGGCGTGGCCCGGTTTTTTTGTGGCCTCTTCACGGGATTTTCGTGGCCGCACCACTGCCCGGCAATCCCCTCCGGCACCCCCGCCATGATGTCACGCCGCGAGGCATGCCGAAGGCCAATCACCGTCTTGCAGGAAGAACGACATGACCATCGCTGACCGCTGGCTGCTGCCCGACGGCATGGACGAGGTACTGCCGCCTCAGGCCAGCCGTATGGAGGAGCTGCGCCGGGCGTTGCTCGATCTCTATCATCGCTGGGGCTACGATCAGGTGATGCCGCCTCCGGTGGAGTTTCTGGATTCCCTGCTCACCGGCACCGGCACCGAGCTGGATCTGCAGACCTTCAAGCTGACCGACCAGATGACCGGGCGGATGATGGGCGTCAGCGCCGACGTCACCCCCCAGGTCGCGCGTATGGACGCCCACTCCCTGAAGCGCCAGGGTCCGGTTCGGCTGTGCTATTGCACCACCGTGCTGCGCGCCAAGGCCGACCAGCACCAGGGGGGCCGCAGCCCGGTGCAGGTCGGCCTCGAGCTGTTCGGTCATGCCGGCCTGGAGGCTGACCTTGAGATCCTGCGCCTGGCGCTGACCAGCCTGCAGGCCGCCGGCGCCGGTGAGGTGCACCTGGCGCTGGGCCACATCGGTATCTACCGCAGCCTGGTGGAGGCCGCCGAGCTGACGCCCGAGCAGGAGAAGGCGGTGTTCGAGGCCCTCGAGCTCAAGTCGCCGGGCGAGCTGGCCGCGCGGGTCGAGCAGAGCGTGAGCGATCCGGCGCTGGCGGCAATGCTGTGCGCGCTGGGCGAGCTGCACGGTGGCCCCGAGGTGCTCGACCAGGCCCGTGAAGCCTTCGCCGAGGCACCCCAGGCGGTGGGCGCGGCGCTGGACCAGCTGCGTGCCCTGCATGCCGGCGTGGCCGCCGAGCATCCCGAGGTCGACCTGTACTTCGATCTGGCCGAGCTGCGCGGTTACCAGTATCACACCGGGATGATGTTTGCCGCCTACGTGCCCGGCTATGGCCAGGCACTGGCCAAGGGCGGCCGCTATGATGATACCGGCCGCGCCTTCGGCCGCGCCCGACCGGCCACCGGCTTCTCGCTGGAGCTCAAGCTGCTGGCCTCCCTGGTGCCCAGCGAGCCGCGCCACGACGGCATCTGGGCCCCGGCCGAGGGCGATGGCCTGGCCGAGGTCATCAATGCCCTGCGCCAGCAGGGCGAACGGGTCGTGCAGGCGCTGCCGGGGCAGCGCACCGGCCCGCAGGAACACCGCTGTCAACGACGCCTGGTCCAGGCCGACGGCGGCTGGCAGGTGGCACCGCTGGCGCCGTCCGGCGATCGGGCCTGAACACCATATCGGCACCGCCCCCGAGACCGGCGGCGCAGCAACGAGAGACGAGAGCACTATGGGCAAGAACGTAGTCGTACTGGGCACCCAGTGGGGTGATGAAGGCAAGGGCAAGGTGGTCGACCTGCTCACCGAGTCCGCCGGCGCGGTGGTGCGCTTCCAGGGCGGGCACAATGCCGGCCACACCCTGGTCATCGACGGTGAGAAGACCGTCCTGCACCTGATTCCTTCCGGCATCCTGCGCGACGACAAGACCTGCGTGATCGGCAACGGCGTGGTGCTGTCCCCAGAAGCGCTGATCGAGGAAATTCGCGAGCTGGAAGCCAAGGGCGTGCCGGTGCGCGAGCGCCTGCGCCTGTCGCCGGCCTGCCCGCTGATCCTGCCCTATCACGTGCGCCTCGACCAGGCCCGCGAGAAGGCGCGCGGCGTGGCCAAGATCGGCACCACCGGGCGCGGCATCGGCCCGGCCTACGAGGACAAGGTGGCGCGCCGTGGTCTGCGTCTGGGCGACATGCTGCACCGCGAGCGTTTCGCCTCCAAGCTCGGCGAGGTGCTGGACTACCACAACTTCGTGCTGACCAAGTACCACGGCGAGGAGGCGGTGGACTTCCAGCAGGTGCTCGACGACGCCATGCGCATGGCCGACGAGCTGCGTGCCATGGTCTGCGATACCGTGACCCTGGTCCACGACGTCCGCAAGGCCGGTGACAACATCCTGTTCGAGGGTGCCCAGGGCTCGCTGCTGGACATCGACCACGGTACCTATCCGTTCGTGACCAGCTCCAACACCACGGCCGGCGGCACCGCCACCGGTTCCGGCGTCGGCCCGCTGTACCTGGACTACGTGCTGGGCATCACCAAGGCCTACACCACCCGCGTCGGCTCGGGTCCTTTCCCGACCGAGCTGTTCGACGAGCATGGCCGCCACCTGGCCGAGAAGGGCCACGAGTTCGGTGCCACCACCGGCCGCGCCCGTCGCTGCGGCTGGTTCGACGCCGTGGCCCTGCGTCACGCGGTGCAGATCAACTCGGTGTCCGGTATCTGCCTGACCAAGCTCGACGTGCTCGATGGCCTGGAGAACATCCGTGTCTGCGTGGGCTATCGCAGCAAGGACGGCGAGGTGCTTGACAACCCGGTGGATTCCGAGGGTTACGAGGCCATCGAGCCGGTCTATCAGGACCTGCCGGGCTGGAGCGAGTCGACCCTGGGCGTCAAGCGGGTCGAGGAACTGCCGGCTAATGCCCGGGCCTACATCAGCTTCCTCGAGGAGCAGGTGGGCACCTCCATCGACATCATCTCCACCGGCCCGGATCGCAACGAGACCATCGTGCTGCGCAATCCCTTCGGTGAAGACTGACCATTAGCGCCTTCTGGCGCCGTGACCCGCGCCGTTGCGCACGAAGCGCCTCCATATAGGGGGCGCTTTTTTCATGCTGACAGCCGCGCGCCCTGGCTTCGGACGATATCACGATGCTGATGTCGGGATGCGGCGCTCCCTGGAACGATGTCGGACAATAAAAGATCGCCCCGCACGGTGGCGGGGCGATCCTTGTCAGAGAGCCGGCGGGGCCGGCTCGTTCAAGCGGGCTTAGACGCTCTTGGGTTCGCTCATCAGACCCTTGACGATGGCGTAGCAGGCCGCCAGCAGGACCAGAGTGAAGGGTAGGCCGGTGGTGATCACCGCTGTCTGCAGTGCGGTCAGGCCCCCGCCCAGCAGCAGCGCGATGGCGATGGCGCCTTCGATGAGGCACCAGAACACGCGCTGCGACTTGGGTGCGTCGACCTTGCCGCCGGCGGTGATGGAGTCGATCACCAGCGAGCCGGAGTCGGAGGAAGTGATGAAGAACACCATCACCAGCACGATGCCGACGAAGGAGGTGATGGCGGTCAGCGGTAGCTGGCCGAGCATCTCGAACAGCTGCAGTTCCAGCGCCGCCTCCTGGACGCCCTGGAAGCCGTCGGTGATCACCTGGTCGATGGCGGTGCCGCCGAAGGCGGTCATCCACAGCACCGAGACCAAGGAAGGCACCAGCAGCACGGCGATCAGGAATTCACGCACGGTGCGGCCACGGCTGACCCGGGCGATGAACATGCCGACGAACGGTGACCAGGAGATCCACCAGGCCCAGTAGAAGGCGGTCCAGCCTTGGCTGAAGTTGGCGTCCTCACGACCGAAGGGCATCGACAGCGCCGGCAGGTTGACCACATAGGCCATCAGGTTCTCGAAGAAGCCGGTGGCGATCAGCACGGTCGGGCCGACGAAGATCACGAAGGCCAGCAGCAGGAAGGCCAGCGCCATGTTGAGCTGCGACAGGCGCTGAACGCCCTTGTCCACGCCCAGCATCACCGAGCCCAGGGCCACAATCGTGATGCCCATGATCAACAGCACCATGGTGACGTTGGTATCGGGGATACCGAACAAGTAGCCCAGCCCCGCTGAAGCCTGGGAGGCGCCGAGGCCGAGAGAGGTGGCCAGACCGAACAGCGTGGCGAACACCGCCAGGATGTCGATGATATGGCCCGGCCAGCCCCAGACCCGCTCGCCCAGGATCGGGTAGAAGATCGAGCGCATGGTCAGCGGCAGGCCCTTGTTGAAGGAAAACAGCGCCAGTGCCAGTGCGACCACGGCATAGATCCCCCAGGGATGCAGGCCCCAGTGGAAGATGGTGGCAGCCATGCCCAGCGAGATGGCGCCTTGCTGGTCGCCGGCGGCGGCGCCCAGCGGGGCCCAGTCGGTGCGCACGCCATCCTCGACAGTGGTCCCTCCCATGGCGGTGCCGAAGTGGGTCAGCGGTTCAGAGACGCCGTAGAACATCAGGCCGATGCCCATGCCGGCGGCGAACAGCATGGCGAACCAGCCGGCATAGCTGAAGTCCGGCGAGGCATGGGCGCCGCCGATCCTCACCTTGCCCATCGGCGTGAAGATCAACGCGATGGCGAGGATCACGAAGATATTGGCGGCCAGCAGGAAGAACCAGGAGAGATTGCCGGTCAGTACGCTGAAGATGGCGTTGAAGATCGGTTCGACCTGGTTCTGCAGCGCCAGGGTGATGATCACGAAGAACAGGATCACCAGAGACGACACGGTGAAGACCTTGCCGTGCAGGTCAAGGTTCACCCCGAACTTGCTGGCGGTGATGTTGTCCTGACCGATCACGTAATCGGTATCAATGAGGTTGGCCGGCCCTTCGGGGGCAGGTATGCCCTCGCCAGGCGTCGCATCTTGGGCTTTATTGTCGTTCGTCACGGGATCTCTCCTTGTTGACGTCGATGAACGATGTGTGAGTGTGGCATCAGTCCTGTTGAGGTCGCACCAGGAACACCGATGCTTGGGTATGGGTGGCGACCTTGCCACCATGCGAGGGAATCACCACATCCAGGTGTTTGGGCGGGTGCGTGGGCATGATCACCAGGTCCGCGCCGACCTCGTCGATGGCATCGACGAGCACGTCGTCAAGGTCGGCGATGGGATCGGGGCTGGTGATGACTCGAGCGCTGACCGGCTGGCCGTGCACCTTGGCGCGTTCCCGGGCGAAGGCCTCGAGCTTCTGCTGGTATTCCTCAGGCGTGCGTGCCACGGAGCCCGGGGTGGTGGCGGTGACGGCCACGTAGCAGACCTCCGCACCATAGTGCCTGGCCTGGTCGGCGACCACCTGTAGCGATGGCTCGATCACGTCAAAGTGTGCCAGGTCCACTGGCACCAGAATCTTCTTGAACATGCCTGCGCTCCTTACGGGTTGCGTCAGCGGATCACACGATCAGTGTGGCCGCTGGACGACGATTCTGGGAGCCCGCCTTTCAACGGGCTCCAGCAGCTAGCGTCGCCTCACTCCACCCTTCCTGGGTCATGTCGCGCTTGGAGATGGCGATGGGGTCATCTCGGATAAGTGATTCTAATCGAACTTCTGTTTTCTGATAACAGTAAATTAGTAAATCAATCTGTCTTTCCGAGGCATCTTCGTTCGCGTCATCCGGGTGTCATCTGGCGTCCTCGACGCCGAACGCCGTCAAAACGTTGAGAGGCAATTCTCCCGGTGCGCGGCGTTAGTCAGCTTTGTATAGTTTTTTGTGATGCTGGTTAAATAATAAATATATTTTAACTAATCAAGAGCGGCTCATATGGTGATCGACACACAACAACACGTCGATACGAGACAGCAAGGAGACCGCTCATGACCGAGCTTGCGCTTGAGAACACGAACGTCGATACGCTGGTGGTTGGTGCCGGTCAAGCCGGCGTGGCCATGAGCGAGCACCTGGGCAATCTCGGGGTGCCCCACCTGGTGCTGGAGCGACATCGCATCGCCGAAGCTTGGCGCACGGCTCGCTGGGATTCCCTGGTGGCCAATGGCCCGGCCTGGCACGATCGCTTTCCGGGCATGACCTTCGAAGAGGTCGATGCCGAGATCGGCGCCGATGCCTTCGCCCCCAAGGAGCGTGTCGCAGCGTATTTCGAAGCCTATGCCAGGCGCTGCCAGGCTCCCATCCACACTGGGGTGGATGTGCACAAGGTAACGCGTAATGACGGTCGGCCGGGCTTCACCATCGAGACGTCTGCGGGCGTGATGCAGGCCAACCGCGTAGTGGCGGCCACCGGCCCCTTCCAGCGCCCGGTGATTCCGCCGATCGCGCCCGGCGACGAGGTGCCGCTCACGCAGATCCATTCGTCCGAGTACCGCCAACCCGGGCAATTGCCCGAGGGCGCCGTGTTGGTGGTCGGTGCCGGCTCCTCGGGCGTGCAGATCGCCGAGGAACTGCAGCGTGCGGGCAGGCCGGTCTACCTTTCGGTGGGGCCGCACGATCGTCCGCCCCGTGCCTATCGCGGCCGCGATTTCTGCTGGTGGCTGGGCGTGCTCGGCGAGTGGGATGCCGAGGCCATGAGGCCCGGCACCGAACACGTCACCATCGCCGTGAGCGGCGCGAACGGCGGGCACACGGTGGACTTCCGCGCCCTGGCCCATCGTGGCATGACGCTGGTGGGGCGGACGAGGGCGTTCGAGGATGGGGTGGCGACCTTCGAGCCTGACCTTGCCGATAACCTGTGCCGCGGCGATGCGAACTATCTGGCGCTGCTGGATGCCGCCGATGACTACATTGCTCGCAATGGCCTCGATCTGCCGGAGGAGCCCGAGGCCCGCCGCATCCTGCCGGATCCCGAGTGCGTGCCCCGCCCGCTGCGTGAGCTCGATCTGGCCGCCGCCGGGGTGACCTCGATCGTCTGGGCCACCGGGTTCTCGGTGGACTACGGCTGGCTGGACGTCGATGCCTTCGACGAGCACGGCAAGCCTCGACACCAGCGCGGCGTGTCCAGCGAGCCGGGCGTCTATTTCGTGGGGCTGCCGTGGCTGTCGCGCCGTGGCTCCAGCTTCATCTGGGGCGTCTGGCACGATGCCAAGCACGTTGCCGACCACATCGCCACCCAGCGCAAGTACCTGGCCTACCATGAGGCCGCTCAGCGCCAGGAAACGCACACGACATCCGAACCATCGGTCAACGATGCCAGCGCAGAGAGGGTCAACTGATGCCGACACATACCCGAATTCGCATGTTCAATACCCAGGAGACGTACCCCAACCAGGCGTTGGACAACGACCTCTGCCAGGCGGTCAGGGCGGGCAACACCGTCTATGTCCGCGGCCAGGTCGGTACCGACTTCGAGGGGCGGCTGATCGGCCTGGGCGATCCGCAGGCCCAGGCCGAGCAGGCGATGAAGAACGTCGCGCAGCTGCTCGAGGAAGCCGGCTCCGAGCTTGGCCACATCGTCAAGACCACCACCTACATCACCGATCCGCGTTTCCGCGAGCCGGTCTATCGCGAGGTGGGTCGCTGGCTCAAGGGCGTCTTCCCGATCTCCACCGGCCTGGTGGTAGCCGGCCTGGCCCAGCCGGAGTGGCTGATGGAGATCGACGTGATCGCGGTGATACCGGATACCTCAAGCGACGGGGAGGGCACCCCATGACCTTTTCCATCGCCGGTATGTGCCGCGAGACGGGTCAGTTCGGCACCGCCATCAGTTCCTCCAGCATCTGCGTGGCCAGCCGCTGCCCCTTCATCGCCCCCGGCAAGGGCGCGGTGCTGACCCAGAATGTGACCAATCCCGAGCTCGGCCAGTTGGGCGTGCGACTGCTCCAGGAAGGGCTCGATGCCGAGGACGTGCTGGCGCGGCTCGTCGATAACGAAGCGTATCCTGAGTGGCGCCAGCTTCAGGTGCTCGACGCCGACGGGCGCAGCGCGGTGCACAGCGGCGCCCAGACCCTGGGCATTCACGCCACCCGGCAGGGCCGAGACTGCGTGGCCGGCGGCAACATGCTCGCCGATCCGGGCGTGATCGATGCCATGGTCGCGGCCTATGAGTGCTGTGAAGGCGAGCTGGCCGAGCGCCTGCTGGCCGCTTTGG
The DNA here is from genome assembly GCF_043496985.1 of Halomonas sp. B23F22_20. Taxonomy (NCBI): domain Bacteria; kingdom Pseudomonadati; phylum Pseudomonadota; class Gammaproteobacteria; order Oceanospirillales; family Halomonadaceae; genus Halomonas; species Halomonas sp. B23F22_20. The sequence goes on from NZ_JBIEKH010000002.1 coordinate 62,595, forward strand.
ACGCCGGTTTGGCTGCCGGGGGCGAGATGGGGCCGGTCCATTCGGCGGGGCTCAAGGTCACCGACCGGGCCAGCTGGCCGGTGGTTGACCTGCGGGTCGACTGGCATGTGGCCCCGCTGACCGAGCTGCGCATGGTCTGGGAGACCTATCTGCCTCAGCGCGACGCCTATGTGCTGCGGGCGGTGTGTCCCGACGACTCGCCGTCCTACGGGGTGCCGGGCGACGAGCGTTGATATCGTTCTAGCCAGGCCGGCCCACGCTGGACAAGGTGAGTGGCGCCGGGGACAGGTTGAAAAGGAGGTAAACCTGTCGACGGATCTGCTCCTAGCCGCTGCGATCGTCATCGCTGCCTTGTTTTCTTCCCTGACCATCCGGGGTCTCCATGTCACAAGATACCGTCGTCGACCTGCTCGCCGAGCTGATCGCTTTCGATACCACCAGCCATCGCTCCAATCTGCCGCTGATCGCCTTCATCGAGGAGTACCTGGTCCGCTATGGCGTGGCCTCGCGTCGGGTGACCGACGCGACCGGCGATAAGGCCAACCTCTATGCCACCATCGGCCCGGTGGATCGTCCCGGCGTGATGCTCTCCGGACACACCGATACCGTGCCGGTCACCGGCCAGGCCTGGCGCGTCGACCCCTTTCGGCTGACCGCCGAGGGCGAGCGCCTGTACGGGCGCGGCACGGCCGACATGAAGGGCTTCATCGCGGCGGTGCTGGCCGCCGTGCCGGCGCTTGTCGAGGCCGAGCTCGCGGTGCCCGTGCACCTGGCCTTCTCCCATGACGAGGAGGTGGGCTGCCTGGGCGTGCGTACCCTGCTCGTCGATCTCGCCTGTCAACCGGTACGTCCTGCGGCCTGCCTGGTTGGCGAGCCGACCTCCATGAAGCCGGCCACGGCGCACAAGGGCAAGCTCGCGGTGCGCCTGCACGTGCGCGGCAAGGCCTGCCATTCGGGCATGGCGCCCGAGGGCGTCAATGCCATTCACGCCGCCGCCCGGCTGGCCACCTGGGTCGAGCGGACGGCCGCTGACAAGGCCACCCGTGGGCCCTTCGACGCACGCTTCGCGATTCCCTGCACCACCCTGCAGGTGGGCACCATTCAGGGTGGGGCGGCGCTCAACATCGTGCCCCAGGACTGCCGGCTGGACATCGAGATACGCAACGTCGCCGAAGACGATCCGGAGGCGCTGCTCGACGAGCTGATGGCCGTTGCCGCCGCCCTGGAAGCCGAGATGCGCGAGATCTCGCCCGAGGCGGGCATTCGGCTCGAGCGCCTCAGCGACTATCCCGGGCTGTCGATGGACGACGACCATGCACTGGTGGCTTTCATCCTGTCGCTGCTCGATGAGCGGGAGCTCGAGCGCATCGGCTACGGCACCGAAGGCGGGCTGTTCCAGCGCGAGTTGGGTATTCCCACCCTGGTCTGTGGCCCCGGCAGCATGGCCCAGGGCCACCAGCCCGACGAGTTCGTGACCCGCGATCAGCTAGCCCGCTGCGAGGCGTTCCTGGTCCGCTTGATCGATGCCCTCTCGGGCCCCGAGGCGCGGCGTCGCCTGGCTGCAGGTGAACTGCTGGAGGATGCCACGGCATGATCGAGCCGCCCCGGCGGCTCGCCAAGGCTGCGATGCTTCCGAGGCAGGGCGCCGATCGAGAGGCGGCAGGGATGGCCCTCCGTCGAGACGCCCGGCACGGGCGCCTGATATGCTGAACGCAACAGCCCTGCGCCCGTCGCGGGGCGACCTTGTTCGTCCAGCGGCGGTAGCGAATCTATGCGTCAATTCACCCTCAAGCAGCTGCGCTATTTCGTTGTCGCCGGCGAGCTCTCCAGCGTCACCCAGGCGGCTCGAAAGCTGCACGTTTCACAGCCATCGATTTCCGCGGCCATCCAGCAGGTCGAGGAAATTGCCGGGCTGCAGCTGTTCGTGCGCCACCATGCCCAGGGGCTGTCGCTGACGCCGTCGGGCAAGCAGCTGCTGACCCGGGCACGTCAACTGCTGCGCGATGCCGAAGGATTGGAAAAGTACGCGCTTTCGCTGGGCGAGGAGATTGGCGGCGAGCTGCGCCTGGTGGCCTTTCCTACCTTCGCTCCGGTGTTCCTGCCGCAGCTGCTGCGGCGCTTCGCCGACCGCCACCCTTCGGTGAGCCTCTACTGCGACGAGATGAACCAGGTGGATATCGTCCGTGGCCTCGGCCAGGGGGACTACGAGCTGGCCTTCACCTACGATCTCGAGGTGCCCGAGGAGATCGACTTCACGCCGCTGTATCGTTTTCCTCCCTATGCCGTGGTGGCGGCCGACCATCCGCTGGGGCAGCGCGACAGCGTCACCCTGGAGGAGCTGGTGGCCCATCCCATGGTGCTGCTGGACTGGCCGCTGAGCCGTGAGTATTTCCTGTCGATCTTCGCCCACCATGGCCTGTCGCCGGCGGTAGCCCACCGTGCCAAGTCGATGGACATGATGCGTGGCCTGGTGGCCAACGGCTTCGGCTTCTCGCTGTTCAATACCCCACTGACCGCCCTCGAATCCCTCGATGGCGGTAGCCTCAAGCCATTGCGGCTGATCGGCGACGCCCGCCCGCTGTCGATGGGCATCGCCTGCCTGCGCGGGTTGCGCCTGAGCCCCGCCGCCGAGGCCATGCATCGCCTGGCGCAGGATCCCGAGGCCCGCGGCGAGGTGTTCGCGCGGCTCGGTGCCGGCCTGGCCGAGGTGGCCATACCCTGAGCGGCGTCGCCCGACCCGCAAGGACGAACCGCACGAAAGGATGGCTCTCCTCCCTTAGGGGGGAGGGCAAGCGACGGTCCTTTGCATAGAAAATTATGATGCTGTTCCTCGAATAAAAATATTTTAGTTAATCAAGAGCCCGGGGCTATCGTGATTCCACGGTCGTAACCGGCGCCCAACAACAACGCACTGACTACGGAGACCTACCCGATGGCGGCACATGATCTGTCCTACTGGCATGACCTGCGCACCCGGCTGACCCTGCCGGACGGGGCCTTTATCGACGGCCGGCGCGTCCTGGCCGGCGATGGCGAGACCCTGACCACCTGGAATCCGGCCACCGGCGAGGCCCTGGGCGAGGTGGCGGCCTGCGGCGTCGACGACGTGGAGCGCGCCGTGATCGCGGCTCGGCGCAGCTTCGAGGCCGGCGACTGGTCGCGGGCCGCCCCGGCCCACCGCAAGGCGGTGTTGCAACGCCTGGCGGTGCTGATGATGGAGCACCAGGAAGAGCTCGCCCTGCTCGAGACCCTGGACACCGGCAAGCCGATCCGCGATGCCTTCGAACTCGACATTCCCGGCGCTGCCGGCTGCTTCGGCTGGTACGCCGAGGCTACCGACAAGCTCTACGGCGAGGTGGCCCCCACCGACGGCGACAACCTGGCCACGATCACCCGCGAGCCCGTCGGCGTGGTGGCCGCGGTCATCCCCTGGAACTTCCCCCTCGACATCACCGCCTGGAAGCTGGCCCCGGCGCTCGCCGCCGGCAACAGCGTGATTCTCAAGCCCGCCGAGCAGTCCCCACTCACCGCGCTGCGCCTGGCCCAACTGGCCAAGGAGGCGGGGATTCCCGACGGCGTCTTCAACGTGCTGCCGGGCCACGGCCACGTCACCGGCCAGGCCCTGGGCCTGCACCCGGACGTGGACTGCCTGGCCTTCACCGGTTCCACGACGACCGGCAAGCGCTTCCTGGAGTATGCCGCCCGCTCGAACATGAAGCAGGTGTGGCTGGAGTGCGGCGGCAAGAGCCCCAACCTGGTGTTCGCTGACAGCGACCTGGAGGCCGCGGCGAAGACCGCGGTGCAGGGCATCTACTTCAACCAGGGCGAGGTGTGCTCGGCGAACTCGCGGATCCTGATCCAGCGCGAGGCCAAGGAAGCCTTCGTCGAACGCTTCGTGGCGGCCGCCTCCGCGCTGGTGGTCGGCGACCCGCTGGACCCGGCCACCGATGTCGGCTCGCTGATCGACGCCGGTCACGCCGGCAAGGTGCGCGGCTACATCTCGCTGGGCCTGGAGGAGGGCGCCCGCCTGGCGCTGGGCACGCCGCCCAGCGGCGAGGAGCGGGGCGCCTTCGTGTCGCCGACGCTGTTCGAGGGCGTGACCCCACGGATGACCATCGCCCGGGAAGAGATCTTCGGCCCGGTGGCGGTGCTGATCGAGTTCGCCGACGAGGACGAGGCGGTGGCCATCGCCAACGACTCCATCTATGGCCTGGCGGCCTCGGTGTGGACCGAGAACCTGTCGCGGGCGCACCGCGTCTCGCGTCGCCTGAGGGCGGGCACCGTTTCGGTGAACACCGTGGATGCCATCGACTTCACCACGCCCTTCGGCGGCTACAAGCAATCCGGCTTCGGTCGAGACCTGTCGCTGCATGCCCTGGACAAGTTCACCCAGCTCAAGACCACCTGGGTGCGCCTGTGAGCCGCCCCTGACTTCGCCCGCCGGTGCTTCGCCGGCGGATCGCTAACCCCACAACAACAAGAGGGTGGATGACCATGCAAGATGCCATGTCCAAATCGGCGGCGGCCCCGGCCGCTACCGGCAAGAAGGCGCGCGGCGTCCTGGGGCTCAAGTCGCTGATGGCCGTCGCGGTCGGCCTGGTGGTGTCCCAGGGCGTCATGGTGCTGATGCTCCAGGGCGTCGGGATCGCCGGACCCGCCTTCATCGTGCCGCTGGCGATCGCCTGGGTGCTGGCGCTGTGCTATGCGGCGTCTTTCTCGGAGCTGTCGCTGATGATTCCCCGCGCCGGCAGCCTGAGTGCCTATACCGAGGTGGCCCTCGGCCACTTTCCGGCGATCCTATCGGTGTTCTCCGGCTATGTGGTGGTGGCGATGTTCGCGCTCTCCGCCGAACTGTTGCTGGTCAACTTCCTGCTCGGCGTGCTCTACCCGGCGGTGGAGGGCACCCACTACGTGGCCTTCGGCATCCTCGGCGCGTTCACGGCGCTCAACTTGCTGGGCATCGATGTCTTCGCCAAGCTGCAGAACCTGCTGGCCTTCGCCATGGTGGTGGCCCTGACCCTGCTCGGCGTCAGCGCCCTGACCGGCGGCTTCGCTCCCCATGCCTTCCAGGCCAGCGCGCTGGCCGCCGACTTCAACCTGGGCGAGGGCGCCTTCACCCTGATTGCCCTGGCCATCTGGGGCTATGTGGGCGCCGAGTTTGTCTGCCCGCTGGTCGACGACGCGCGCCGCCCGGAGCGCTATATCCCGCGTTCCATGTACCTGGGCCTGACGGTGATCTTCGCCGTCTTCGCCCTCTACTGCCTGGGCGCGCTGTTTTATCTGCCACGGGACGTGCTGATGAGCGCTGAGCTGCCGCACCTGGAGTATGCCACCGCGGCCTTCGGCGGGTCCGGCACCTTCCTGCTGGCCGTGGCCGCGATCACCGCCACCTGCAGCACCGTCAATACCTCGCTGGCCGCCGTGCCGCGCATGCTGCAGGGTATGGCCGAGCAGGGCCAGGCCTTCCCGGTGCTGGGCTGGAAGACCGGCACCACCCGTGCGCCCTGGGTCGCGGTGCTGTTCACCGCCGGCGTTACCGGCCTGCCGCTGCTGATCTGGGGCAACGATCCGGGCACCGTGGGCCTGCTGCTGATCTCGGCGGCCATCGCCTGGCTGATTGCTTACATCATCGCCCACGTCAACGTCATTGCCCTGCGCGTCCGCTATCCCGAGGCCAAGCGGCCCTATCGCTCGCCCCTCTACCCGCTGCCGCAGCTGTTCGGCATCGCCGGCATGGTCTACGCCATCGTCTATGCCTCGCCGGCCCCGGAACTGACCGCGGAGATCTTCACCAATGCCGGCGTGGTGCTGGGCCTTGTCAGCGTGGTGGCCGTGGCATGGATCAAGCTGGTGATGAAGAAGCCGCTGTTCCGGCCGGAGCCCCTGAACGAGATCGCCAAGCGCTGAGTCGACGCACCAACCGGACCCAACGCGAGGCGGCCCCGCCGGGCGCCGCCTCCCGACCCCGAAGGAGAATCACAATGACCAGTCAGAACACCTCCGCCAACCTCGAAAAACAGGAAATCTGGCAGAAGGATCGTGACCACTTCATGCATCCCTGGACCGACTTCTCTTCCTTCAAGGAGACCGGTTCCATGGTCTTTCAACAGGCCGACGGCGTCTCGATCCAGGACGCCGACGGCAAGCGCTACCTTGATGGCATCGGCGGGCTGTGGTGCGTCAACATCGGCTATGGCCGTGACGAGATCGCCGAGGCGGTGGCGGCACAGATCCGCGACATTCCCTACTTCTCCACCTTTGGCCATCACACCACCGCACCGGCCGCTCGCCTGGCCGCCAAGCTGGCCGAGCTGGCGCCGGGCGACCTCAATCACGTCTTCTACGGCTGTGGCGGCTCGGTGGCCAACGACACCGCCGTGAGGATGATCCACTTCTACTTCAACCAGCTCGACAGGCCCCGCAAGAAGCAGATCATCTCACGCATCGACGGCTACCACGGCAGCACCTATATGGCGATGTCGATCACCGGGGTCGAGTTCGACCACATCGGCTTCGACATCGATCGCCAGCTGGTGCATCACATCTCCTGTCCCAATCCCTATCGCCGGCCCGAGGGCCAGAGCCTGGAGGACTTCTGCGATGCCAAGGTCCAGGAGTTGGAGGACAAGATTCTCGAGCTGGGGCCGGACAACGTGGCGGCCTTCTTCGCCGAGCCCATCATGGGCGCCGGCGGCGTGATCGTGCCGCCCGAGGGCTATCACCGCAAGACCCTGGCGGTGTGCCGCAAGTACGACGTCCTCTACGTCTCCGACGAGGTGGTCACCGCCTTCGGTCGCCTGGGGCACATGTTCGCCTCCGAGGACGAGTTCGGCATCGTCCCGGACATCATCACCTGTGCCAAGGGGCTGACCTCCGGCTACCTGCCGCTGGGGGCGACGATCTTCTCCGATCGCATCTACGAAGTGATCAGCAAGCCACAGGCCGACGGCGCCATCTTCACCCACGGCTTCACCTATTCCGGTCATCCGGTCAGCTGCGCCGCGGGCCTCAAGAACATCGAGATCATGGAGCGCGAGGGCCTGTGCGAGCACGTCGAGGACGTGGGCGACTACTTTGAGCGCCGCCTCCACGAGCTCGAAGAACTCGAGATCGTGGGCGACGTGCGAGGCCGCAAGTTCATGATGTGCCTGGAGAACGTGGCCGACAAGGCGACCAGGGAACTGATTGCGCCCGAGGCCAAGGTGGGTAATCGCATTGCCGACGAGTGTCAGCGGCGCGGGCTGATCGTGCGTCCCCTGGCGCACATGAACATCCTCTCCCCGACGCTGATCCTGACCCGCGAGCACGTCGACTTCGTGGTCGCCACCCTGCGCGAGAGCATCGAGGCCGCGACCGCATCGCTCAAGGCCGACGGCTACCTGCCGGATTGATCCCCTCGCCCCGGTCTCGCGCGAGACCGGGGCACTCAAGACCCAACACGCTTTTCCGCCGCGCTCCGGCATCGCCGGATCTTGCCATGCTCACCTTCCTGGAGCATGGCGTCGGCCCGCTGATGTCCAGCGTGATGACCCTGTTCATCCTGTTCGCCATGAAGTCTACGGCCAACTCGCTGATGCACACCGTGTCCACGGCGCTGTCCTATGACCTGCGGTCGGCACTGGGCAAGCGGGAAGGCTTCACCGCGACCATGACCTTCAATCGGCTGATGGTGCTGATCGTCGGCGTCAGTGCCTTCATCGGCATGGCCTATCTGCCGCCGGTGATGATCCTGTGGCTGGGGATCCTCGGTAACGGCACCCTGATGGCCTCGCTGTTCGGCGTGACGCTGTGCTCAACCTTCTGGCAGGGCAGTGCCGCCGGCGCTTTTGCGTCCATCGCGGCGGGGTTCGTCGTCAGCGCCTGGCTGCTGCTGGGGAGCGATCTCGGCTGGGTGCAGGGCCCGCTCTACGGCTGCCTGGCCTCGGCAGCCTGCTATGTGGGCGTGAGCTTGATGACCCGTCGCGTGGCGGCCTATGCCACCTGAATGTCGAGCCTTGCTCAACGGCGGGGCTCGACCATGCCTCGGGGGATTGGGCGCCGATGTTCTGCCGCAGCGGGATGCATTCGCTTTATCGTGATGGCCGGCGCCTCAGCACCAGCAGGCCCGATGCGAGGATCAGGCTCATGCCCAGCCAGGTCATTCCGTCGGGGACCTCATGGAACAGCAGGTAGCCCCAGAGGCTGGCAAACAGCAGGTAGGCGTAGTCGAAGGTACCGATCAGCGCGGAGGGGGCGACCTGGTAGGCCTTCGCGACGCTGGTGTTCACGGCCACCATCAACAGGGCGTAGGCGACGATGATGATGAGTTCATCGCGCCCGATGGGCTGCCAGGAGGCAAACAGGAAGGGCGACTGCTCGGCGAGGGATGAGGTGTCGGTGAAGGCGAGCAGGATGCTGACGCCGCCACCGGCCATCAGGAAGGCAAGGTTCAGGCCCAGTGCCAGCGTCAGCGGATGTTCCTTCTGGCAGTAGCGTCTTGTCGCCACCATCGCCAGGGCATACAGCACTGCCGCCATGACCGGCAGTAGTGTCGCGGGTGTGAAGGCGTCGCCGGTGGGACGGAGCACTACCACGACCCCGACAAAGCCGCACAGGATGCCGCCCCATATGATGGGGGGGAGGGGCTCTCGGGCGCCCATGGAGGCCAGGATGGCGATGAACAGCGGCGTCGTGTAAATGGCGACGGCCGCCACGGACAGCGGTATCAAGGGCAGGGCCATATAGTAGGCCATCCACATCAGCAACAGCAGCAGGCTCCTGATGCCGACCCAGCGCCATGATGTGAGAGATAGCGGGCGTGTCTTTCGCTGGGCAATGATCAGCCCGGCCAGGGTGGGCAAGGATACCGACGAGGCAAGGACATAGAGTTGCCACAGGGTGATGCCTGCGCTTAGATACTTGACCAGAGCGTCGGCCAGGGCGAGAAGGAAGACGGCTCCCACGATCAAGGTCACGCCTCGGGAAGTGTCGTCTTCATGCGTATCATCTGCCGTCATCACGGGCTTTCCTGCTGGTATTCGACAAGGAGAGTGCCGATTTCCCGGTCAGGCCCTCAAACGATTTCTCGGCCCTTACACATAAGGGAGCGTTATGGATTCGCCCACCAGGCCCTTGCCCCCGCTCGCGACGCTACGACCTTTTGAGGCCGCCGCGAGACTCGAGAGCTTCACGCGTGCCGCGGCCGAGCTACACCTGACGCAGGCAGCGATAAGCCGTCAGATACGCCTGCTGGAAGAGGATCTGGGGGTGACGCTCTTCGAGCGACGCCACCGCCGTGTCTTCCTGACCCGCGAAGGCCGCGAGTTCGGCCGAACGGTATCGCAGGCCCTGGACAGCATCGCTACCGATGCACGCGTTCTGAGAGGCGATATCCGCGATACGCAGGTGGTGTTGTTCTGCCAGCTGTGCGAAGCCTTCTATTGGCTCATGCCGCGTCTGGATGATTTCAACCGGCGCCACCCCGAGCTGGATATCAAGCTGGCGACATCGACGCGTCCCATCACGGAATTCGGCGAGCCCTTCGATGTCGCCCTGCAGACCAGTGGGCGCCCCAGTGGCACTCATCAACTGGCATTGACGGCCGCGGACGAGATCTTTCCCGTCTGTAGTCCCGCCTATCTGGAAGGGCCGGCGGGGTCATTGCGTCTCGATGACCTGCCTGGCCATCGGCTGTTGCACTATCGGGTCGAGCCGGCGGACTGGCTGGAATGGCCGGATTGGTTGCGGGCCATGGGGCGTGGCGATCTCGTGCTCGGTGAAGGCGTGGACTTCGACAGCTATCCACTGCTGCTGCAGGCGGCGGTCGCCGGACAGGGGATCGCCCTCGGCTGGCGGCGTACCACGCAGCGCCTCATCGACAGTGGCGAACTGGTTCGGCCGGTCGTGGACAGTCTGCCGCAGCGTGATGCCATCGCCATTTTTACCCGTCGGGGAGCGTCGCGGCGAGCCGCCACTCGGGCGCTGCTGGCGTGGCTGGACGAACGGCTGGAAGACGACGTGCCACCGTCGTGATGCCGTCGTCCTTGGCGTGTGTTGCATTGCTCGGCGGCCTGCCAGATGAGGGATCCTGGCAACGCGCCGCATGGCTGCCTATGTCACTTGACCGTGCCTCGGGCGGAGCGGCAAACGAAAGGGGGAGATGCCTGGTGGCATCTCCCCCTCTTGCTGCAGCCGAATGGTCGGCGGGAAGCCTCAGGCCTCCGGCAGCCACTCCTGGACCAGGTCCTGGTTGTCCTCGACCCACTGCTTGGCGTTCTCGTAGGGGTCGGCACCTTCTTCCTGGTTCATGAGCATGACTTCGCCCATGTCCTCGGCGGTCCACGCGAAGGCGTCGAGAATGGCGTAGGCTCCCGGCAGGTCTTCCTCGAGGCCCTGGCGCACGATGGTGTGGATCTGCTCGGCGCCGCCGTAGACGTTTTGGGGGTCCTCGAGGTACTTGAGGTCCCAACGGGCGAACATCCAGTGCGGCGTCCAGCCGGTCACCGCGATGTCTTCCTCGTTGTCGATGGCGCTCTTGAGGGCCGCGGTCATGGTGGCGCCGCTGCCGCTCTGCAGATCGAGGTCGAGATCGTACTCGTCGACGACCTTCTCGGTCAGGCGCATGATGCCGGCGCCCGGGTCGATGCCGGTGAGCTTGCCGTCGAAGTCTTCGGCATGTTCGTTCAGGTCGGCGATGGAGTTCGCCTCGCTGTAGGCCGGAACCACCAGGCCGAGTTTGGTGCCGTCCAGGTTGACGCCGGTGTCGACCAGCTGGTCCTTGAGCCGCGCGTAGTAGTCCTCGTGGGTGGTCGGCAGCCACCCGGCCAGGAAGGCATCGGTGTCACCGGTCGCCACGGACTGCCACATGGCGGCCGCGGACAGCGAGGAGACCTCGACCTCGTAGCCGGCTTGTTCCAGCACGGCGCGCATCACGTTGGTGGAGGCCACGGTGGACGACCACTCGACGTACGCCAGGTGGACGGTTCCCTCGTCCTGAGCCTGGGCGGTCGCCGCGGAGAGGCTGGCGCCGGCGATCATGGCCAGGCCGGTGAGACGCATCGGTTGCTTGATCATTGGACGTGCCTTTATTAGATGTGCGGTCTGAGGATGCAGGGACGAACCGCCGGATGCAACCGGCGGCTCGCTCACGCGGGTGTCAGGCCTTGCCTTTCTTGCGCAGCGACTGGGTCAGGCGGTCGAGCAGCATGGCCAGGATCACCACGGCGATACCGGCCTCGAAGCCGTCGCCCGGGCGCAGACGCTGGATGGCGCGCCATACCTCGCTGCCCAACCCGTCGGCGCCGATCATGGCGGCGATCACCACCATCGACAGCGCCAGCATGATGGTCTGGTTGATGCCGGCCATCACGGTGGGCAGCGACAGCGGCAGCTGGACCTTGAACAGCTTCTGGCCGCGGGTGGCACCGTAGGCGTCGGCGGCCTCGACCAGTTCGGTGGGCACCTGGCGAATGCCCAGGGTGGTGAAGCGGATCGCCGGCGGCATGGAGAAGATCACGGTGGCGAAGATCGCCGACACCGAGCCGATGCCGAAGAACGGAATGGCCGGGATCAGGTAGACGAAGGCCGGCATGGTCTGCATGAAGTCCAGCACCGGCATGATCGTCTTGTAGAGCCGCTCGGAGAGGGCGGCAGCGATCCCCACTGGCAGGGCGATGACCACGGCCACCAGGGTGGCGATCACCACCAGGGTCAGGGTCTCGATCATCGGGTCCCAGAGGCCCAGGTTCCAGATCAGCGCCAGACCGGCGACGGCACCGATGGCCAGGCGTACGTTGGCCAGCCACCAGCACAGGCCGGCGATCATCACCAGCAGCGACCAGTCGGGCAGCCACATCAGGGCATCGTTGAGGCCATCGATGCCGGTCTGGGTGATGCGCGAGATGCCACGGGTCACGGCGGAGTATTCGGTGGTCAGCCAGTTCAGGCCGCCTTCGATCCAGTCGCCCAGCGGGATGCGCGGAAATTCGATAGCCATCAGTGATCTCCTGCCTGTGCGAGTTCGTCGAGAACGGCGCCTTTCACCACTACTCCCTGCAAGACCTGGTCATCGTCCACCACGGCGATGGGGAAGCGGTTCTCGCTGAACATGGCGAACAGGTTGTGCAGCGGTTCCTCGCGGGTGACCTTGCGGAAGTCCTGGGTCATCACCTCGGTGACGGTCTCCTTGCCGTCCTCCAGCGCCTGGCTGGCGGCATCGGCGTCGATCAGGCCGATCAGGCGGCGGTCACGATCGAGGATGTAGATGGAATCGAGGCTATGATCGCGCATCTTGCGCAGCGCGGTGCGCGGGCCGTCGGTGTCGCGTACGGTGGAGCGCACCTTGCGCATGGCGCTTTCGGCGCTGAGGATGCGCGACTTGTCGACGCCCTCGATGAAGCGGCGCACGTAGTCGTCCGCGGGCTTGGTGAGAATCTCTTCGGGGGTGCCGATCTGCACCACCTCGCCGTCCTTGAGCAGCACGATCCGGTCGCCGATGCTCAGAGCCTCGTCGAGGTCGTGGGTGATGAAGACCGTGGTCTTCTTCATGCGGTGCTGGAGCTGCAGCAGCTCCTGCTGCATGTCGCCGCGAATCAGTGGATCGAGGGCCGAGAAGGCCTCGTCCATCAGCAGCACGCTGGCATCGTTGGCCAGCGCCCGGGCCAGGCCGACGCGCTGCTGCATGCCGCCGGAGAGCTGGCGGGGAAGGGCGTCTTCCCAGCCCTCAAGGCCGACCTGCTTGAGGGCGTTGCGGGCGGTCTCGCGACGCTCGCCGGCATCGATACCGCGGATCTCAAGGCCGAACTCAGCGTTCTGCTGCACGGTGCGGTGCGGGAAGAGGGCGAAGTTCTGGAACACCATGGAGAAGTGGCGGCGGCGGCATTCCAGCAGCTCCTTCTCCTTGAGGCTCGGGATGTTCTGCCCGTCGATGACGATCTCGCCCTCGGTGGGGGCGATCAGCCGGTTGAGGCAACGGATCAGGGTCGACTTGCCGGAGCCGGAGAGCCCCATGATCACCAGCAGCTCCCCTTCATAGACATCGAAGTCGATGTTGGACAGGCCCAGGGTCTGGCCGGTCTTGTCGAGGATCTCGGGGCGCTTCAGTCCCTGGTCGCGCATCTCCAGCGCCTTCTTCGGCTGGTTGCCGAAGACCTTGCTGAGATTGCGGACCCGAATCTTGACGTTTCGGTTGTCACTCATTGGCGGTGCCTTGGTCGGCGCCCGGCCACGCTAGCGCAGGAGTTGGGCCGGGAATGGGTTGTCGGGATGGAGCGTCGCTCCAGCATGCCAGTCGGCTGCGTTGACGCGAATCGAAGCGCCATACCCTAGCGTTTATTGAATGGTCATTCAAATTGCGCCGAATGTCGTCGAACAGGACTCATTCGGCGCATTGTGCAGCCGTTCCGCTGGTGTCGGCTGCCGGCGACAGGCGCCAGAGGCTACCGTTCGCATCGTCGTCCAGCAAGTAGATCATGCCGTCGTTGCCCTGCAGGACGGTGCGGACACGGCCGATTTCTCCCTGAAGGATCGTCTCCCGCTCGACCACAGCATCGCCCTCGAGGCGCAGTCGCAGCAGGGCCTCGCTGCGCAGGCCGCCGGCCAGCAGGTCGCCGCGCCAGGGGGCGAACGCCGGCGAGGAGACCTGGGCGAGCCCGGAGGGCGCGAAGCGGCCCTCGAATAGGTACACGGGGTCGCGCATGCCGGGGGCGCTGTTGCGGCCGAGGGGCAGGTTGGTGACATAGTCCCGGCCCCGGGTGACCACCGGCCAGCCGTAGTTGGCGCCGGGCACGAGGCGGTTGAGCTCGTCACCGGTGCGCGGGCCGTGCTCGGTGGACCAGGCCGTGCCATCGTCGGCGACGATCAGGCCTTGGGGGTTGCGGTGACCGCGGCTGAAGATCTCGTCGAGCACCTCGGGGGCGTCGACGAAGGGATTGTCGGCGGGGACCTCGCCGCTGTCGGTCAGGCGCAGGATACTGCCGGCGTGATCGCCGTCGTCCTGGGCCCGCTCCGGGGTCACCCCACGGTCGCCGACGCTCATCAGCAGGGTGCCGTCGGGCAACCAGGCGAGCCGCGAACCGTAGTGGCGCCCGGGGCGGGAATAGCGGTCCTGGACGAAGAGGTGCTCGAGATCGGCCAGTCGGGCCTCGCCGAGCCTGGCCCGCGACAGCGCCGTGGCATCGCCGCCCGGTCCCGGCCGGCTCCAGGTGAAGTAGAGCCAGTCATGTTCGCCATTGCCCTGCGCGTCGCGGTCAAAGCGGGGATGCAGGGCGAGGTCGAGCAGCCCGCCCTGGCCGCGCGCCGAGACCTCGGGCAGGCCGTCGAGCCGGGTGAGCTCACCGTCGCCGATCAGGACAAGGCCGCCGGCGCGCTCGCTCACCAGGAAGCGGCCGTCGGGCAGCTGGGCCAGCCCCCAGGGATGGGCCAACCCGTCGGCGATGCGGCTCAGGCACAGCGGCTGGTCCCGGGTGTCGACAGGAATCGGGGCGCCCTGGACCTGGCCGATCAGTAGCAGGCCCAGCAGCGCCGCAGGCAGGCGTCGCGAGAAGGTAGTCATGTTCCGGCTCCGTGGAAAATGGCGCTTCCCAGTATAGGCAGCGCCCCCGGGCGTGCCGGTCCCGCCGCTACATCAGCAGCGCCAGCAGCCCCGGCAAGTAGAGCAGCGAGAGCAGGGTCGAGCAGAACACCAGGCTGGCCACGTACTCAGGCTCGCGGCGGGCCTTCTGGGCGAACAGGTAGTTGAACACCGCCACCGGCATGCTCATCTGCAGCACCAGGATGGCATGCGCCATGGGCGGCAGCGCCAGCAGGGCGCCGATGGCCCAGGCCAGGCCCGCGGCCAGCGGCAGACGCATCAGGCAGAAGCCGAGGCCGGAGCGCAGGCTCCTGACCTGGATGTTGGCCAGCGAGACGCCCAGGGTGATCAGCATCAAGGGCACGGTGAAGCCCGAGATCAGCTCCACGCTGTTGGCCAGCCAGGGCGGCAGGCTGGTGTCGGTGAGCAGCAGCGCCAGGGCGATCAGGATGGCGTAGACCGTCGGCGTCTTGGCCAGCGATGTCAGCGGATTGCCGCGGCTGGTCATCATCGTGCCCAGGGTGAACTGGAACAGCGATACCGTGACCATCACGGTGATGCCGAAGGCGAATCCCGCCTCGCCGAAGGCATAGAGCACCACCGGCAGCCCCATGTTGCCGGTGTTGGGATACATCATTGGCGCCAGCAGCACCCGCCAGTCGTGCTTCAGCAGTCGAGCCGTGACGAACGTAGCCGCTCCCATGGCGATCAGCACCAGGGCGGTGGCCAGCATGGTCCGGCCGAAGCTGCCGGCATCGATCTCGGCGTTGGCCAGTGAGGCGAGCACCAGCGAGGGGGTGCCGATGTTGAATACCAGGCGGGTGACGAAGGCCACCGGGTAATCATGGCCGAGCCGAACCCAGCCGAAGCCCAGACCGGCGCCGGCGATGACCGGCGCCATTACGGCGAAGAGTTCGGCGAACATGGCGCTCCTCCCTGGCAGATGAATGAGGCGGCCGGCATCAGGCCACTTCTGCGCTCGCGGCGTCGAGGCCGCGCGAGCTGCGAGCCCGCTTCGCCTGGCGCTGAAGCGACAGGTCCAGGCGTTCCACCAGTCCGGCGAGCAGGGCATGATGGCGCTCGGTCAAGCCGGGTTGGCGGCGCGCAGCCTCGATCAGCGACTCGCCTGCGGCGTGAATATCGCCGGGCTGTCGGCCCCGGGCGCTGTCGGCATAGGCCTTGGCCAGGGCGGAGAAGAAGGCTCGCTTGGCGCGGTGCAGATCGTCGCCCGGCAGGTCATCGAGACGCCGGCGTACCTGCAAGCAGGCGTAGCCGATATCCAGGCCGGTCAGGCCAAGGGTGAAGAGGTGACGCTGATCCTCCGGCAACACGTCGTCGTGCTTGGCCAGGTGCAGTAGGCGGTCGGCCATGCCGCCGACGAAGCGGGCCTCCGCCTCGTGAATCGGGGGATCGGCGAGGCGGCGCAGGTCGCCGACGATGGCACCGACCAGCCGCCGCTTGCGCAGGGTGGAGCCGAAGCCGGGCAGCAGTCGGAATCCCGTCACCACCGTGGCCAGCCCGATCATCACGGCGATGGCCCGGTTGATGAAGCTGTCGAACGAGAAATCCATGCCGTTGCCGGGCATGGTCAGCAGGATGTTGCCGATGGTGAAGGCCAGGCAGTAGCCCATCAGGCGCGGGTTGGCCGCGCCCAGCAGGCCCAGGAACAGCGGTGTCAGGAAGATCATCGCCAGCATCGGGAAGCCGCTGGCCTGGGCCAGCAGCACATGGCCGAACAGGAAGGCGCTGGGGATTGCGGCCAGCATGCCCTTGGCGAACATCATGCAGACCATGACCGGATTGTCGCGGCTGGCGAAGAAGGCCGAGAACAGGGTGCCGAGCAGCATGGCCACCTGGCCGTTGTTCCAGGCGGTGGCCAGCCAGAACGTGGCGAGCACGGTGAAGATGAGCCCGGCGCGCAGCGCGTTGAGTCCGGCGACCAGGTGATCGCGGTGCCAGGCCAGGGCCACGCCGCGCAACCGCTTGCCGCCGGGGCGGGTGATGGCGTCGCGGGCATCGAGCATCACCAGCGCATGGCCCAGCGCCTCGCGCATGCCCAGCAGGCAGCGTTGCTCGAGCGGAGAGAGTCCCTCGTCGGGGCACGACAGGGCCCGGTGGCGCAGTTCGTGCAGGCGATGATGGGCCGGAGCGACGCCGCTGACTTCGGCGGCGTCGCGAAAGCCCTCGGCGATGTCGCCGGCCAGCGCGTGGACCTCCGGCGAAAGGCGTTCGCCGTAGTGATGCAATAGCTGCTGTAGGGCATGCAGCGTGGCCATCAGCCTCAGGGTATGGCGGGTCAGCACATGGCTGGCGCGGATCCGTCCAGGCCCCTCGGGCCCCTCGTAGCGGGCGGCCTGGCTGTCGCCCTCGAGCAGGGTCAGCGGCTCGAGGCTGCCGGTCAGGGTGCTCTGTAGCTCGCTGAGGTCGGAGGAATCGGTCAGCCGCCGAGCGGCGTGCCAGAAAGCCTGGTTGACGACCTCGTCGGCCTGCTGGCCCAGATGGTCGCCGACCTTGATCGGCCACAGCAGTGCGCTGACCAGGGTCGCGCAGGCGGCGCCCAGGGCCAGTTCCGAGAGGCGGGCCACGGCGATGGCGAAGATGCCGTCGGGCTGGCTGGCGCCGATCACCACGATCAGCATGGCCGTGACGGCCCCCATGATGCAGCCGTAGGAGGCATTGTTGCGCAGCAACGAGCTGCCGTAGGTACACAGCATGATCCACAGCGTCAGGCTGGCCAGCGCCGGAATCGGCGCCTGGGCGAACAGCGCCATGATGACGATGCCGGCGCCGCAGCCGATCAGGGTGCCGGTGATCTGGCTCAGCCCCTTCTCGACCACCATGCCGCTCATCGGACGGATCTGCAGGAAGGCTGCCGAGATCAGTGCCCAGTAGGGGCGTTCCAGGTCGCACCACAGGGCCACGTAGAGCGCCAGCAGCATGGCCAGGGTTGCCTTGATGGCGAACCGAACGGCCTGGCCGCTGGGTGTCAGGTAGGCCTGTAACCAGGGCGACATGCGCGGTTACTCCGTCGGCTCGATGTGCACCGAGGCGGTCATGCCGGCGCTAAGCAGGGTGCCCTCGGGGATCTCGTCCAGCGCGATCCGCACCGGGATGCGCTGGGCCAGCCGCACCCAGCTGAAGGTGGGGGCCACCTGTGGCAGCAGCTGGGCATTGGGTGAGGTGTTGGGATCGGCG
Organism: Halomonas sp. B23F22_20; assembly: GCF_043496985.1. Taxonomy (NCBI): domain Bacteria; kingdom Pseudomonadati; phylum Pseudomonadota; class Gammaproteobacteria; order Oceanospirillales; family Halomonadaceae; genus Halomonas; species Halomonas sp. B23F22_20. Next base: position 80,338 of record NZ_JBIEKH010000002.1, read on the forward strand.
ATGGCACGCCCGATGCTCTCGACGTGACCACGCAGCTCGGTGTTGCCGCTCATCAGCGTCACCCGGGCCGTATCGCCGACCTGGAAGTTCGGGGTCTTGGTTTCCTCGAAGTAGCCGGTGACGTAGTAGGAGTTTGCCTTTACCAGCGCCATCACCGCCGTGCCGGCATTGACGTAGTTGCCTTCGGCGAGCTGCAGGTTGAGCACGTGTCCGCTTGCCGGGGCCTGGACCGTGGTGCGTTCCAGGTCGAGCTGGGCGCTGGCGAGCTCGCTGCGTGCCTGGGCGAGGCTGGCGCTGGCCACCTGGCTGTCGATGCGCGCCGTTTCCTGGCTCTCGGCGCTGATCGCCTCGCGGCTCAGCCGGTTGCGGCGCGAGGCCTGATGCTGGCTCAGCTCGAGTTCGGCCTGGCGCTGGGCGACCACCGCCTCGGCCTTGTCGACTGCCGTCTGGTAGCGCTGTTGGTCGATCCGGAACAGCGGCTCGCCCTCGGCGATACGCTGGTTGTCCTCCACCGCCAGCGACACGACTCGCCCAGAGACGTCCGGGGCAATGGTGATCACCTCGGCTCGTACCCGGCCGTCGCGGGTCCAGGGCGTGTAGAGATAGTAGTGCCACAGCCACAGGCCGGCGGCGATGGCCAGGGCCACGATGGCCAGGGTGACGAGGCTTCGTAGCAGGGTGCGCATATTCAGACGATCCCGGTGGCGGAAGAGAGGTAGGCGATGCCGGCGGTGCAGATCACGAACAGGGCGGTGTCGAACCAGGCCTCGAACCACAGGCGTTTCGTGCCCAGCAGGCGGTAGAGCACGGCGCGTATCAGCAGGGTGACGACGAGTCCGCTCAGGGCATACAGCAGCAGGGGAGAGAGGTAGAGGCCGCCGATGGCGATTTCACGAAGGGCCATGCTCGCTCCTTGAGCGTCGGAGAGAGACTCATTCTAGCAACCGAGGCAGCGGGAGGCACGGTGGCAGGTTCGTCACGCTGGGCCGACGATAAGCCGCGCCGCGATGGCGATCCTCAGCCGCCGGGCGTCATGTGCCAGTCGGTCGGCCGGGCCTCGCGCAGGAACTCGAGCAGGGCCGTGACCTTGCGCGGTCGATGGCCGTGCGGATAGAGCAGGCTGACCGGCATCGCCGGGGCTTCCCACTCCGGCAGGCAGCGTACGAGCTGATCCGGGTGGGCCGCCTGGCGTCGCCCGGCCATCCAGACCGGCAGGACTCCCAGCCCATGCCCGCGGACGATGGCGTCCGACTGCAGCACCAGGCGATCGACGCGCAGGCGAGAGCCGGGTGGCCGCACGTCGTACTCCCCCAGGCGGGGATGACGCAGCACCAGCTCGCGGTTGGTCTCGCCGAGCAGGTCGATCCAGGCATGATCGTCCAGGTCGCGGGGGTGGGCCGGGGTGCCATGGCGGGCCAGGTAGTCGGGGTGAGCGTAGAGGCCGCGGGTGAGCCGGGCCACCGGTTCCTGGCGCAGCGGGGTATTGCCGGTGTCGCCGTACCAGGCCACCACCGAGCCGTTGGTCGCGTTTTCCGGCAGCCGCTCGCGGGTGACCAGGCTCAGCTGTAGCCCCGGGTGGCGCTCCATGAACTCCTCGATGGCCGGTCCCACCCAGCAGCGGGTCAGGGCCTCGTGGACCTCGAGGGTCAGCTCGCCGCTGATGTCCTCGCGCAGCTCGTCCAGGGCCTGCTGCCCCTTCTCGGCCAGTGCAATCAGGCGCAGACAGTAGTCGTGGAAAACGCGCCCGGCCTCGGTGGGTGCCAGGCGATTCGACTGGCGGCGCATCAGCGGCTGGCCGAGCCGGGTCTCGAGCTGCTGCAGGCGGCGGCTCAGGGTCGACTTCGCCACGCCGAGACGGCGGGCGCTCAGCGTCAGGCTGCCGCTGGCCATCACGTCGGCGAAGGCGATCAGTTCATCGGCATCGTGCATGGGGTTGAGCCATAGGGTGCTAACGGAAGCGTCATCGTACCAATCCATTGGTTGAAAATCATTCTCGTTTTTGGGGTGAAGACAGGCCATAGCACCGTTGCGGATTGCGCAACGCGATGTGCGAAGACGCGAGCGAGCGGGTGTGGAAGAATACTAATGATAAAAATTCTTATTCATGAAATGGGCCGGCCCAATAACAGCCGGTAGGATCTTCAGGAGTCGCAACACATGTCGTTCCCTTCTTCCCGTACCGTTCTCGCCTCGCTGATCGCCGGCCTGGCGGCCTCTGCCGCCGCGGCCCAGGAAGCGGCCGAGCTCGATGATATCGTGGTCACCGCCGCCGGATACGAGCAGCAGGTCCAGGACGCTCCGGCCTCTATCAGCGTGATCACCCGAGACGATCTGGAAGGCCACGCCTATCGTGATATCACCGATGCGTTGCGTAACGTGCCGGGCGTGACCGTTACCGGCGGCGGGTCGTCGCAGGACATCAGCATTCGCGGCATGGGAGCCAAGTACACCCTGCTGCTCGTCGACGGCAAGCGCCAGGGCTCACGGGAAACCCGGCCTAACAGCGATGGCCCGGGCATTGAGCAGGGGTGGCTGCCGCCGCTGTCGGCCATCGAGCGCATCGAGGTGATCCGCGGCCCCATGTCGTCGCTTTACGGCTCCGATGCGCTGGGCGGCGTGATCAACGTCATCACCCGCAAGGTGCCTCAGGAGTGGGGTGGCGACGTCTCGACCAGCATGACGATTCAGGAAGACTCCGCCTCCGGGGATGAGCACAACAGCCGCTTCTACGTTGCCGGCCCGCTGGTCGCAGACCGGCTCGGCCTGCAGGTCTACGGCCAGTACGACCAGCGCGACGAGGATGCCATCATCGGCGGCTATGCCGACCAGCGCCTGGCCAGCGGCACCGCGAAACTGTCCTGGACGCCCGACGAGACCAACGAGATCGGTCTGGAAGCGGGCTACAGCGAGCAGCGTCGGATCACCAACCCCGGGCAGTCCGTTGCGTTGGAGGGTCGTCGAGGGCCGAACGAGCGCTCGGAACAGAGTTACGATCGCCGTCACTTCGCGCTGAGTCATGACGGCTACTTCGACTTCGGCAGCACGACCAGCTACGTGCAGCATGAAGAGGTCGATAACCCCTCGCGCGACATGAACTACCAGAGCACGGTGGCGGACACCAAGGCGGTCCTGCCGCTGGGCGCCCACATCCTGACCCTGGGCGGCCAGTACGAGAATCAGCGCCTGGAGGACGGCGGCAACCAGTCCAGCACCTCCGGCCTGAGCGAGCTGGAGCGCTATCGCTGGGCGCTGTACGCCGAAGACGAGTGGATGCTGACCGAGGACGTCTCGCTGACCGGCGGCGTGCGCCTCAACGAGGACGAGAAGTACGGCAGCCACTGGTCGCCGCGTCTCTACGGCGTCTGGCACCTGGACGAACGCTGGACCCTCAAGGGCGGCGTCTCCTCCGGCTTCCGGGCCCCGGATCTGCGCGCCACCAACGCGAATTGGGTCCAGGTCAGCCGCGGCGGCAATATCTACGGCAACCCGGACCTGGAGGCGGAAACCTCGCTCAGCCAGGAGCTGGGGCTGCACTATGCCGGCGACCACGGCCTGATGGCCGGCCTGACCGTCTTCCATACCGACTTCGACGACAAGATCAACCGCGTCGGCTGCCCGGCCTCGGTGTGCACCGACGGTGCCAACCAGTTCGGCTCTGATCCCACCTATCGTCTCAATGTCGACGAGGCGATCACCCAGGGCGTCGAATTCTCCCTGTCCACGCCGCTGGCCGACGATCTGGACCTGAGTACCAGCTACACCTACACCGACTCCGAGCAGAAGAGCGGTGAGTACGAGGGCGAGCCGCTCAACCAGCTGCCCAAGCACCAGGTCACGGCATCGCTGGACTGGCAGGCCACCGAGCGGCTGAATCAGTGGACCCGCGTGACGTACCGTGGCGAGGAGAGTCAGCCCACCACCGGCCCGTCCCAGGGCAGCACGGTGGCGCCGTCCTACACCTTCGTTGACGCTGGACTCGGCTATCAGCTGACCCCGCAGACCACCCTCAACGCCGGTCTCTACAACCTGTTCGACGAGGACATCACCGAGGAAGAGTACGGCTACGTCGACGACGGCCGTCGCCTGTGGCTGGGCATCAACGTCGAATTCTGATCGCCGGCATCACACCAGTCTCGCGGCCGGGCCCGTCGCCCGGTCGCGCTCAAGGATGAACAACAGGAGAGCATGATGACGAACGGATGGTTTCGCACCGCGGTGGTGGTCGGCGCCTGCGCCGCCCCGATGATGGCCCAGGCCCATGAGGCCGGCTCTGAGAGTACGGATGGGGCACACGGTCCCGCCGTGGTCAGCTTCGACTGGGGCGCCGCAGACACCCTGGCGGCCCTGGGGCTCGAGGATCATCTCGTAGGCCTGCCGCACCAGGCCGCGCCGGCCTATGCGGCCGGCCTGCTGGAAGGGCGCGCCGACGTGGGCGGCCTCAAGACGCCGGACCTCGAGGCGGTCGCCGAGGCGGCACCGGACCTGATCCTGGCCACCGGTCGCCAGTCGGCGGCGCTTGAGGACCTGCAGGCGATCGCCGAGGTCGAGCAGGTCGCGCTCGGCGAGGGCGATTACTTCGAGGCCCTGAGCGCCAAGGTGACGGGGCTGGCTGGGCACTACGGGGCCGAAGCCCAGGCGGCCGAGCGGCTTGCCGCGCTGCATGACGACATCGAGGCCGCTCGGGCGAGCCTGGCCGACGACCTCGAGGCGGTGGTGGTGACGCACAACGATGGCCACTATTCGCTGCGCCAGGCGCCGGTGGTCGGCGAGCTGCTGCAGATTGCCCAGCCGGCGGTGCCGGCGTCGGTCGAGCCGGTGAGTCACGGCACTCGCACCTTCACTCCGCTCACCCCGGCCGCCATCGCCGAGATGGCGCCGGATGCGCTACTGGTGGTGGACCGCAGTGCCGCCATCGGCGCGACGCCGCTGGACGTCACGACGCTCGAGGAAGCGCTGGCGGCCGAGGGCGGCGAGGCGATCGCGGTGACGGTACTGTCCCCGGCGCTGTGGTACCTCTCGGGAGATGGCCTGCAGAGCGTCCAGGCCCAGGTCGACGAGGTCGTCCAGGCCCTGGTGGCCGAGTAAGTCGACGCCTCGATGTCGACAGCGTTGCGCGAAATCGAACGCAGCGTTGCCTGATGTTGGGGGTGAGAATTTTTCTGAGATTCATTATCATTGGCGGCCTTTGTTCCATCGGACGCGGTGGCCGCCAGTGAGCCAAGGAGACTCCATGCCGTTTTCCCTGCCCAAGAGCCCGTTTCTGGTCGGCGCCTGCCTGGCGACGGCGTTTGCCATCGCGGTCGCCCCGGCCCAGGCCCGCACCCTGGACACCGCCAATGGCGAGGTCGAGGTGCCCGACGCCCCCGAACGGGTGGTGACCCTCTATGAAGGTGCCCTGGATGCGTCCCTGGCGGCGGGTGTCATGCCGGTCGGCGCGGTCACCACTCGTGGCGGCGATGATGTGGCGCGCTATATCGAGCCGCATCTCGACGACGCGCGCCCGTCGATCGTCGGCGTGGTGCGTGAGGTCAACATGGAGGCGGTGGTCGGCGAGCGGCCGGACCTGATCCTGGCCGGGCCGCGCCTCGCCGATGCCCAGTACGCGCTGCTGTCGAAGATTGCGCCGACGGTGGTGCCGGAAAGCCCGGGCATCACCCCAGAGGCGTGGAAGGCCGAGGCCCGTCAGTACGGCCAGGCCCTAGGGCGCGAGGCCGCGATGAACGATGCCATCGAGGGCGTCGAGACCCGTGCCGCCGAGCTGGCGGAACGCCTGGATGCGGCCGAGACGAGCGCCACCGCCAACCTGGTGCGCTGGATGCCCCAGGGGCCACTGGTGATGTCCGACCAGCTGTTCTCCACCGGGCTGCTCGCCGCGGTGGGTCTCGAGGTGGACGACGCCGGCCTGCTCAACGGCCGGGGCGTACACAGCGACCCGCTGAGCCTGGAGAACCTCTCCAAGCTGCAGGGCGACTGGCTGTTCCTGGCGACCCTCAACGAGGAGGGCGAGGATGCCCTGGCGGCCGCCGAGGCCTCGCCGGCCTTCGCTCGTCTGCCGGTGGTCGAGAACGGCCGGGTGGTGCCGGTGGACGGCCAGCTCTGGACCAGCGCCAATGGCCCGCTGGCCGCCGAGGCGATCCTCGACGACATCGAAGCGGCGCTGCTGCCCTGATGCCGGCGGACGTCACCGTCAACACCGAGCCCCGCCCTCCGGCGGGGCTTTCGAGTATGTTGCTGCTGCTCACGGGCCTGCTCTCGGTGGCGGCGCTGGCCAGCCTGCTGTGGGGCGCCGGCGAGGTCGGGGCGGCCCGGGCGCTGGCAGCGCTCGTCGGCCAGGGCGACGAAGAGGCCCGCTTCGTGGTCGAGACGCTGCGTCTGCCGCGGACCCTGATCGGCATCGCCGTGGGGCTGGCGCTTGGCGTGTCCGGGGCACTGCTGCAGGCGGTGTCGCGCAATCCGCTGGCCGAGCCGGGGCTGCTCGGGGTCAGCGCCGGGGCGGCCTTCGCCGTGGCCGTGGCGCTGTGGCTCGGCGCCAGCGCGGCGACCCTGCGCGTGGCCGTGGCTCAGGTCGGCGCTTTGGTCGGCTGCCTGTCGGTGATGAGCGTGGTGCGTCTGCGAGGCCTGGGCGATGATCCGGTGCGCTTGGTACTGGCCGGTGCCGCCTTCTCGGCGTTGCTCGCCTCCCTGACTTCACTACTGCTGCTGTTCGATCAGCGCACCGCCGACGAGATTCGCTTCTGGGTGGTCGGCAGCCTGGCCGGGCGCCGCCTCGACGACCTTGTCGCCGTGCTGCCCAGCCTGGCCCTGGCACTCGCCGTCACCGCGCTGATCGCCCGCCCCCTGGCTGCCCTGGCGCTGGGCGAGCGGGTCGCCTCGGGGCTCGGCCATCGTCCCGGACGGGTGAGGGCCCTGGTGGTGGTGGCGGTGGCGCTGCTGGTGGGCGCGGCCACCGCGATCGCCGGGCCGATCGCCTTCGTCGGCCTGGTGGTGCCCTTCGCGGCGCGCTCCCTGGCTGGCCCCGACATCCGCCGCACCCTGTGGCTGTGCCTGCCGCTGGGCCCCTTGATGGTGCTCTCGGCCGACGTGGTCTCGCGCCTGGTGGTGGCGCCCTCGGAGCTGCCGCTGGGGGTGCTTGCCGCGCTGGTCGGCGCCCCGGTGCTGGTGGCCGTGGTGCGGGCCCGCCGTTTGCCGACCCTGTGAGCCGGAGAGTCATGTGAGGCCCATGTCAGAGACCGTCCCGATGGCGCAGCGCGCCGAGTCCCTGCCACGAACTGTCCCGGTGGCGCCGCCTCCCGGCTGCTGGCGGCTGGCCCGTGGCGAGTGGCACCTGCTGGTCGAGCGCCGCGCCCTGGGCGTCGGCCTGGCGCTGCTGGCGCTGCTGGTGGTGGCTTCGCTGGCCTACCTGTGCCTGGGCCAGCAGTGGCTGTCACCCGCCAGCGCCTGGGCGGCGCTGCACGGCGAGGGCGATGTGATGGCCGCCTTCGTGGTCCAGGAGCTGCGGTTGCCGCGCCTGCTGGCGGCCTGGCTGACCGGCGCCGCCTTCGCGCTGGCCGGCTGCCTGATGCAGACCCTGGCCCGCAATCGCCTGGCCACGCCGGGCATCATCGGCATCGACAACGGCGCCACCGCCTTCGCCGTGGCCTCCGTCGTGGGGCTCGGCGTGTCGCTGGCACCGCCGGCCATGGCGCTCGCCGGGGCCGCCACCGCGGCGGCCATCACCTTCGGGGTGGCCAGCGGCGGCGATACCCGCGGCTATCGCTTCATCGTCGCCGGCATCGGCATCGGCGCGGTCTTCGGCGCCGTCACCCAACTGCTGCTGGCAAGGGTGGACATCGACACCGCCAACGCCGCTTACCCGTGGACGGTGGGCACCCTCAACGCCCGCCCGGGCGGCGCCGTCACGGTGCTCGCCCTCGGCCTGGCCGTGGGCTGGCCGCTGGCCATCGCGCTGTCGCGCTCGCTGTCGCTGATGCGTTTCAGCGACGCCGTGGCCCGCGGGCTGGGCGTCGGGCTGCGCCGCCGGCGCGGCCAGGTGCTGGGGCTCTCGGTGCTGCTCACTGCCCTGGCGGTGGCGGTGGCCGGCCCGGTGGGCATGGTGGCGCTGATCGGCCCCGAGATCGCCCGCTCGCTGTCCTCGACCCGGGGCGTGCCGCTGACCGCTTCGGCGCTGGCCGGGGCCCTGGTGATGGTGCTGGCCGACCTGACGGGGCGTTTGCTGCTGGCGCCTATCGAACTGCCGGTGGGTATCGTCACCGCCGTGGTCGGCGGGCCCTGGCTGCTGTGGATCCTGATGCGTCCCGCCAAGAGGAAATCGCCATGACCGTGCTCCATCGCCTCCAGGCCAGCGAGCTGAGCCTGGCCTATGGCCGCACCCCCATCATCGACAACCTGGCCGTCGAGCTGCCGCCGGGCAAGGTGACCGCCATCGTCGGCCCCAACGGCTGCGGCAAGTCGACCCTGTTGGCTGGGCTGGCCCGCCTGCATGCGCCGAGCGCCGGCGCGGTGCTGCTCGACGGCGAGGACATCCAGCGCCTGCCGGCCCGGGAACTGGCCCGGCGGCTGGCGCTGCTGCCCCAGGAGGCCAGCGCGCCGGAGGGGCTGACCGTGAGCGACCTGATCCGCTTCGGCCGCCAACCCCATCAGGGCTGGCTGCGCCAGTGGTCCGGCGACGACCAGCGGGCGGTGCAGGAGGCGCTGGCCGCGGCCGGCTTGGAGGCGCTGGCCGAGCGGCCGCTGGAGGCGCTTTCCGGCGGCCAGCGACAGCGGGCCTGGATCGCCATGACCATCGCCCAGCAGACGCCGCTGCTGCTGCTCGACGAGCCGACCTCGGCGCTGGACCTGGGCCACCAGCTGGAGGTCTTCGAGCTGGTGCGGCGGCTGGCCGCCGACGGGCGGACTCTGGCGCTGGTGCTGCACGACCTGGCCAGCGCGTGTCGCTACGCCGATCACCTGGTGGCCATGCGCGACGGGGCGATCGTCGCCCAGGGCGCGCCCGCCGAGGTGGTCACCGAGGCGCTGGTACACGAGCTCTACGGGGTGGCCTGCACGCTGGTTCCGGATCCTGCCACCGGCGCGCCGCTGCTGGCCGACCTGCGTCGGGCCTGAACGCGACGTGCCCCGGCGAGGGCCGGGGCACGTGAGGATAGGGGAAGTGTCGTGGGGCGTATTATTCGGCGGCCTTCTGTGCGCTCTCGCCGGCGTTCTGCAGGGCCTGTCCGATGCGATCCAGGGCGTTGGAGGCGCCCTCCTGGGTGGTCTCCCAGGCGCTGGCGGCGCCTTCCTGGGTGTCTTCCCAGGCCTGACGCATGTTGTCGCGGGCCTGGTTCCACCAGCCGTCGGTGTATTCCGGCTGCTCGGCGAGGGTGGCGGCGTCGAGGCTCAGGGTGACGCGGTACTCGATGTCCTCGATCCGCTCACCGTGGCGGGTTTCAACCTGGAACTGGTCGGCCTCGACCACGTATTGCTTGTCGCCCAGGTCGAGCAGGCTGCCGGTGTCGACCACCAGGGCGCGCAGGCGCATGTCGTCGTCGAGCAGCACATCCTCTACTTCGCCGATCGACTGGGCGGAATCGGCCTGGGTATAGACGTCGGCATCGAGTAGCTCGTCGGCGGAGTAGAGGCCTTGGGGCGCGGCCTGGGCGCCGGCGCTCCAGGCCAGGCCGGCGGCGAGCAGAGCGGCGGTCAGGGTCGGCAGGCGCAGGGTGTCGCGAGTCATGGCGTCTCTCCTTGAGTCGGTGTCCATGGCGCCGCTAGGCGGCGCGTCACTCCATTAGTGTTCTCGCAATGGCCGAGGTTCGGTGCACTGGGTAACGAAATGTAAAGACGGCGCTTTTACTCCGGCATCGGTAGGATGATATATCTGCGATGGTCTTGAACGCGGGAGGCGTATATGCGAATTGGAAGGGCGGCACTGGGGCTCGCCTTGTCATTGGGCGCCTCGTTGGGGTCGGCCCAGGCGGCCGAACCACTGAAGGCGGTGGTGACCATCGGCATGCTCGGCGATGTGGCCGCGCGTGTCGGTGGCGAGTGTGTCGACGTCACGGGCATCATGGGCCCCGGCGTGGACCCGCACCTCTATCAGGCCAGCGCCCGTGATGTGGCCACCTTCCAGCGGGCCGAGGTGATCCTCTACTCGGGCTATTCCCTGGAGGGCCAGCTCGGCGAGGTGCTGGGGCGCTTCGCCGAGATCAAGCCCACCCTGGCGGTGTCGCCGGCGGCGATCGATGCCGGGGAACTGATCAGCGTCCAGGACGTCTACGGCATCGATCCCCACCTGTGGATGGACGTCTCGCTGTGGGCGAAGACCCTGCCGGTGGTGGCCGACACCTTCGCCGAGGCGCGTCCCGAGTGCGCGGAGACCTTCGAAGCCAACGCCGAGGCCTACGGGCGACAGCTCGCCGCCCTCCACGACTGGGTGGCCGAGAGCATCGCCTCGATTCCCGAGGCCCAGCGCATCCTGGTCACCGCCCATGACGCCTTCAACTATTACGGCCGTGCCTACGGCATCGAGGTCGCCGGCATCCAGGGCATCAGCACCGAGACCGAGACCGGCGTGGCCGATATCCGCGCCATGGCCGACGTAGTCGTGGAGCGCCAGGTGCCGGCGGTGTTCGTCGAGAGCACCATCAACCCGCGCACCGTTCAGGCGGTGATCGATGCCGCCCGCCAGCGCGGCCAGGAGGTGGAGATCGGCGGCCAGCTGTACTCCGATGCCATGGGCGAGGCGGGCAGCGCCGACGGCACCTATATCGGCATGCTCTATACCAACACCCGCCACGTCGTCGAGGCGCTCGGCGGCACGCCGGCCCCGCTGCCCGAGGCGCTGGACGACTGGGCCTCGAACTGGAACGTCCCCGGGGCCTGAGCGTCGCGGCCTGCACGCATCATTAAGGCATTCCATGACACAGCAGTTGCACGAACCGAACCTCGCCCTGCACATCGAGGACCTGACCGTCAGCTATCACAGCAAGCCGGTGCTGTGGGACATCGACTTCGACGTGCCGCCCGGGGTGCTGGCGGGCATCGTCGGCCCCAACGGGGCCGGCAAGAGCACCCTGATCAAGAGCGTGCTGGGGCTGGTGCCCTCGGTGGCCGGCCACGTGCGGCTGTTCGGCCTGCCCTACAAGGCACACCGCCGCCGGGTGGGCTACGTGCCCCAGCGCTCCAGCGTCGACTGGGATTTCCCCACCACCGCCCTCGACGTGGTCACCATGGGCCTGTACGGCCGGCTCGGCTGGCTGAAGCGGCCCGGGCGCCGCGAGCGCGACGAGGCCCTGGCGGCCCTGGAGCAGGTCGGCATGCAGGACTTCGCCCAGCGCCAGATCAGCCAGCTCTCCGGCGGCCAGCAGCAGCGGGTGTTCCTGGCCCGGGCGCTGGTCCAGCAGGCCGACATCTATTTCCTGGACGAGCCCATGGCCGGGGTCGACGCCACCACCGAGAAGGCCATCGTCGACATCCTGCGGCGCCTGCGCGACCAGGGCAAGACGCTGATCGTGGTGCACCACGACCTGCAGACGGTGCGCAGCTACTTCGACTGGCTGCTGATCCTCAACGTCCGGGTCATCGCCCAGGGGCCGGTGCGCGATGTCTACACCGCCGACAACCTGCGCCGGGCCTACGGCGGCCAGATCGCCCTGCTCGACGAGGCCGACTTCCTCGCCGGGGAGGGGACCGGCGCGTGATGGACCTGCTGCTGAGCCTGTTTCGCGACTACACCCTGCAGAACGTCATGGCCGGCGCCGCCCTGCTGGGGCTGATCAGCGGCGTGCTGGGCAGCTTCGCGGTGCTGCGCCGCCAGAGCCTGCTCGGCGATACCATGTCCCATGCGGCGCTGCCCGGGGTCTGCCTGGGGTTCATCATCGCCGGGACCCGCCACCTGGGCAGCATCCTGGTCGGGGCGCTGGTCACCGGCGCCCTGGCGGCCCTGGTGATGCTGATGCTGACCCGGCTGAGCCGGCTCAAGACCGATGCCGCCCTGGGCATCGCGCTGAGCACCTTCTTCGCCCTCGGCGTGGTGCTGCTCACCTACATCCAGGGCACCAACAATGCCGCCCAGGGCGGGCTCGACGCCTTCCTGTTCGGCCAGGCGGCGGCCACCCTGCGCTCCGACGTGTGGATCATGGCCGGGGTCACGACGCTCGCCCTGGCGCTGGTGGCGGCGCTGTGGAAGGAGTTCAAGCTGGTGACCTTCGACGCCGAGTTCGCCGCTTCCCTGGGGCTGCCGGTGATGTGGCTCGAGGTGCTGCTGACGGTGATGGTCGCGCTGGCCGTGGTGGTGGGGCTGCAGATGGTCGGGGTGGTGCTGATGGCGGCGATGATCATCGCCCCGGCGGTGGCAGCCCGCCAGTGGAGCCGACGCCTCGAGGGCATGGTGGGGCTGGCCGCGGCCATCGGCGTGGCCGGTGGGGTGCTGGGGGCGCTGCTCAGCGCCCTGTCCCGGGGGCTGGCCACCGGCCCGCTGATCATCCTGAGCGTCTCGGCGGTGGTGCTGGTGTCGATCGCCCTGGCCCCGGGGCGCGGCCTGGTGTGGGAGGCGCTGCGACTATGGCGCGGGCGTCGCCGGCTGCGCCAGCAGCAGGTGCTGACCACCCTCTACCGGCTCGCCGCCCATCACGAGGACCCGGTGTTCCGCTCTGAGCAGGGCCTGCTCGACACCTACCACGGGCTGCGCACCCGCTCCGCGCTGCGCAAGCTCGAGCGTCGCGGCCTGGTCGAGTGGGGCCATGCCCCGCCCGGCGAGCCCGGGCCGCCGCATCGCTGGCTGCTGACCCCGGCGGGGCTCGCCGAGGCCGAGCGGATCCTGGCCTCGCTGAACGGGGAGGGCGCCTGATGCTGGCCGCCATGTTCGACAGCGCGCCGCTGATGATCATGCTGGTGGGCGCCCTGGTGGGCATCGCCTCGACGCTGGTCGGCACCTTCCTGGTGCTGCGCGGCAACAGCATGCTCTCGGATGCCATCGGCCACGCCATCGTGTTCGGCATCGTCATCGTCTGGCTGCTCACCCACCAGCAGAGCGGCCCGGTGCAGATCCTCGGCGCCGCCCTGACCGGGCTGTTCACGGTGGTGCTCACCGAATTGCTGGTCAGCACCCGGCGGGTCAAGCAGGACGCCGCCATCGGCCTGGTGTTCCCGGTGCTGTTCTCGATCGGCGTGCTGCTGCTCAACCTCTATGCCCGGGACGTGCATATCGACACCCACACGGTGCTGCTTGGGGAGATCGGCTTCGTGTGGCTCGACACCGTGACCCTGGGCGACTATCGGGTGCCCCAGGCGCTGCTGTCGATGAGCGCCATGACGCTGCTCAATGCCGTCTTCGTCGGCTGCTTCTACAAGGAACTCAAGCTTGCCACCTTCGACGAGGGCCTGGCCCGGGCCCTGGGGCTGGCGCCGGGACTGCTGTTCCACGGTCTGCTGCTGCTGACCAGCGGCACCGCGGTGGCGGCCTTCGATGCCGTGGGGGCGGTGCTGTTCGTGGCCTTCGTCATCGTGCCCCCGGCCACCGCCTACCTGCTCACCGACCGTCTGTGGCTGATGTTCGTCTACGGCAGCCTGGTGTCGATCCTGGCCAGCGTCAGCGGCTATGCCCTGGCGGTGGCCTGGAACGTCTCGATCGGCGGGATGATGGCGGTGATGACCGGCGTGCTGCTGCTGCTGGCCTTCCTCGGCGGGCCTCGCTATGGGGTCTTCGCCCAGTGGCTGCGGCGCCGCGGTCAGCGGCGGCTCAACGAGATCCGTACCCTGGCCGTGCACCTCTACAACCACGAGGGCAGCCCCGAGCAGCACGAGGAGAATGTCACCCGGGCGCTGCGCGAGCACCTGCTGTGGGACGACGCCAAGGCGCGCCGGGTGGTGACGCGCAGCCGGGAGCGACGGCTGATCGAGGATAGCGGCGAGGCCCTGAACCTGACCCCCGCCGGGCGCGAGCTGGCCCGGGAGATCCTCGAGCCGGGGCGTCGCTGACGGGGGCACCGTTCACGGCGGCCCGTGGCCGCCGGGAGAGCCTCAGGCCTCCTCCGCCTCCAGTTCGCTGACCCGCCAGACCAGGCTGTCGGTGGGGCCCTCGCCCAGGTCGGAGCACATGTCGACGCGCTGGACAGTGGTCGTCTCGCAGACGATACGCAGAAGGCCGCGTTCCCCCTCCCTTTCCCAGTGCCACCGCTGATGGCGACGATGCTCGTCGCCGCGGTCTTCCAGCAGCGTCAGCCGCGGAGACGACAGGCGCGACAGCGCGGCGAGCTCGGCGCACTGCTGGGCGGGCGTCAGCCGTGCATCGCCGCGATAGCCGGGCAGGAAGCGCTGGCCGCGGGCCTCGGCCTCCAGGAAGGGCCGTGCCTGCTCCGGCGTGATGCGGCCATACTTGCGCACCGGCGAGAGCAGGATGACGCTGGCGGCGAAGCGACAGCCGCCCAGGTGGCTGCTCTCCCAGACCTCGAAGGGCAGTTCATGCGTCGCGACCTCCCGCGCCAGTGCCTTGTAGGTCCGGTAGCCGTACCGGGCGCAGCACTTGTCCTTCTTGCCGTGGGTGCAGCACAGCAGCAGGTCCCGCTCGAGCGTCTCCTCTTCCCATGCCGTCAGCGGTTCGCCCGACTGCCAGGCGGCCAGGAAGGCCTCCAGGGCCTCCCGCGGCACGACGAAGCCCCGACGCTCCGGCATCAGGAACACCCGATGGATCCCGTCGGGCTGGTCATGGCGATGGATCAGGTTGACCCGACGCCCCTCGGCGGCGATGGCCTCGAGCGTGCGTACCAGGCCGTCCGGCATGTCGCTGGCCTGGCGCGCCTTGCGGGTCCACTTGGCGCGGGGCCAACTGATCAGCAGGTTGTGCTCGGCGTGAGCGCCACTGCCGGCCAGCGGGTCGTCCTGCTCGCGGCTGAGATCGCTGCAGAAGACATGGCTCATGACACGCGACACCTTTCGAGGGTGGCCGACGCGGGCCGGGCGGCGGGCATCCCCGGCCGCCGGTGGGGCACGCAGATCGGGCTGCCCGTCTCGGGATCCTCGAGCACGTGGGCATCGAGATCGAAGACGCGGGCGAGATTAGCGGCCGTGAACACCTGGGCCGGGGTGCCGCGGGTGACGATCCGGCCGTCGCGCATCATCACCAGCTCATCGGCGTAGGCCGCCGCCAGGTTCAGGTCATGCAGCACCAGCAGCAGGGTGCGGCCGTGCTCGTGGGCCAGGCGGGACAGCAGTTCCAGCAGGTCCACCTGCACCTTGAGGTCGAGGAAGGTGGTGGGCTCGTCGAGCAGGATCAGGTCCGTCTGCTGGGCCAGCACCATGGCGATCCAGCAGCGCTGCCGCTGGCCGCCGGACAGCGCATCGACGCTGCGCTCGGCGAACTCGGTGACGTCGGCATAGGCCATCGCCTCGCGGACGGCCCGGGCGTCTCGCTCGGCGTCCTGTCGCCACAGCCGCTGGTGGGGAAAGCGGCCCATGCCGACCAGCTGCCTGACCGTGAGGCCCTCCGGAGCGGAGGGGCCCTGGGGCAGGATGCCCAGGCGCTGCGCTACCTCCCGGGTGTTACGGCGGTGGATGTCCTCGCCATCGAGACAGACCCGGCCGGCGCTGGGCGTCAGCGTACGCGCCAGCGTCTTCAGCAGCGTCGATTTCCCGCTACCGTTCGGCCCCAGCAGCACCGTCAGCTTGCCTTCGGGCACGTCCAGGTCGACGCCGTCCAGCACGCGTCGGGATTCGTACCCGGCGCACAGGGCTTCGCCCGTCAATCGTGGCGGCTTGGCTGGGGTCGGAGGCATGGGGCGGCTCGTCGGCGTGGTCTCGGGCTCGCAACCCTAGGACAAAACATTCTCATTTTCAACGCTTGGCGCACGGTTGTCTTTATTGACGCTGGTAGCGGGTGCGATGCAGCAGATAGACGAAGAAGGGCGCGCCCACTCCCGAGACGAAGATGCCGGCGGGCAGGTCCTTGGGCAGGAAGGCCACCCGGCCCAGCAGGTCGGCGTAGAGCACGATCAGGGCGCCGACCAGGGCGGCGGCGGGCACCAGCCGGGCGAAGCCGCGCCCCACCAGCCGGGCGGCGATGTGCGGCGCGATCAGGCCGACGAAGCTGAGCCCGCCGGCGAAGGCCACGGCCGCCCCGGCCAGAGCCACGCTGCAGGCCATCAGCACCAGCCGGCTGTGCAGCACGTTCACGCCTAGCCCCTGGGCCACGTGATCGCCCAGCGCCATGGCATCCAGGTGCCGCGCCCGGGTCAGGCACAGCGGCACGGCGACCAGCAGCCAGGGCAGCATACCCAGCACGTCCTGCCACTGGGCGGCGTAGAGGCTGCCGGTCAGCCACACGTAGGCGGTCATGGCGGCGGCATCGTCGCTGATCACGATCAGCAGGGTGGTGAAGGCGCCCATCGCCGCGGAGAGGCCGATGCCGACCAGCACCATGCGCGAGGGCGTGATGCCGCGTCGCCAGGCCAGCAGGAACACCAGCAGGGCCGCCAGCAGCGCGCCGGTAAGCGCGGCGGCCGGCAGCCAGTGGACGCTCAGCACGCCGCCGAACAGGGCCAGGAAGGCCACGGCGGCCAAGGCGCCGCCGCTGGTGATGCCGATCACGTCCGGCGAGGCCAGCGGGTTGCGCACGATGCCCTGTAGGATGGCGCCGGCCACCGCCAGGGCCGCGCCCACCAGCACGGCCAGCACGATGCGCGGCAGGCGCAGCTCCCAGACGATGAAGGCGATGTCGCTGTCCTGGGGGGCGGCCAGGGCGTGCAGCATCTTCCCGAACGGAGTGGGAAAACTGCCGAGGGAGAGCGACAGGCCCATGCTGGCGACCAGCAGCAGCCCGAGCAGACTCGCGATGGCCAGGTCGCGCCACCGCCGAGGGGCGATGCCGGCGGCGTCTTCGCCGGTCAGGGACAGAGAGTGAGACATGGTCAGGCCGGTTTCCTGCGTGCCAGGTAGATGAAGAAGGGCGTGCCGATCAGGGCGGTCATGACCCCCACCGGGACATCCTGCGGGGCCATCAAAAAGCGCGAGACCACATCGGCCAGCAGCAGCAGGCTCGCGCCGAGCAGGGCGCAGGCCGGCAGCAGCCAGCGGTGGTCGACGCCGAAGATCCCCCGCGCCATGTGCGGCACGATCAGCCCGACGAAGCCGATCATGCCGGCCAGCGCGACCGAGCTGCCGGCCAGCAGGATGACCGCCAGGCCCAGCAGCAGCTTGATGGTGCCGGCGCGCATGCCGAGCCCCTTGACCATGTCGTCGCCCAGCAGCAGCGCATTGGCGTGGCGGACGAGCAGGGCGCACAGCAGCAGGGCGCCGCCGAACAGCGGCAGCAGCGGTACCACCAGTGACAGCTCGCGACCGGACACCGAGCCGGCCAGCCAGTAGAGCACGCTCTCGAAGCTCTGCCGGTCGATGATCAGCAGGCCCTGGCTGAACGAGACGAACATGGCGGTGATGGCCACGCCCGCCAGCACGACCCGCAGCGGCGACAGCTCGCCATGGCGGCCGCGGCTCAACGCGACCACCAGGCAGGCCGCGACCAGGGCCCCCAGCAGCGCCGCCCAGACGACGTCGGCCGGCGCATGGAGGGGCAGCAGCGAGACCGCGATCACCACGAAGAACATGGCCCCCGCGTTGATGCCGAGCAGGCCCGGCGAGGCCAGGGGGTTGCGGGTCATGGTCTGCATCAGGGCGCCGGCGATGGCCAGGCTGGCGCCGACCAGGGCGGCGATCACCGCCCGCGGCAGGCGCTCGGTGGCAATGATGATGTGCGCGACCCGGGCGGGGTCGTAGTGCAGCAGCGCCTGGACGAAGGTCGGCGCGGCGATCTCGGTGGTGCCCAGCATGACGCTGGCCGCGAAGGCCGCGGCGGTCAGCGCCAGGCCCAGCAGCAGGCCCAGGCCCCGGGTGATACCACGGTTCAGCATGCTTCGCCCCCCGCGTCGTGGGACAGGGACCCGGCGTCGGACTCGGCGTAGCAGCCGGCCGTTGCGGTCGATTCGCTCGCCCCGGCCGCGCCAGGCGCCTCGTGCGCGACGGGATGATCCAGCCCGTAGTGGCGGTAGAGGTCGTCCAGCATGGCATTGGCGGCCAGGATGCCGCCGCCCATGATCCAGTTCACAGTATCCACCTCGAACACGCGCTCGGCCTCGACGGCGTCAAGACGCTGCCAGAGTGGGTGTGAGCGCCAGTGCCGGTAGTTCCGCTCGATGGCGGGGTCGGGTTCGAGCAGCACGAAGATCACGTCGGCGTTGAGCACCGGGATGTTCTCCTCGCTGGTCAGTTTCATGCCCCAGCCCTGGTCCTGCACGGCATCCGGCTGCTCGAAGCCCAGCTCATCGAGGATCGAGCCGGCGAAACCCGTGGAGTAGAGCCGTACGTGGTCGCTCTTGAAGCGCACCACGGCGGCCTTCTGGGGCCAGGCGTCGCCCAGGGTCGCTTCGATGCGTCGGCGAAAGTCCGCCACCCGGGCGTCCCAGTCGCGCAGTAGCTCCCCGGCGCGGGTCTCGCGGCCGGTGGCCTCGGCCAGCAGCGCCAGGCTGGCCTTGAAGTCGAAGACAGTGTCGGTGGCCACCGTGGGGGCGATCTGCGTCAGCAGCGGCCGGACCCGCTCGTGGCGAAAGCGCGTGGCCACGATCAGGTCAGGGTCCAGCCAGGCGATCTTCTCCAGGTTGGGCTGGGTCTCCAGGCCGACGTGTTCGACGCCGGCCAGGTCGTCGCGCAGGTAGCGGTACATGGGCTTCTCCAGCCAGGCATCGACGACGCCCACCGGGGTGATGCCCAGCGCCACCGCGCTGTCCGTCGCGCCCTGGTAGAGGGTGACGATGCGCTGCGGGGTGGCGGGAATCTGCGTCTCACCGAAGGCATGGGCGACGCGATGGCCACCGTCGGCAGCGGCGGCCCCCAGCGGTAGAAGGGCCGCCAGCAGTGCGGCCGGCCATCGGCGTCGGGCTCGAGCGCGGGGGATCATTGCGGCCTCCTGGCGGGCGCGGTCGGCAGGTCGTGTCCGGATGCCCGGACCGGGGCCGTCACGGTCCGCCCCAGTCGCCAGGCCAGCGGCAGGCACAGCGCGGCGATCACTGCCAGGGCCAGGAAGGCGTGGTGGAGGGCGGCGGCGCTCGCCTCGGTGTAGGGCATGCCCCGTTGCAGGGCGGCCTGCACGGCGGTGTCGTAGTAGAGGGAAAGCGCGACGATGCCGAGCGACGAGACCAGCCGGCGGGCCATGTTGTTCATCGCCGAGGCCTGGGCGACGCTGCCCTCAGGCAGGTCCTTCATGCCCACGGTGGTGCAAGGCAGGTAGGCGCCGCCCAGGCCGAGGCCGCGCAGGCCCATCCAGGCCGAGATGACCCACACCGGGGTGGCCTCGGTCAGGGTGCCGAGGCCCGCGAGGCTCACCAGGGTGAGCAGCAGGCCGGCGCCGATGCACCACTGGGGCGGGTAGCGGTCGATCAGGCGTCCCGCCACCGGCGAGCAGCAGGAGGCGGCCAGCGCGGTGGCGAGGAACGTCAGGCCGGTGGTCAGCGGGCCGAATCCCAGCGCGTTCTGCATCCACAGCGGCACCAGCAGGATGCAGCCGAACAGGATGATCGACTGCAGGCAAGCCAGCACGACGCTGAGCCGATAGCCGCCATGGGCGAACAGCGACAGGTCGAGCAGCGGCGCCTCGGCGCGCCGGGCGAGGCGCACGAACAGCGCAAGTGCCAGCAGGCCCAGCGCGAGCGGCGCCAGCACCCGGGCATGTCCCAGGTCGGCCAGCGTTTCCACCCGGCTCAGCGAGAACAGCACCGCGCCCATGCCCAGGGTGATCGAGGCGAAGCCGGGCAGGTCGAAGCGACGCCGGCGATTGGCGGCCTCGGCGGGAAGATTGCGATAGCCGCACACGAGCCCCAGCAGCGCGAAGGGCATGTTCATCAGAAACAGCGCCCGCCAGTGGCTGATCTCGAGCAGCAGTCCGCCGACGCTCGGGCCGATGGCCGGGGCGATCATCACCGCGAAGCCCCAGATGCCGCTGGCTCGGCCGCGCTGGTCGGCGGGGTAGGCGGAGAAGATCAGCGACAGCGACAGGGGAATCATCAACCCCGCCGCCACGCCCTGGAGGCCGCGGGCGAGGATGATGCCGGCCAGGCTCTGGGCCAGGGCGCCCAGCGCGGAGCCGGCCAGGAAGCCCCACAGGCCCAGCAGGTAGATGTGCCGGCGCCCGAAGCGGTCGGCCAGGTAGCCGGTCAGCGGCATGGTCATGCCCATGGCGATCATGAACAGCGTCACCACCCAGCTGACCGTCGTGGCGGGGGCCTCGAAGGTGGCCATCAGCTCGGCCACCGCCAGGTTCAGGGCACTGTTGTTGAGGCTGACGGTAAAGGTACCCAGCAGCACGCTGATCAATACCCTTCCGCCATGCGCGGACACATTCGGCATGGACTCTCACTCGGCGGGGTGCGGGGAGCATTCGGCCGGCGGCCTGCCGCTGGGGACGCGGCTTGGGGGCTGGATGATGACAGGGCGCCGCGGTGAATGCAAAACGTTGTCAATTGGAGAGGGGCGAGAAGCGAGGGTGGGGAGTGTGGGGTAATAAAAAAAAGCGGCGCCCCGGGGCGCCGCTCAACAAGCTAGTTCAATCGGAGGTGAAGACTCAGAAGTCGAGCTGATAGCTCAGGGTGAGGGTACGGCCCCGGCCCTTGAAGTAGTACTCATCGCTGATGCGAGCCGCTTGGGAATAGTAGGTGAAGTAATCCTCGTCGGTGAGGTTCTCCACGCCCAGACTGGTACGGCCCACGGGCAGGCGATAGGTCAGCGAGGCGTCGACCAGGCCATAGCCGTCGAACTCCAGCGCCGGGTCGTCGATGCTGCGGTCGAAGTAGTGGCTGTACTGCAGATGCGAAGATAGCTTGTCGTTCCAGGTCGCGCTCCAGGCCAGCTTGAGGGTATCCGGGGCAATGTTGATGCCGGTCAGCTCGGTGTCGACGCTGCCGTCGCCATCGGTGTCGGACTCGCCCTCGGCATGGGTATAGCTGAGCCGCAGCTGGTGGGCATCGTTCACCCGGGCCTCGCCGGTGATCTCGACTCCCTGGATCTCGGTCTTCTCGCGGCTGCCGACCCAGGTGCCATTCTCCTCGGTCAGGCGCTCGCCGAAGTCGGAGTTCGACTCGTAGTAGCTGAGCTCGAGGCCGTAGCGATCCCAGTCGAAGCGGGCCCCGATCTCGCGGTTGTCGGTGACGATCGGCTGCAGCGTCAGCAGGTTGTCGACGTCCTGGCCGGGATCGCCGATGCCGCGCAGCACCCGGCCCACGTCGGGCATGCCGAAGCCCTCGGAGTAGTTGGCGTAGAGCTGGGCCCAGTCGGTGGCCTGGTAGACGATGCCGGCGTTGAACAGCGTCTCATCGAAGTCCGGGTTGCCGCCCTCGACGCTGACGTTGTCCTGGGTCACGTTGCTGCGGTCGATGGTCGAGAAGTCGTCGACTTCCAGCTCGGCATGTTCCTGGCGGACGCCGGCGTGCAGGCTCAGCGAGTCGGTGACGTCGAGGTCGCCCTGGAGGAAGGCCGCCACGTTACGGAACTGGCTTTCCGGCACATAGGTACGCCCGGTATGGACCAGCATCTGGCGGGTATCATCCTGCAGCAGGTCCAGGCCGGTGGTCAGGGTCAGGCGGTCGTTCAGCAGGCCGTCGCGGGACAGGGTGAACTTGGCGCCCACCTTGTCGGATTCGTTGCGGGTCTGATCGAAGCGGGTCTCGCCGTCGACCTGGTAGGGGAAGTAGGGCGTGGTGCCGAACTGGGCGCGGAAGTTCTGGGTATAGAGCTGGGCGTCCAGGCTGTTGCCGAACCAGTCGTCGTGAGAGTAGGACAGCCGGGCGGTGGTGACCTCGTTGAAGCCCGGATCGCCGTCCGGGTTGCCCTTGCGCGCGGTGGTGGCAACGCCGGCATCGCGGTCGCCGGCCACCGGGACGTAGTCGCCTTCGCCTTCCAGTTCGAAACGGTTGATCGAGGCCTCGATGTTCTGGTTGTCGTCGATCCAGTAGCCCACCTTGGCCAGCAGGTTGTAGCTCTCGGAGTTTTGGAGCTCGCCGGGATAGGCGATGCCCACCAGTTCGTCGTTGCCGTCGTAGAAGACGCCGCGCTCCTGGCGGCTGGCGGCCACCACGTAGTCCCAGTCGCCGGTCTGGCCGCTGAGGCGGTAGTCCAGCTTGTGGCCGAAACCGTCCGACTCGAAGTCGTCGTCGCTGGTCAAGCTGACGCCGGCATGCTGGCGAACCCCGGCGCCGTCGGGACGCTTGGTCACGTAGTTGATGATGCCGCCGGTGGCGCCCAGGCCGTGCTCGGCGCTGGCGCCGTGGATGACCTCGATGCGCTCGACCATGGACAGGTCGATGGTGTAGCTGTCGCGGCTGCTGTCACGCAGCGGGTTGGACTGGGGTACGCCGTCGACCAGGAACAGCGGCGCACGGCCGCGGAAGGTCTCGCCGGCGTTGGAGAGCTTCTGGCGGCTGGGCGAGTAGGAGGGGATCAGGTTGCTGAGCACCTGGCCCGGGTCCTGGGTGATCGCCAGCTGCTGCTCGATCTGCTCGCGGGTGATGATGGTGACCTTCTGCGGGGTCTCGCCCTCTGTGCTGCGATTGCGGGTCGCGGTGATCACCAGCGGGTTAAGCTCGTTGCCGCCGCTGCTCGCCTGAGTGGACTCGACAGTGGTGGTGGCCTGGGCGAGGACCGTGGCGGGCAGGGCGGAGCACAGGGCGAGGGGCAGCAGGCGCAGTCGAGATCGGCGCTGTCGTTGTAGCGTTGACATGGTGAGGAATGTCCCTTGTTCGATTCGATATATTAGCTTTTCTTGTTTTAATTACTTGATGCGGCAGTAAAAATCGAAGCGAACGATAACGTTTTTCATTTGCTGTTGCAATGAAGCGGCACAGTCGCGATGCTTGGCGCTGGCACGGATTCGAGACGCATTGACGCCGGCACTCAGGGGCGGACAATGCCCTTCGCCCTCCCTTATGGTTCAAGGATGCTTCGTGGAACTGCTGCGCGTCGTTTTTCGCCACTATCGCTGGCCCTTCCTGGCCGTCATGTTGCTCAGCTTGGCCAGCGCCGGGCTCGGCATCGGTGCCATCGCCTTCATCAACCGGCGGCTGATCGAGACGATAGGCGACCCGACGGGGGTGCTGCCGGCCTTCCTGGGGGTGATCGTTGCGCTGCTGGTGGTGACCCTGGCGTCCCAGCTGGCGCTGACCACCCTTGGGCACCATTTCGTCTACGGCCTGCGCGGGCGGCTGGTCAAGCAGATCCTGGATACCGATGTGGAGCGGCTGGAACGGCTGGGCAGCGCCGAGCTGCTGGCCAGCCTGTCGAGCGACGTGCGTAACATCACCATCGCCTTCGTGCGGCTGCCCGAACTGGTGCAGGGGGTGATCCTGACCATCGGCTCGGCGCTGTACCTGGGCTGGTTGTCGCCCGGGTTGCTGGCGGTGACGGCCCTGTGGCTGGCGGTCACCATCGCCGGCGGCTCCTGGCTGGTGGCGAGGGTCTACCGGCACCTGGCGCAGGTGCGCGAGAGCGAGGATCGGCTCTATCGTGACTACGAGGCGGTCATCCACGGGCGCAAGGAACTGGCGCTCAACCGCGGGCGGGCGCGGCGCCTCTACCGGGAGCGCTACGAGCCGGACGCCCGGGACTATCGCGAGCAGATCATCCGCGCCGATACCTACCACCTGAGCGCCGTCAACTGGTCCAACATCATGATGCTCGGGGCCATCGGCGTGGTGTTCTACCTGGCCAACGGGCTGGGCTGGGCGAGCACCTCGGTGGCGGCCACCTACTCGCTGACGCTGCTGTTCCTGCGCACGCCCTTGATCCAGGCGGTGGGGGCCCTGCCGACGCTGCTGAGCGCTCAGGTGGCCTTCGACAAGATCGCCGCGCTGGCGCTGGCCGAGCCGCGGCCGGATTTCGCGGTGGCCGAGGCCCCGGCGGGCGACTGGCAGGCCCTGACCCTGCGCGGCGTGAGCTTCGCCTATGCCGGCGACAATGGGACGCCGGGCTTTCGGGTCGGCCCCCTGAACCTGACTCTGCGTCGCGGCGAGCTGGTGTTCCTGATCGGCGGCAACGGCAGCGGCAAGTCGACCCTGGCCAAGCTGCTGACCGGCCTGTATCGCCCCGAGACGGGGGAACTGCTGTTGGACGGCGAGCCGATGCACGAGGCCAACCGAGCGGCGTATCGCCAGCGGTTCTCCGCGGTCTTCACCGACTTTCATCAGTTCACGGACCTGGTCGGTCCCGAGGGGGCGACGCCCGACCCGGCGCTGGTCGAGGCGTGGCTCGAGCACCTGGCGATGCGCGACAAGCTGGCGTTCGAGGGACAGCGCGTGACCAATCCGGAACTCTCCCAGGGGCAGCGCAAGCGTCTGGCGCTGCTGATGGCCGTCGCCGAACAGCGCGACCTGCTGCTGCTGGATGAATGGGCCGCCGATCAGGACCCGCAGTTCCGACGCGTCTTCTACCATGAGCTGCTGCCGCGGCTGCGGGACATGGGCAAGACCGTGCTGGCCATCAGCCATGACGATCACTACTTCGATCGTGCCGATCGCCTGCTGGAGATGCACGGCGGACGCCTGAGCGAGCTGACGGGGCGTCAGCGGGAGCGGGTCAGCCGAGATGCCGTAGCACGGCTGGACGAAGCGACGCCCTGAGGATGGCGTGAGGAGGAGCGCGTTCGTGACGCCACCGGGTGGCGGGGCGGGAAGGGAAATTGCCTATCTAAATAAAAGCGATTATCATCCATTTGATCGCTAATGTCGAACATATCGTTCCGTACTGGCTCTCCCTTGCTCCCTGCTCTCCGAGGCATACAACATGCGTGCATCCTCCCGCCTATGGCGGTTGTCTCCCCTGACAGCCGCCGTCCGCTATGGCCTGGGCCTCTCCCTGGTCGGCGCATCTTCCCTGGCACTGGCCCAGGACGACGTCACCGATATCGCGTCCGATCGCCTGGTGGTCAGCGCCACCGCCCTGAAGGTGGCCACCCCGCTGGTGGAGACGCCGCGTCCGGTCTCCACGGTCGAACGGGAAGAACTCGACGAACGCAACGTCCAGCGCCTCGACGAGACATTCCGCTACCGGGCCGGCGTGCTCTCCGGCCATTACGGGGCGGATAACGATACCGACTGGTTCAAGGTGAGGGGCTTCGACCAGTCCACCTACCAGGACGGCTTGCGCATTTATCGGACCGGTTACTACCAGTGGCTGCCCGAGCCCTATGGCCTGCAAAGCGTCGACGTGTTCAAGGGGCCGTCATCGATCCTCTACGGCGAGGCGCCGGCGGGTGGCCTGATCAACGCCGTCAGCAAGCGGCCCACCGCCGAGCGCCAGGGCGAGATCGAGGTCCAGGTCGGCAACCGCGCCTATCGCCAGTTCGCCGTCGATACCTCGGGGCCCGCGACCGAGAGCGGCGACGTCCGCTATCGTCTGGTGGGGCTCTACAAGGAGCGCGACGGCGATCTCGACCACACCGACAACGAGCGCTACTACTTCGCACCGAGCCTGGCGGTGGATCTCAGCGACGATACCAGCGTGACCTTCCTGGCCAGCGTGCAGAAGGATGACGGGGTACCGACCAATCCCTTCAAGCTGCTCTACGGCACCGTTCAGGACACCCCGTTCGGCAAGGTCGATCCGCAGACCAGCTACGGCGAGCCGGACTACGACAAGAACGAGCGCACCCAGGCGTCGATCGGCTATGAGCTGCGCCATCGTCTCGACGATACCTGGCGCTTCGAGCAGAACCTGCGCTACAGCCACATGGACCTGGAGCTGCGCAGCACCTACGTGCTGGCCCAGCTCGACGAGCGTACCGCCGGCCGGGGCCTGGTCTACCGCGATGGCGAGATCGATAGCTGGACGATGGATAACCGCCTGATCGGCAACTGGTATACCGATCGCACGGAGAACACCTTGCTGCTCGGCGTCGGCTATCAGGACCTGGGCCTCGAGGGCAAGGAAGCCGATCCCTACCCCTTCGGTTCGCCCATCGACATCTTCGATCCCCAGTACGGCAACTTTACCCCGGTGTCCGAGGACCAGCTGACCGATCGCGAGATCGACAAGCAGCAGGCCGGCCTCTACGTGCAGGACCAGCTGCGAATCGACGACCGCTGGGTGCTGCTCGGCAGCGTACGCTACGACCAGGCACAGACCGATAACGTCGATCGCACCACCGGGACTACGCAACGTGCCGACGACGACCAGGTCTCCTGGTCCGGTGGCGTGATGTATCTTGGCGCCCACGGCATCAACCCCTATCTGAGCTATACCGAGTCCTTCGAGCCGCAGGCCAGCGTCGATGACGACGGTCGTCTCTACGAGCCGCTCGAGGGCGAGCAATGGGAGGCCGGGATCAAGGTGGCGCCCCCGGGGTGGGATGGCTACGTCACCGCGGCGGTCTTCGACCTCGAGCAGCGCAATAGCCTGGTCACCTCGCCCGATGGCGGCCGTCAGGAGCAGAGCGGCAAGCAGACTTCCCGAGGGTTCGAGCTGGAGGGCGTCGGTTACCTCACCGACCAGCTGCAGCTCACCGCTGCCTATACCTACACCGACGCTGAAGATGAAGACGACCAGCGCAAGAGCCTGATTCCGCGTCATCAGGCCTCGACCTGGCTGGACTACGCCTTCCAGGAAGGTGCCTTGCAAGGGCTCAAGCTGGGGGGCGGCGTGCGCTACGTCGGCGGCAGCGTCTACGGCGATGTCTCGGTGCCTGAGTACACCCTGGTCGACGCTATGGCCCGCTACGACTTCGCCGGGAGCTGGCGGGCCCAGGTCAACGTCAATAACCTGACGGACAAGGAATACGTCGCCAGCTGTGACTACTGGTGCTACTACGGTGAATCGCGCAGCGTGATCGGTAGCCTCAGCTACCGTTTCTGAGCGGCCCCGCTCATCGAGCCTCCCGCGCCCGGCCCACTGGCCGGGCGCCGTCGTTTGGGCCAGGCGACCCGTGGCATGGGAGTGGCCGTGCGGCCGACTAGCCGCCGAAAGGCGAGGGCGAGGTCGTGGGGGGCGTGTCGAGCAGCGGCAGGTCCGCGGGGGCCTTCACCCCGGCCACGAAAAGCGAGAGCCCCAGCATCAGGATGATCGCGCCGCCGGCGAAGCCGGCCGCACGCAGGCAGCGCTCGATGCCCGAGCCGAGCGTCGAGCGCGCGAGGCGGCGCTCGGCCCAGTCCCGGGCCATCACGCTGGCTAGTGCCAGCGCCGAGACCGTCAGGGCCGTGCCAGCGGCCATGGCCAGTACCGCGAGCACGCCGCTCCAGTAATGCCCCAGCAGGGAGGCGGCGCCGACCAGCAGCACGCTGCCGCTGCAGGGGCGCATGCCGATCGAGGCCACCACTGCCAGGGCGCCGCGCCAGTCCGCGGCCTGGTCGGGCGTCAGGTGATGGGCGCAGTCACACTCATGCGCGTCGTGGTCGTGGTCGTGGTCGTGGTCGTGGTCGTGGTCGTGGTCGTGGTCGTGGTCATGGTCATGGTCATGGTCATGGTCGTGAGTATGAGCGTCGGCCCGGTGAGCGTGGCCGTGCCCGGCCAGTGCCCGCCAGCACAGCCAGCCCCCCAGCAGGGCGACGAGCAGATAGCTGGCCTGCTCGAGCCAGAATACCGACCCCATGGCCTGGCGCGTCAGCCAGCCCAGGCCGTGGACCAGCACCGTGACCAGGCCGATGGCCACCAGCGCCTGCAGCAGCGAGGCCAGGCAGGACAGCAGCAGCGCCCGGCGCAGCGCGCCACCCTGGCTGAGCAGGTAGGTGCTGAGCACCGCCTTGCCGTGACCGGGCCCGGCGGCATGGAAGACCCCATAGCCGAAGCTCAGGCCCAGCAGGCTCAGCCAGGCGGTCGTGCTCGGAGCGGCGCCGAGGCGGGTGATCGCCTCGGTCAGGGCGCGATGCAGGTCCCGCTGCCAGGCGACCAGCTCCAGGCCGAGGCCCTGGCCGGCGATGTACCAGGCGCTGGCCAGCACCGCCAGGGTCAGCGCGCCGAGCCCGACCAGCCAGGGCCAGCGCGGCGCAGATTTCGTGCGCTTCAGTGAGGGCTGCATTGCACTTCTCCCGTTTCGGCGAAGAAGCGTCCCAGTCCTTCCTCCGCCTGTTCTCCGCGGTCGAGGCTGGCCGCCTCGGCGACTTTGGCCGGATCGGGATCGGCGGCCAGGATGCGGGTGGTGCAGTCGGCGCCGGCGACGCGCAGCGCGTCCGGCCTGGGCGTTTCGTTGTCCGCCTCGTGCACGACCTCGAGATAGTAGGTCGGGTCATAGATGCGATAGCGCATCGGCGCCCCGTCCAGGGGCAGGGGCGTGGCCAGCGGCAGCCGGAACATTAGCTCGACGCGGCCATCTCGGGCCAGGGTGGTGATGTCGTCGACCTCGCCGAGCGCGACCGGCCGTCCGTCCCGGGTCACGTGGGTGA
Source organism: Halomonas sp. B23F22_20 (assembly GCF_043496985.1). Lineage (NCBI taxonomy): Bacteria > Pseudomonadati > Pseudomonadota > Gammaproteobacteria > Oceanospirillales > Halomonadaceae > Halomonas > Halomonas sp. B23F22_20. The sequence goes on from NZ_JBIEKH010000002.1 coordinate 108,717, forward strand.
AGTAGTGCTTGGGCGCGAGGTTATGGCGGATCTCCACGCCGAGCCGGTCGAGGCGTGCCTCCATCGAGGCCTCGCCCTTGGCGGCGCGCAGTTCCTCCAGCAGCAGCTGGCTGTAGAAGGGATCGAGGCGCCAGCGCTGCTGCAGCGCCTCGGCTCGTCCCTGTTCATCTGTCATGACCCGCACCGAGACGTCCACCCAGCCGTGGGGATGGGCCGCGGCCAGCAGCGGCCACAGCGACAGCAGCAGGATAGCGAGGCCCAGGACGGCAGGGCGCTGTCCAGGCAGGTGCGATGTGTTCATAGTCGTCTCAGCCCCCACATGAAGTAAGCGCCGCCGAGCAGCGAGGCGACCAGACCGGCCGGGATCTCCTGGGGGAACAGCAGCTGCCGGCCCAGCCAGTCGGCCAGCACCATCAGCAGCGCCCCGATCAGCGCGGCCCCGGCGAGATGGGCCCGGGCGCGGGCGAAACCCAGCAGCCGGGCCATGTGGGGCGCCAGCAGGCCGACGAAGGACAGCGGCCCCACCACCAGGGTAGCGGCGGCGGTGAGCAGGGCCATCAGCAGCAACAGGGCAAGCCGTGCCCGGCGCAGGTGGATGCCCAGGGCGGCGGCGGTGGCGCTGCCCAGCGGCAGGATGTCCAGCCAGCGGGCGAGGGGGGCGGCCGCCAGCGCCAGCAGCAGGGCGACGCCGGTCACCGTCGAGGCGCTGGTGGCGTCGACGTAGTAGGTGGAGCCGGAGAGCCAGGCGATGATCTGCTGGCCGCGCGGGTCGCCGCCGGCCAGCACCACGGCTTTTATTGCCTCGAACAGCGCGGTGATCGCCACCCCGGTGAGCAGCAGGCGCGCCGGCTGGAAGCCACTCTTGCGGTTGACCAGCACCAGCACCGCCAGGGTCGCCAGGGCGCCCAGGGTGCCGACCCCGACCAGCGTCAGGTTGCCCGGGGCGGGCAGCAGGAAGATCGCCCCCATCAGGGCGATGGCGCTGCCGCCGCTGATGCCGAGCACCTCGGGGCTGGCCATGGGGTTGGCGGTCAGGCGCTGGATCAGGGTGCCGGCGATGGCCAGCATCAGCCCGCAGCCGGCGGCGGCCAGCAGGCGGGGCCATCGCCACTGCAGCAGCTCGCCATGGCCCGGCGAGGCCCATTGCCAGCCGTCGCCGCCCTGGCCGGCGAAGACGGCGAGGACGGCCACGCCGAGCAGGCCCACGGCCAGCAGTGCGGCCCGTCGCCGCGGCGACGGGTGTCGGGAGCCGACCGTATGGGCCTCGTGTGGCGGGGCATTGCCGGTGAGACGCAGGCGGGGAATCAGCCACAGCAGCAGCGGGGCGCCCAGGGCGGCGGTGGTGGCGCCGGTGGGAATCAGCGTCGGCAGGATGCCGGCATAGCGCTGCAGCAGCTGGTCGGTGGTCGCCAGCAGCAGGGCGCCGAGCAGCGTCGACCAGACCAGCCGCGCCCCCAGCCGGCGGGCGCCGGCCAGGCGCACGATGTTGGGCGCCGCCAGGCCGATGAAGCCGACCACGCCGACCACGCTGACCACGCAGCCGGTGAGGAACACCGCCAGGCCGAGCCCGCCCAGGCGCAGCCACTTGAGTGACACCCCGAGGCTCTTGGCGCTGGCGTCGTCCAGCTCCAGCACCGCCAGCGGGCGCAGCAGCCAGGCGGCGAGCAGGGCGCCCAACGCCAGGCGCGGCGCCAGGAAGGCGACGTCCTGCCAGCCGTTCTGGGCCAGCGAACCGGCCCCCCAGATCAGCAGGCCCTTGAGTTCCTCCTGATGGAAGAGCAGCAGCACCATGGCCAGCGCGCCGAGGTAGAGGTTGACCACTAGCCCGCCGAGCACCACCACCACTGGCGACAGGCCGCGCCGCCAGGCGAGCAGGAACACCAGGCCCATGGCCAGGCCGCCGCCGGCCAGGGCCACCCACTCGCGGCCCAGCGCCAGCAGGCCCGGTGCCGCCAGGTTGGCGACCATCAGCCCCAGGTTGGCGCCGCTGGCCACGCCCAGGGTGGTGGGCGCCGCCAGCGGGTTGCGCAGCACCTGCTGCATCAGCACCCCGGCCAGCGCCAGGCCGGCGCCGGCCAGCAGCGCCATGGCCAGGCGCGGCCACCAGGCGAAGTGCAGCACCAGGGGGGCGGTCGCCGCGCCGGGGGCGGCGAACAGCGCGGCCAGGCCGTCCGCCAGGCCCGGGCCGGCGTGCAGGTGGACGAGGGCCAGCGCCACCAGCGCCAGGCCGAGCAGCAGGCAGGCGCGTCCCGGCGTCAGTCGGCGCGGCGCGGCAGGAGAGGAAAGGGCGTCAGCGGACATGGTCGTTCTCCAGGGCGGCCACCAGCAGCTCGGCGAAGCGCGACGCCGAGGGCAGGGCGCCGAAGCTCCAGACCGGGGCCAGGGTCAGCGGGGTGCCGCGGTCCGGTGCGACCAGCCGCTGCCACAGGCCGCTGTCGGCCAGGGCCTCGCGGACACCGGCCGGGTAGGGCTCGACCACCACCAGCCGGGCGTCGAGGCCGGCCAGGGCCTCGATCGGCACCAGAGAGAAGCCCCAGGCGTTGGTGGTGCCGGTCCAGGCGTTGGTGAGGCCCAGGCGCTCGAGCACCGCCTGGTAGAGGCCGTTGTCGCCGAACACCCGCACATGGCGGGCATCCATGAACTGTACGATGAGCAGGGGCGGGGTGCCCTCGTCGAGCCGCTCGCCGAGGGTCGCCAGGCGCGATTGGGTGTCCTCGATCAGCCGGGTGGCGGCCTCGGAACGGCCGACGATGCCGGCGACCCGGCGGGTCAGCTCGCGCATCTCCGTCCAGGTGTCGCGGCCGGGGCTGTAGAGCGACAGGTTGTCCACCGGCGCGATGCGCTCGAGGCGGGGCGTCAGGTTGGCGAACATCGGCGAGATCAGGATGCGCTCGGGGGCGAGGTCGGCCAGCAGCTCGAGGTTGGGCTGGGTGCGTAGCCCCAGGTCGGTGACCGAGTCCGGCAGGGCGGGGTTCTTTACCCAGGCGCGATAGGCGTCGACCTGGGCGACCGCCGCGGGCGGAGTGCCGAGGGCGACCAGCGTCTCGGCCACCGTCCAGTCGAGGGTGACCAGGCGCGGCGGAGCGGCCAGGGCCGAGGCCGCACAGATCAGAGCCAGCAGGGCGACGAAGGGCCGCGCGACGCGGCGCCGGAGGCGGCGAAGGGCAGACAAGAAGGGCTCCATGGTCAGTTGGCAGGGCGGCTAGCGGACGATGGCGACCCGAGGCCCGCCGGCGCGAGGCGTCAGGCACTGATCGCCGACCGCGAAGAACATGGCCTGGACGTCGAACATGGTGGACTCCGCAGGTTGGGGCGCTGGCGCTCCGGCCACTCCGGTGCGGACCGGAAGGGTAAAACAGCAACGAATGGTTATCAATATTGGCCTGTGGCGTTTCGCCCCAGACCGACGGGGGAGATATGGCTGTACGAGATGCCGGTCACCGCTGGCGTTCATGGGCATCGGGCAGCCCGGCGGCCGGATTGCCACGGAGGGGCCTCATTGGCTCGTCGGGGGCCCCGAGCGGTTACCCTCGGGAGTCGGTAGAGTTGACAGAGTGTGAACAATAATTATTATCATTACGCTTCAATTTGTTTCCCCCTGGCCGAACGGGGGGCTGCCAGGAGGCTCTGACAGTGCCAGCCCTGCAAGTGCATGAAGGAATTTCCCAGTTGGAAAGCATCGTCGTCACCCACCGGGCGCAGCTGTGCCAGGCCGCGATGAAGATATTAGGCAACCGGGAGCGGGCGGACGACGTCGTCCATGACACCTATCTGAAGATCGCTGAGGCCGGCAAGGCGTTCGACGTCAAACGGCCCACGGCCTATGTGTTCCAGGTCGTGCGCAATCTAGCCCTCGACCGCTATCGCCGGCAGGCTTTCGAGGCCGGGTTGTTCGCTATCGAGGAAGAGGGCGCGGGGGTGCCGGCATCCACGGGGACGCCGGAGGCGCTCGAGATCAGTCGCCAGGAACTGGGTCTGATGGCGGAGGCCCTGGATGCGCTTCCCCGGCGAACGCGCTGTGCCTTCGAGCTCTATCGCTCGGGGGGCTATACCCAGCGGCAGATCGCTCAGCAGCTTGGTGTTTCGACGACGCTGGTCAACTTCATGATCCGCGAGGCCCTCGATCATTGCCGCATTGCGCTGGATCGACAATAGCCGAGGCGCGTCATGATGCACTGGGGCGAACATGAGGGCGGTGCCGAGCGGCTCCAGCGACTGCCCGGCAGCGTGCCGGCGCAAGTCGAGGTGTGGCGGCTGGCGCTGGACCCGACGGCGCCGCTGGCGGCGGCGGACTGGGCGCTGCTCAGCGATGGCGAGCGTGCACGGGTGGGGCGATTGCGACGGCACGAGGATCGCCTGCGTGCCGTGGCCACCCGGGCAGCGCTTAGGCGTCGTCTGGCGGTGCGGCTCGACGCCGAGCCGCGCGGTCTGCGCCTGGTCATCAACCGCCATGGCAAGCCCCGTCTCCCCGACCCCGCGGGGCTCGCGTTCAACGTGTCGCATGCCGGGGATTTCGCGCTGATTGCGCTCTCGACGCAGGGGGAGGTGGGGATCGACATCGAGCGTCGCCTGGCGTCCACCGACGAGCAGGCGCTGGCGGCGCTGGTGCTGTCGCCGCGCGAACGGCGGCCCGATATGACGGCGCGACTCGGCTTTCACGAGCGCTGGGTGGCGAAGGAGGCGGTGCTCAAGGCGCTGGGGCTGGGCATCGGCGATCACCTGCAGGCGCTATCGGTGTTGCCGGGAGGAGGCGTGGGAGAGGCGCGTTATCGCTTGCAGCACGCCCGGGCCGATTGGCCGAGGCTGGAGGCCTGGGCGCTCGCGGCCCCGGCGGGCTATGCCGCCGCCCTGGCCCTTTCCCACCACTGAAGGCGGCCTACTTCACAGCCGCCGCAGTCCCCACATGAAGTAGGCCCCGCCCAGCAGCGAGGCGATCACGCCCGCGGGGATCTCGCTCGGGAACAGCAACTGTCGGCCCAGCCAGTCGGCCACTACCATCAGCAGCGCCCCGATCAGGCCTGCTCCCAGCAGGTGCATGCTCGCGCGGGCAAAGCCCGCCAGTCGCGCCATGTGCGGTGCCAGCAGGCCGATGAAGGACAGCGGCCCGACCACCAGCGTGGCGCAGGCGGTCAGCAGGGCCGTCAGCAGCAGCAGCACCAGTCGCGCGCGGCTCAAGTGGATGCCCAGTGCGCCGGCGGTGGCGCTGCCCAGCGGCAGGATGTCCAGCCAGCGCGTGAAGGGGCGTACCGCCAGTGTCAGGGCGACCGTCAGGACGGCGATGATCGTCGCACTGGTGGCGGTGGTCTGGTAGGTCGACCCGGCCACCCAGGCGATGACCTGCTGGGTGCGGGGGTCACCGTTGACCAGCATCACGCTGCGTAGCGCATCGAACAGGGCGCCGATGGCCACCCCGCTGAGCAGCAGATGCGCCGGTGCGAAACCGCTGCGGCGGTTCAGTGCGATCAGCAGTCCCAGCGTGATCACGGCGCCGAGGGTGCCGATGCCCACCAGCGTCAGCTGGCTGGGGCCCGGCAGCAGGTAGATGGCCAGGATCAGCGCGATGGCACTCCCGCCGCTGATGCCCAGCACCTCGGGACTCGCCATGGGATTGGCGGACAGCCGCTGCAGCACGGTACCGGCGATTGCCAGCATCACCCCGCTGCCGGCGGCGGCCACCATCCGTGGCCACCGCCACTCGACCACCGCCCCGTTCTCCATGGTCAGCCAGTACCAGCCCTGGGGCCCTTGCCCCAGCACAATCGCCAGGACCGCGGCCAGCAGCAGGACGATGGTCAGGATGATCGCCAGTCGCCGCGGCGCCGGATGGCGATGCTCCAGACTTGCCGTGCTCCGCTGGGGTGGCGCGCGCTCCAGGCGCAGGCGTGGGATCAACCACAGGAGCAGGGGGGCGCCCAGCAGCCCGGTGATGGCGCCGGTGGGCAGCATCGTGGCCACCAGCTCGCCGCCCAGTAGCTGGATCACCAGGTCGGTCAGCGCCAGTAGCAGCGCGCCCAGCAGGGTGCCCCAGACCAGCCGCTGGGCGAGGGAGCGCCCCCCGGCCAGGCGCACGATGTTGGGGGCCGCCAGGCCGATGAAGCCGATCACTCCCACCACGCTGACGATGCTGCCGGTCAGCACTACCGCCAGACCCAGGCCGCCCAGGCGCAGGTACTTGAGCGATACGCCCAGGCTGCGGGCGCTGGCGTCGTCCAGCTCGAGGATCGCCAGCGGGCGCAGCAACAGCCAAGCGAGCGCGGCGCCCACCAGCAGTCGTGGCCACAGGAAGGCGACGTCGTCCCAGCCGTTCTGAACCAGCGAGCCGGCGCCCCAGATCAGCAACCGTACCAGCGATTCATGGTTGAACAGCAGCAGAGCGGTAGCCAGTGCGCCCAGGTAGAAGTTGACCACCAGGCCCGACAGCACCACCACCACCGGGGCCAGTCCGCGTGGCCAGGAGAGCAGGAACACCAGCCCCACGGCGAGGGCGCCGCCGCCGAGCGCGACCCACTCGCGGCCCAGCACCAGCAGCCCCGGTGCGAGCAGGGTGGCCGCCATCAGCGCCAGGTTGGCGCCGGCGGCGACGCCCAGCGTGGTCGGGGAGGCCAGCGGATTGCGCAGCACCTGCTGCAGCAGTACCCCGGCCAGTGCTAGGCCGCCACCGGCGAGCAGGGCCATGGCCAGGCGCGGCCACCAGGTCTGGTGCAGCAGCAACTGGTCGATGTCGTCGAGGGAGGGCGAGAACAGCGCCTGCAAGCTGAACGCCAGTCCGGCATGGCGCTCGATGCCCAGCCACACCAGCATCAGCAGCGGCAGCCCCAGGAGCAGGCAGGCCCGGCTCGGCGATGGCGCCGGCCATACACGGCTAAGCATCGGGGTTCTCCAGCGCCTGGACCAGGGCATCGGCGAAGCGTCGAGCGGAAGGTAACGTGCCGGCGATCCAGAAGCCCGCCGGTAGCACGAGCTCATCGCCGCGGCGGACGCTGGGCAGGTATTGCCACATGCCGCTGCGGGCCAGGCGGGTCTCGAAGCCCGAGGGATAGGCCCCCTGGATGACCACCAGGCGCACGTTATCGATGGCGAACAGCTCGTCCACGCCCACCAGCGAATAGCCCCAGGCGTTGGTTGCCCCCTGCCAGGCGCTTTGCAGGCCGAGCCGCTCCAGTACTGCCGCGAACAGGCTGTGCTCGCCGTACACCCGCGCATGGCGTTCGTCCTGAAGCTGTACGACGAGCAGCGGGGGCTGCGGATCGAGCGTCTCCTTCAACGCCGTGAAGTGGGCGTCTGTCTCCGCGATCAGGCGCCGGGCCTCGCGCTCGCGGCCGACCAGCTTGCCGGTCTCGAGGGTGAAGGCATCGAGCGTCGCCAGCAGGTCCTGCTCGCCCGCATAGGGGTAGGGGCGCAGCACTGTCGTGGGCGCGATGCCCTCCATCTTGACGCCGAGGTGGGCCTGGCGGGGGGGGAGCAGGATCCAGCGTGGTTCGATGTGGCTGAGCAGTTCGACGTTGGGCAGCGACTGGACGCCGACGTCGATGATATCCGCTTGTGCATAGCGATTGCCGGTCCAGGTATGAAAGGCCTGGAGGCTGCCCATGGCGACGGGGCTGGCCTCGAGGGCGAGCAGCGTTTCGGCGGTCGCCCAGTCGAAGGTCGCGACCGGCGCCGAGCCCCCGGCCGCGGCGGGCTGGATCGGTAGCAATGAGAGCCAGGCGAGACAGAGGGCCGATAGCCAGCATCGGCGGGTGGGCGGCAACATGAAGCGTGGCACTGCGATCTCCCATGATGCCTGGCGGCCAGGCTGGGCTCGTCGCTGCCCCGGCGCCACGCAGACAAAGGTCCGCACCTTAAAACAGTAAGGAATGATTATCAATCATGGCACCTCGGTTTGCCGGATTCGCCTAGGCCACTAAATTCTGCGGCGCGTCGCTCGTCATTCCGAATGAGAAGCAATCACATTCGTATCCAGCGAGAGCGAGGTCCCTCACATGACGAGCTGTTTCGATCGCGAAGATGGCGTGTTCCGTGTCCTGGTCAACCATGAGGAGCAGTACTCCATCTGGCCGGAGTGGAAGGCGATCCCCGGTGGGTGGACGGACAGCGGAGAGATCGGCGACAAGCGCACCTGCCTGGACTACGTCGAATCGATGTGGACCGACATGCGCCCCCGCTCGCTACGCGAATGGATGGCGGAGCAGGCTGCGGCCGAGACGGAGTGAAGCCGGTGTCGTCCTCTCCCCTTGCTTTGTTGTGTCTGCCCTGTGCCGGGGCCAGCGCCACCATGTACCTGCGCTGGCGTCAGTCGCTGCCGGCGTGGGTTCATGTGGTGCCGCTGGAACTGCCGGGACGCGGCATGCGCCTCGCCGAACCCTTCGTCGAGGATTACGAGCGGCTCGTCGACCAGCTGTGCGACGAGTTGAGCGCTCGCCGGGACGGTCGCTTTGCCCTGTTCGGACACAGCATGGGAGCGCTGCTGGCCCACGGCGTGACGCGTCGCCTGCGCGACCGCGGCCAGGCCATGCCTTGTGCCTTGTTCGCTTCGGGCAGCCCGGCGCCGGCCAGGCGTGACCCGCAACGCTTCATCGAGACCCGTGACGATGCGGCACTGATCGCGGATCTGCGCCAGCAGGGCGGTACGCCGGAGGCCGTCTTCGATACGCCCGAACTGTTGCGCCTCACCCTCGACACCCTGGGCGCCGACTATCGGCTGTGCGCGAGCTTCCGCTATCGGCGGGCGGCGCCCCTGAATATGCCCGTACATGCCTTCACCGGGCGTGACGACGCCATCACCACCGAGCAGGTGGCGGCGTGGGAGCACGAGGCCGGCGGGGCCTTCTCGCTGGACTGGTTCGAGGGCGGCCATTTCTTCATCCGTCAGCAGCAGAGCCGGGTGCTGGCGACCATCGCCCGGTTGCTGGCTTGCCCGGGCGTGGAGCAGCCCCGGGCCTCGCCGGCCGTCAGCTGAACCGAGCATGCCGGCGTCCCGATTCCCTGCGACGCCGATCTGGCGAACGGCCAGGGGCGCCTCGTTCCGAGGTCCATCCAATTGCCTGCAGGTATGTCAATGAACGCAAGACACCCGATGTCACGCAGCGAGCCCTCCTCCACGCTGGTCGATCACCTGTGCCGGCTCGCCAGCGAGCGTCCGCACGACAGGGCGCTGATCGTGGTGGGCGCCTACGATGAGCGCCTATTCGACTACGCGACCCTGGACCGCCGCGTCCGTGCCCTGGCGAGCGAATTGCAGGGGCGCTTCTCGACCGGCGAGCGCGCCCTGCTGCTGCTCGACAACGACGAGCACTATGTGGTGGCGTTCTTTGCTTGCCTGTACGCGGGCCTGATCGCCGTGCCGGTGTTTCCGCCCGAATCGGCCAAGCCACAGCATCTGGCCCGCCTGCGGGCCATCGCCGCCGATTCGCAGGCGGCCTGTGTCCTGACCTCGTCGGCGATTCTCGGTGTCATCGCCGACGGGGAGGCCTTCGGTGACACGGCCCTGATGGCGGTGGATGCCGTGGACGAGACCTCGGCCGAGCACTGGACGCCGTATTGGCCCGGCGAGCATGACATCGCCTTCTTGCAGTACACCTCAGGATCGACCGCCACTCCCAAGGGCGTGATGGTCAGTCACGCCAACCTGATGGCCAACGAGCGTGCCATCGAGGCGGGTTTCTCCATCGAAGACGACGATGTCTTCGTCAGCTGGTTGCCGCTCTATCACGATATGGGGCTGATCGGCGGGCTGCTGCAGCCGATCCATCGCGGCATTCCCGTGGTGCTGATGAGTCCCGCGTTCTTCCTGCAGCGCCCGTTCCGCTGGCTGGAAGCGATTTCCCGCCATCGCGGTACCGTCAGCGGTGGGCCGGACTTTGCCTATCGCCTGTGTCTCGAGCGTGTGAGGGATGGCCAACTGGCCGAACTGGACTTGTCGAGTTGGCGTGTGGCGTTCTCCGGGGCCGAACCGGTGCGCCACGATACCCTGAGCGCATTCCTCGAGCGCTTCGCGCCGGCGGGCTTTGCCGCCGAGGCCGCCTCGCCCTGTTACGGGCTGGCCGAGGCCACGCTGCTGGTCAGCTGCAATCTGCGCGACAGCGGTGTCGTTGCCCGGGGATTCGAGGCCTCGTCGCTGGCGAAAGGGGAGGCCCGTCCGGCGGGCGACGGCAAGGTGCTGGTGGGGTGCGGCCAGGCGGCATTCGGCCACCGTATCGAGATCGTCGATCCGCAGACCCAGGCCGTGCTGCCCGGGGGGCGTGTCGGTGACATCTGGGTGAGCGGTCCGAGTGTCGCCAGGGGCTATTGGCAGCGTGACGAGGAAAGCGCCGCCACCTTCGTCGAGCGCGACGGGCGGCGCTGGCTGCGTACCGGCGACCTGGGCTTCCTGCACGACGGGCAACTGTACATCGCCGGTCGCATCAAGGATGTGATCATCCTGCGCGGCCACAACCTGTATCCGCAGGACATCGAGGCCGCCATCGAGGCCGAGGTGGAGGCGGTACGCAAGGGTCGGGTCGCCGCATTCGCCGTGACCAAGCGGGATGGCGACGAGGGCATCGGGGTGGCGGCCGAGGTGTCGCGGGGCATGCAGAAGCTGGTCCCGGCCGAGGCCCTGGTCGCGGCCTTGGGAGAAGCGGTGAGCGGCCTCTGTCACGAGCCGGTCGCCGTGACCGTGTTGCTCAACCCCGGTGGCCTGCCCAAGACCTCCAGTGGCAAGTTGCAGCGCGGCGCCTGTCGCCAGGGGTGGCAGGCCGGCACGCTGGATGCCTATGCCCTCCACGAGCAGGGCCGGTTCGTGCAGGGGGCGCCGTCAGCGGCGGTTGCCTCGGAGGCGCCACGCGATGTCGTCGAGAAGGCCGTGGCCGAGCTCTGGCAAGCGGTGCTCGAGGACGCCGCGCCCCAGCCGCCGGCGCGCGACGCCCATTTCTTCGCCAGCGGCGGCAACTCCCTGGCGGCGGTGCGCCTGGCATCGCGCCTCAGCGAGCGCTGGCAGACCGATGTTCCGCTCCGTGCGGTGTTCGAGCATCCGGTCCTGCACCGGTTGGCCGCCGAGGTCCAACGCCTGCGGGAGCGGGGCGGTGCCGCGCGCCCGGCGCTGGCGGCCCTGCCCGACGACCAGCGCGCCGCGCCGCTGCCGTTGTCGTATGCCCAGCAGCGCCAGTGGTTCCTCTGGCAGCTGGAACCGCAGGGCACGGCGTACCACATCAGCGGCATCCTGCGCCTCAGCGGTCGCCTGGACGGCGAGGCGCTGCAAGGCGCCTTCGACAGCCTCGTCGCCCGTCATGAGGCATTACGTACCCGTTTCCGTCCCGGCGACGACGGTGTGCCCATGCAGCGGATCATGGCGCCCGAGCCGTTCGCGCTGGCGAGGGTCGATCTGCGTGGGACCCCGGACAGCGAGGTGCAACGGCACATTCGCGATGTCAGCGACCGGCCCTTCGATCTGGCGCAGGGGCCGCTAGTGCGTGGTGCCTTGCTGAAGGTCGGCGACGAGGCGCACGTTCTGGTGGTCGTCGCGCATCACATCATCGCCGATGGCGCTTCGATGCAGGTGCTGATCGATGAACTGGCAACCTGCTATCTCGCCCACACACGGGGTGAGGCCCCCTGTCTGCCGAACCTGGCCGTCCAGTACGCCGACTATGCGGTGTGGCAGCGCGACTGGCTGGAGGCCGGCGAGGGGGGGCGCCAGTTGGCCTACTGGCGCGACCGGCTCGGCAGCGACCACCCCGTTCTGGAACTGCCGACCGACCATCCGCGCCGGACCTCGTCCGCTCATCAGGCCGGCCACCAGGCATTCGAGCTGCCGCCGGAGTTGCTCGAGGCCCTGCGGGCGCTGGCCGCTCGCCGCGGCACGAGCCTATTCACGGTGCTGCTCGCCGGTTTCCAGGCGTTACTGCAGCGCCACAGCGGTCAGCGCGACATCCGCGTGGGGGTGCCGGTCGCCAACCGGCCGCGGCTCGAGACCCAGAGGGTGATCGGCTTCTTCGTCAATACCCTGGTGCTGCGTGGCAGCCTGCATGGTCGCCTGTCCCTCGACGAGTTGCTGACGCAGTGTCAGGCGGCGACCGTCGGCGCCCTGGCGCATCAGGACCTGCCTTTCGAGCAACTGGTGGAGGCCCTGCAGCCGGCGCGCAGCCTGGCCCACAACCCGCTGTTCCAGGTGATGTTCAACTACCGCCAGGAGGATGTCCGGGCATTGAACGCGCTGCCCGGCCTTACCGTCAGCGACGCCGACCTGTACCAGCGGCAGGCCCAGTTCGAGTTGACGCTGGAGGCGCGGGAACGGTCCGACGGTCAATTGAAGCTCGCCATGATCTATGCGGCGGAGCTGTTCGAGCCCGATACCATCGCGCGCCTGGCGGAACACTTCCGGGTCCTGTTGCAGGCCCTGGCCACGTCGCCCGCGCAGGCGCTGGGAGACGTGGCGCTGCTCGGCGCCGACGAACGCGCGTGGCTCGAGCGGTGGGGCCTCGGTCCCGGCGGGGTGGCCGACGCCGAGCCGGTTCACCGCCAGGTGGAGCGGCGGGTCGCCGAGCACCCCGAGGCCGAGGCGCTGATCTTCGGGACGCAGCGACTCAGTTATGCCGAACTGAATCGTCGCGCCAACCACCTGGCGCATCACCTGATCGGCCTGGGGGTGACCCCCGAGACCCCGGTCGGCATCGCCGTGGAGCGCTCCATCGAGTCGGTGGTGGGGTTGCTGGGCATTCTCAAGGCCGGCGGCGTCTATGTGCCGCTGGACCCGGATCACCCCCGCGGGCGGTTGGCCCACATGGTGGCGGACAGCGGCATCGAGCTGCTGCTGACGCAGCGTTCCCTGGCGGCGTCCCTGGCCGTCGACGAGACCCTGGCCGTGATCGAACTGGAGCGCCTGACGGCGGCTCAGGGCGCCGATCACGATCCGACGCCGGCGGTACACGGTGACCACTTGGCCTACGTGCTCTATACCTCGGGATCCACCGGTAGGCCCAAGGGGATCGCCATGCGTCATCGGGCGGTCGCCGAGCTGATGGCGTGGCAGCAGGACCATTTGCCGGGCGCCTACCGCACCCTGATGTTCGCCTCACCGTGCTTCGATGTCGGCTTCCAGGAGGTCATGTCCACCCTCGCCGCCGGCGGGAGCCTGGTCCAGACGGCCGGCGAGGACCGCTACGACGTCTCGCGGCTGGTCGCGCGGGTGGCGGAGCAGTCGGTACAGCGGCTGTACCTGCCCTATGCCGTGCTGCAAGGCTTCGCCGAGACCGCCACGACGACGGCGACCCGGCTGCCCCGGCTGATCCAGCTGATCACGGCGGGGGAGCAACTGAAGCTGACGCCGACGCTGGTCGAGTGGAGGCGGCGGGAGCCGCAGTGTCGGCTGATCAACCAGTACGGACCCACGGAGACCCATGTCGTCAGTCATCATGAGGTCACCGATGACGATGCCGAACTGCCGCCGATCGGCCGGCCGATCGGCGGCACCAGGCTGCTCGTGCTCGACGCGGACCTGGCGCCCGTTCCTCCCGGAGTCAGCGGCGAACTGTACGTCGGGGGCGAGGCGCTGGCGCGGGGCTACCTCGATCGCCCGGGCCAGACGGCGGAGCGCTTCATCGCCGACCCCTTCGATGCCCGCGGCGGGCGGCTGTATCGCACCGGCGATCGGGCACGCTGGCGCTCGGACGGACGGCTCGAGTACCAGGGCCGCCTCGATCACCAGGTCAAGGTGCGGGGCTTTCGCGTCGAGCTGGGCGAGATCGAAGCCCAACTGCTGGCGCAGTCGGAGGTCCGGGAAGCGGTGGTGATCCCCCAGGAGGGCGAGCGCGGCGTGGGACTGGTGGCGTATGTGTCAGGGACGGACGCCGGGACGCCCGATGCCGCCACCCTGCGCGAGCGACTGGGCGCGACGTTGCCCGACTACATGATTCCCGCCGCCATCGTGGCGCTCGACGTCCTGCCGCTGAATGCCAACGGCAAACTGGACCGCCGTGCCTTGCCCGCCCCCGAGCCGGCCAGCGAACGCCCTCATGAGGCGCCGCGGGGCGATACCGAGATCGCCTTGGCCCAGGCCTGGTCGGAGGTGCTGGGCGTGGAGTCGCCCGGCCGCCACGACCACTTCTTCGAACTGGGCGGGCATTCGCTGCTGGCGGTGCAGGTGGCGACGCGCCTGCGCGCGGCGACCGGCTTGTACCTGCCGATTCGCCTGTTGTTCGCACACCCCACGCTGGGCGACCTGGCGGCCCGGATCGATGCCGCCCCGACCGCGGACCAGGCGTCACCGGGGAGTGCGCCACACCCGGTACCCCGCCGGGAGACCATGCCGCTGTCGCCGTTGCAGAAGCGGTTATGGCTGGTGGACCGGCTGGCGACGCTGTCGACGGACGGTGGTCAGTCCGCCTACAACATGGCGGCGGCGCTGCGTCTCGAGGGTCGACTGGAACCGGCGCTGCTCGAGAAGACACTCAATACCCTCGTCGAACGCCACGAGGTGCTGCGCACGGTCTACGCGGAGGACGATCGGGGAGACCCGGTGGCGATCATAGCGCCGCGTCAGGCCATCGAACTGCCGCGGGTCGACGTCCAGGGCCTCACGGATGCCCAGCGCGAAACCCGGATTCAGGAGCTCCTGGCGGAACACGCCGGCGCCCCCTTCGACCTGTCGGCGGGGCCGCTGTTGCGTGCCCGCCTCGCTCGGCTGTCGCCCCAGCGGCATGTGCTGTTCCTGGCGATTCACCATATCGCCTTCGATGGCTGGTCGGTCGCCGTTTTCGTGCGTGAGTTCGTCGCCATCTATCGGGCGCTTCAGGCCGGACGACCCATCGCCTTGCCGCCCCTGCCGCTGCAGTACGCCGACTATGCGGACTGGCATGCACGGCGTCTGGCCGGGGAAGCCTTCGCTCGCCATGCCGATTTCTGGCGTCGCTATCTGGACGATGCGCCGAGGCTCTCCACGCTGCCGACCGACACCGGCAGGCCGCGGGTGATGTCCCATGCCGGCGACTCGTTGTCCCTGTCCCTGTCGCCCGAGCTCACCCGGGCGCTGAATCGGCTGGCCCGGGCGCGCGGCGTGACCCTCTTCACGCTGTTGCTGGCGAGTTTCCTGATGCTGATGCATCGCTGCACCGGCCAGCGCGACCTGGTCGTGGGAACCGACGTCGCCGGCCGCCCGCATCCGGACCTGGAGGCGTTGATCGGCTTCTTCGTCAACGTGATTCCCCTGCGGTCGCGTCTGGCGGACGACCGCAGTGCCTTCGATGGTTGGCTCGAGCGGCTCCAGGGCGACGTGCTCGACGCCTTCGAGCACCAGGACGTGCCGTTCGACCAGATCGTCGAGTCGCTGGGCACCCCCCGGGAGCGCAACCGAAACCCGCTGATCCAGACGCTGTTCGTCCTGCAGAACACGCCCACCGAGCGGTTCTCGATTCCCGGGCTCGAGGTGTCGCTGGTGCCGCAGTCCCGCAAGGAATCGAAATTCGATCTGGCGGTGTTCGTCGACGAAGGCGACGCCGGGATGAGCGCGGAGTGGGTCTATGCCACCGCCTTGTATCGCCGGGACACCATGGAGCGCCTGTCGCAGGCCTGGCAGGCACTACTGCAACAGATCGTCGAAGCGCCGGATCAGCCCATGGCGGCGTTCCAGGTGCCGACGCTGAAGGAAGATAGCATGCCGGAGAAGAAGACCACCAAGCTGGACAAGTTGGGCAAGCTCACCGCCCGGACCCGCCAGGCGAAGCTGGCTCGCAGCACCGCACCGGTGCGCACCCGGTTCCTCGAGGAGGGACGCCGCTTCCCGATCGTGATCGAGCCCACCGACGACGGCCTGGATGCCCTGGCCTGGGCCGCGAGCCAGCGCGACGACATCGAGCGGACCCTGCGCCGGCATGGCGGCATCCTGTTCCGCCACTTCGACATCGACACGCCCCAGGCCTTCGAGGCCTTCGCCGAGGCGATCCATCCCGGGCTCTACGGCAATTACGGCGACCTGCCGAAGAAGGAGGGCGGCCGCAACATCTATCGCTCCACGCCGTACCCCGAGCGGCAGATGATCCTCTATCACAACGAGAGTTCGCACCTCGAATGCTGGCCGCGCAAGCAGCTGTTCTTCTGCGAGCGGCCGTCGCCGGTGGGCGGGGCGACGCCGATCGTGGATTGCCGCGAGATGCTCCAGCGCCTGCCCGCCGACATCGTCGAGGCCTTCGAGCGCAAGGGGTTGCTCTACGTGCGCACCTTCACTCGCAACCTGGACGTCAGCTGGCGCGATTTCTTCCGCACCGACAGTCGCCGGGAGGTCGAGGCACGGCTCGAGCGGGCGGGCATCGACTGGCACTGGTTCGGCGATGACGAGCTGCAGACGCGGACCCGTTGCCCGGCGGTGGTGACGCATCCGCTCACCGGCGAGCGGGTGTTCTTCAATCAGGTCCAGTTGCACCACGTCAGTTGCCTCGACGCCGAGGTGCGTCGTGACCTGCTCGAACTGGTCGGCGCGGAGCGCCTGCCGCGCAACGTCTACTACGGCGATGGCTCGGTCATCGACGACGAGGTGATGCAGCGGGTCGGCGGGGCGTACGAGGCGTGCGCCGTGCGCTTCGACTGGCGCCAGGGCGATGTCGTGATGCTGGACAACATGCTCGCCGCCCACGCCCGGGATCCGTACCAGGGGCCACGCAAGATCGTCGTGGCCATGGGGGATATCTACCAGCGCTCGGACCTGGCCGTCGACGCGGGCCCGACGGCCGGCGCCGAGCCGGTCGCCCAATGAATACGCGAACCTCGGGAGCGATGATGAACGACATGACCGACACACGGGACCACGAGAGCTGGCCGCTCGGCCCGGAACAGCGCGCCGTGCTGGCCGCGGCCGCGGATAGTGGACAGGACCCGCTGGCCGCGGCGTCGATGCAGATCGAGGTGCTGGAAATCGACCTCGAGGGCGAACTCGATCCGCACCGGCTGGAGCGTGCGCTCGACTACCTCCGGCGCGAGCACGAAGCGCTGCACACCGCGCTGTGCGTGGTGCCCGGGTATCGCGGGCTGCGCCATCAGGCGCTGGCGTCGTGGCCGACGATCGCCTGGCGTCACGCTGACCTGCGCGGGCACCAGGGGATTCGGGCGCTGCTCGATGGGGAGCGTGACGCGCTGCGGCAACGTCCCCTGGCGCTTGAGCAGGGGGAATTGCTGCGCCCGGCACTGCTGCGCACCGGCGACGATCGCTGGGTCGTGATGCTCGCCGTGGCATCGCTGGTCGCGGATAACCACGGCCTGCAGTCGCTGTTCTTGGCATGGGCCGAGCGCTACGACACGGGAGAAGCGGCCGTGGAGGCGCAGGCGCTGCAGTATGCCCAGTTCCTCGACTGGCGGGCCTCGCTCCTCGAGGATGACGACGCCGCCGAGGGCCACGCACACTGGCGCGCCCTGTACGAGCGTGCCGGCGATGCGCCGGCTTTCCATCTGCCGACGCGCCTCGCCGGGACAGGGGATGGCCAGGGCGTTCGCGAGCGCATCGAGATGCCGATCGATGCCGCCTCGTGGGAGCGAGTCGGACGTCTGGCCGAGTCGCTGGAGGTGTCCGAGCCCGCGGTGCTGCAGGCGACGTGGTGGGCGCTGCTCACCCGCATCGGCGGAGACCGGCCCGCGCTGGGCGGTTGGCAGCATGACTGTCGCCATGACTATGCGGTGATGGACGGGGCGATGGGCGTCTTCGACAAGGTGCTGCCGGTGTGGGTCGACCTGTCGACCGACGACGAGCTGTCCGCCTGGATCCAGCGTCTCGCCGAACAATTCGATGCACATACCCAGGCCCAGGAATACTGGCCGTGCGACGCGCCGCACGATGAACGGCACCTGGCGGTGGGATTCGCCTTCACCCGGGGCACCAATGAGTGGGCCGGTGCTGGCGTGACCTGGCGGCGGCGCGAGCGGTCCGGGCCCAGGCATGCCTTCGAGCTGGCGCTGCAGGTCGAGCGCGACGAGCGCGAGGCCATCGCCGCGCTGTATGTCGACCCGTCCTGCTACGGCCGTGCCACGGCGGAGTGCCTGCTGGCGCAGTACCGCACGCTGCTGGACGCCGCGCTCGCGTCGCCTTCCCGGAGCGTCGCGGAGGTCGAACTCGTCACTCGCGAAGAACAGGCCGACCGGGCGGGCGGCTCGTCGCTGAGTCTCGATGTCGGCGAGCGTAGCGTCGCCGAACGCGTCGCCGCCTGGGCCGAAACGACGCCGGACGCCATCGCCCTGACGGAGGGTGGGCGCACCCTGAGTTATGCGGCGCTCGAACGCCGCGTCGCCGCCGTGGCCGAGGGGCTGCGCCGGCAGGGCGTGGCGCCTCACGATCGCGTGGGCCTATGCCTGCCGCCTTCCATCGATCTGGTGGTCCTGCTACTGGCTATCTGGCGCGTCGGCGCCGCCTATCTGCCGCTCGACCCCGGCTGGCCCGAGGCCCGTCGCCGCCGGGTGGTGGAGGATGCCCGTCCGGTGCTGACGGTGGCCCCGACCGGTGAACCGGCCGCGGCGGCGTCGGCGGGAGGGCATGACGTCACCCTGGCGTCGCTCGACGCCGGCGAGGCGTCGGCGGCTTGGCAGCCCCCGGCGCTGCAAGACGTGGCCTATGTGCTCTACACCTCGGGGTCCACCGGCACGCCCAAGGGCGTGGTCATCGAGCACGGCCAACTGCTCAACTACGTGACCGCCGCCTCCCAGGCCATGTCGCTGGCCGAGTGTCGCCGCTGGGCGCTGACCGGCTCGATCGCTACCGATCTGGGCAACACGGCCCTGTTCGGGGCGCTGTTCCACGGTGCCACGCTGGTCGTCGCCGACGCCGAGGACATGGCCGACGGCGAGCACTTCGCGCGTTTTCTCGACGCACACCAGATTGACGCCCTCAAGATGGTGCCATCGCACCTGGCGGCCCTGCTCGAGGGCGACGTCCCCGTCTTGCCCTCGACCCTGGTGCTGGGCGGCGAGGCCGCCAGCGCCGCACTGCTGGCGCGCGTCGCCGAGCTGGCGCCCGAGGCCCGGCTCTACAACCATTACGGACCCACTGAAGCCACGGTGGGCGTGATGGTGCACCGCGCCGCCATGGCCGAGACGGCGCCCATGCCCCTGACCCGGACATTGGCGAACTGCCGCTGTCACGTCCTCGATGATGCCATGCGACCGGTCCCCATCGGGGCGGTGGGGGAACTCTACATCGGCGGCGCCCAACTCGCCCGCGGCTACCTCAACGGCGGCCCCGACGCGGCGTTTCGTGACGATCCCCGGCATCCCGGCCAACGGCTCTATCGCAGTGGCGACGCGGCCTGCGTGCTGCCGGAGGGCGGCATTCGCCTGCTGGGGCGCACCGACGACCAGATCACGCTGCGTGGCTTCCGCATCGAGCCGGCAGAGATCGAAACGGCGCTGTTGGAGGCGGATGGCGTGCGCCAGGCCGTGGTGCGTTCGCTACCGCGCGGCGACGGCGAACGCGAGCTCGTCGCCTTCCTGATGGCCGATCCCGAGACCCGTTCGGCCGACGGCCAGGAGCGCCTGCGCGAGCATCTCGCCGGTCGCTTGCCGGAGCCCATGCGGCCGACGCGCCTGGTGATCGTCGATGCCTTCCCGCGTCTCGCCAACGGCAAGGTCGATGTGACCCGGCTGCCCTCGCTGGGTGCCGATCAGCCCACCTCCCAGGAAAACGGTGCACCGCGCGATGCCCGCGAGGCCGCGATATGCGAGGCCATGGCCGAATTGCTGGGTCGGGACGCCCTGGGCATCGACGACAACTTCTTCGACCTCGGCGGGCACTCGTTGCTGGTGATCAAGCTGGTGGCGCGCTTGCGCAAGCAACTGGATATCGAGATCGCCCCCGGCCTGGTGTTCGACCACCCGAGCGCCGCCGAACTGGCGCAGGCACTGCGCCGCGAAGGGATTGCGCTCGCGGACGCCGCGGAATCGGTATCGACGGCCGAATAGGCTCGCACAGCAAAAGGATGCATCGATGAAAGACGCGAACCCGCAGCGACAGGACGGCCGGGAGCCGGCCGCCATGACGACGGCGGCCTCGGAGGGGCCGCTCTCGTTTTCCCAGCATCAGCTGTGGCTGCTGCAGAGTCTCGAGCCGGACATGACGGCATACAACCTGCCTCGCGTCTGGCGCTTGCAGGGGGAACTGAGTCCCCAGGCGCTGGAACGTGGCCTCCAGGCGGTGATCGCGCGTCACGCCGTGCTGCGCACGCGCTTCGTCGAGCGCGCGGACGGCCCGGTCCAGGTCGTGCTGCCGGAAGTTCCCTTCGTGCTCGATCGGGAGGACCTGTCGGCGCTGTCATCGACCGCGCGTGAGGCGCGGCTCGATGCCTCGATCGATGAGGTCGCGGGGCATGTCTTCGACCTCGGCGCCCCTCCCGCCCTGGTGGCCAGGCTGATCAGGCTGGCGCCACGCGAGCACGTGCTGGTGCTGTGTCTTCACCACATCGTTTCCGATGCCTGGTCTCATCCGATCTTCACCGCAGACCTGGCCGAGGCCTACCGACAGGCATCGCTGGGGACGGCAGAGGTACGCCTGCCGCCCCTGGCCATGTCCTATCTCGACGTGGCGCGCCAGCAGCGCGATACCCAGGCGCGGGGCGGGTTCGACGACAATCTCGACTACTGGAATGGCTATCTCGGGCCCGAGGTGCCAGCGCTCGAGCTGCCCACGGATCGACCCCGGCCGATGGTGCCGGGGTTTGCGGGAGGCAGCGTCTATGGCGCGCTTCCCGCCGAGGTCATGCCCGCCCTGCAGGCGCTGTGCCGTGAGGAGAAGTGCACGCCCTTCATGGTGATGATGGCCGCCTGGCAGGTACTGCTGTTCCGCTACGCCGGACAGTCGTCGTTCGCGGTGGGCGCACCCCACGCCGGCCGGCACAGCGAGGAAGTCATGGAGATGATGGGCTTCTTCGTCTCCTCCCAGGTGTACCGCGCCGAGTTGGCGCCGGACATGACGCCGCTGGACGTCTGCCGTGCGGTGCGGGCCGACGCCATGGCGGCGATGGACCATGCCGACACGCCCTTCGAGTTGCTGCTGCAATCGCGCCCGGAACGGCGCGACCCCGCCCGCCACCCGCTGTTCCAGGTCCGCCTCAACGTACAGATGGGGGGCGCGCCCGACACCGCCGACTGGGGCGGCGTGACGGTAACCGATGAGCAGCGGTTCAAGGACGACGTCGCCAAGTTCGAGCTGTCGCTGGGGTGTCGGATCACGCCCGAGGGCATCGGCTTGCGGCTGGAGTACGATGTGGATCTCTACCTGCCGGACACCGCTCGGCGCCTGCTCGATGGCTACCTGCGCATTCTCGCGGCATTCGCCGACGCCCCCACGCGGCGGCTGGGCGAACTCGAGGTATGGGGCCTCCCGACGCCGCGCGTCGCGAGTCCAGCGCCGGTGGAGCGGGCGTTCGACGCGCCGGTGCCTCGGCTGATCGCCCGAGGGGCCGAACGACACCCCGCACGGACCGCCCTGGTCGACGGTCGGCGCCGTCTCGATTACGCCACCCTCGAGTCGCTCAGCGAGGGGCTGGCGCAGCGCCTGCGCGAGCACGGGGTGGGCCCCGACGTTCGCGTCGGCGTGCACGCCGAGCGTTCCGTCGAGTTCGTCCTGGGCAGTCTGGCGGTGCTCAAGGCCGGCGGCGCCTTCGTGCCGCTCGACCCGCAACTGCCGGATGAACGGCTGGCCTACCAACTGATCGATAGCGGCGCCCGGCTGCTGCTCAGCCACGCGCCACCGGCCTGGCACGGCGAACTGCCGGTCATCGCATTGGACGTGGCGTTGATGGCGTCGCCATCCCCGGCGCCCGCCTGGCCCCTGCCGCATCCCCAGCAGACCGCCTATCTCATCTACACCTCGGGCTCCACCGGCCGACCCAAGGGTGTGGCGGTCAGTCACGCGGCCCTGACCCATTATCTGGACGGAGCGATGGCGGCGCTGGCGCTGCCGGAGGCGGCCCGCAGCATGGCCATGGTCTCGACGGTGGCGGCGGATCTGGGGCACACCGTGTTGTTCGGGGCGCTATGCAGTGGACGCACCCTGCACCTGCCGGCCTCCGACTGCACCTTCGATCCGGAGGCGTTCGCGGCCTACATGCGCAAGCACCGGATCGACGTGCTCAAGATCGTACCCAGCCACCTGCGTGCCTTGTTGAATGCCGGCCAGCCGGCGGACGTGCTGCCTCGGCACCGCCTGGTCCTGGGCGGGGAGGCCACCGATTGGGCGCTGCTCGAGCGGATCGAGACCCTGGCGCCCGAGTGCCGGGTCCTCAATCACTACGGACCGACCGAGACCACGGTCGGGGTGTTGACCCAGGAGGCGCGCCGGGCGGATCGTCGCGCCGCCACGCTGCCGATCGGGACGCCCCTGGCCGGCAGCCAGGCCTGGGTCCTGGATCCCTGGCTCAATCCCGTGCCGCCGGGCATGGCGGGGGAGCTCTACCTGGGCGGCCCCGCCCTGGCGCGAGGGTATCGGCAGCGCCCCGGCCAGACGGCGGAGCGCTTCGTGGCCAGCCCCTTCGTCGCCGGTGAGCGTCTCTATCGCAGCGGCGACAGGGTGCGCCGGTTGGCCGACGACAGCCTGGAGTTCCTCGGCCGCGTGGACGATCAGGTCAAGATCCGGGGGTACCGGGTGGAACTCGCCGAGATCGCCGCCGCGCTGTGCGAGCGACCCGCCGTCAGCGAGGCCGAAGTGATCGCCCGCGACGAGGAGGGGCGCACGCGGCTGCATGCCTATGTGGTCGCCGAGCCGGGGCGCGAGGGCGACATCGACGGCCTCGGCGCGCACCTCGCCGCGGGCCTGCCGGACTACATGGTGCCCGCCTCCATCACGCGTCTGGACGCCTTGCCGCTGAGTGCCACCGGCAAGCTCGACCGTCGGGCGCTGCCCGAGCCGGCCGCCCCCGAACGGCAGGGCGAGGCGACGCCGCAGGGCGAGGTCGAGCGCATGCTGGGGGATCTCTGGGCGGAGGTGCTCGGCTGTGGCCGAGTGGGACGCCACGACAACTTCTTCGAACTGGGCGGGGACTCGATCCTGAGCTTCCAGGTCGTCGCCGGTGCCCGTCGGCGGGGGCTGAGGGTGACGCCCAAGCAACTGATGGAGTGTCAGACACTGGATGCCCTGGCGCGTGTCGCCGAGCCGCTGGCCGCGACGCCATCGGGCGACGTGTCCGAACAGGGCCCCTTCGGGCTGCTGCCCATTCAGCGCTGGTTCTTCGAGCAGGACTTTCCCGATCCACAGCACTGGAACCAGTCGGTGATGCTGGAAGCGCCCGATACCGCCGAGGCGTCGCTGGTACGGCGCGCCGTGGCGGCCGTGGTCGACCATCATGGGGCGCTGCGGTTGCGCTTCGCCCGCGACGGCAAGCACTGGCGGCAGACCGTCGACGGTGCCGGCAACGCCGGGGAGCCGCCGTTCGAGCGCATCGACCTGAGCGAGTCCGTGGATCCGTCGGCGGCCATCACCCGGGCTGCCGATCACGGTCAGCGCAGCCTGAGCCTGCAACGACCGTTCCGTGCCCTGTGGATGGATCTGGGCCGACAGCGCCGCGCCCGGCTGCTGCTCGCCGCCCATCACCTGGTGGTGGATGGCGTGTCCTGGCGAGTGATCCTCGACGATCTGCAGCTGGCCTATCGCCAGTTGCGTGCCGGCCGGGCCATCGAGCTTCCTGCGACGACGACGCCGCTCGACCAGTGGGTGCGTACCCTGGAGGCGCATGCCGGCTCCGCGGCGCTGGAAGCCGAACGGCCCTACTGGGAAGCCATGGTCGGCCGCCACGAGCCCAGCCTGCCGGCCGCCGATGCGCGGGGCGGCAATACCGTGGGCGACGCCGACACCCTAGATTGTGCACTGGACGCCGAGTGTACGGCCCAATTGCTGGGCCCCGTCCATCGGGCCTATCGCACCCGGGTCGAGGACATTCTGCTCACGGCGCTGACCCGCACCCTGTGCGATTGGGGCGAACGCGACAGCGTGCTGGTCGAGCTGGAAGGCCATGGCCGAGAGGACCTGTTCGAGGGCGTCGACCTCAGTCGCAGCGTCGGCTGGTTCACTTCGCTCTACCCCGTGCGCCTGGCGCCGGGCGGCGCGACGCTCGGCGACAGTCTCAAGGGCGTCAAGGAGCAATTGCGGGAGGTGCCCAACAAGGGGCTGGGCTATGGTGTGCTGCGCTATCTAGGCGACGGTCACGAGGTCCTGTCGCGGGGAGCCTATCCGCAGGTCACGTTCAATTACATGGGCCAGTTCGACCAGACCCTGGACGCCGGTTCCGACTGGCGGCTCGCCGGGGAGGACGCCGGTCGGCTGCGGGCCCCTCAAGGGCGGCGGCGCACCTGGTTCGGGATCGGGGCGATCGTCAGGGAAGGGCGTCTGCATCTGCATTGGTCCTTCAGCCGCGAGGTGCATCGGGAAGCGGACGTGCGCCGCCTGCTCGAACGCTTCCGCGAACAGCTGATCGCGCTGATCGACCACTGTCGCGGCGGCGTTCAGGGCGTGACGCCCACCGACTTCCCGCTGGCGTCGCTGAGCCAGGAACGCCTCGATCACCTGCCGCTACCACTCGACGACTTGGCGGACCTGTACCCGTTGTCGCCGATGCAGCAGGGCATGTGGTTCCACAGCCTCTACGACCCCGAGAGCGGCGCCTACCTGAACCAGCTTCGCATGGACATCGAAGGGTTGGATGCCGCGCGCTTCGCGGCCGCCTGGCGGACGGTGCTGGAGCGACACGACATCCTGCGCACGGGCTTCCTGGCGATCGACGAGGTGCCGCTGCAGTGGGTCGCTCGTGAGGTCGAGTTGCCGCTGTTCGAGGCCGACTGGCGCGAACGTCCGGCCAGGAACGACGCGCTCGATGCCCTGGCACGCGAGCAGCGCCAGCCGCTGGATCTCGCCCGGCCGCCATTGATGCGCCTGGCGCTGGTGCGCACCGGCGAGTGCCGTCATCACGTCATCTGGACGCGTCACCATCTGCTGCTGGACGGTTGGAGCACGGCGCAGCTCATGGGCGAGGTGCTGCGGCATTACGACGGACAGGCCCTGCCGGCCCGCACCGGGCGCTATCGGGACTACATCGCCTGGCTGCGCGAGCGGGATACCCTGTCCAGCGAGCGCTACTGGCGCGGCCAGCTCGAACGGTTGGCCGAGCCTACCCGGCTGAGCGCCGCGTTGCCCCGACCCGCCGAGCCGGGCAGCGGCCACGGGAATATCGACGTGACCCTGGAGGCGGACGCCACCTCGCGGCTCGTGGCCTTCGCCCGTGAGGCGCGGGTGACGGTCAACACCCTGGTGCAGGCGGCCTGGACGCTGCTGCTGTCGCGCTTCACCGGCCAGGACACGGTGACCTTCGGGGCGACGGTGGCGGGGCGGCCCGCCGACCTGGCGGGGGCGGATCGCCTGATCGGCCCCTTCATCAACACCGTGCCGGTCATCGCCTCGCCGCGTCCCGAGCAGGAACTGACGGGCTGGCTGCGCGAATTGTTCGC
Source organism: Halomonas sp. B23F22_20 (assembly GCF_043496985.1). Taxonomy (NCBI): domain Bacteria; kingdom Pseudomonadati; phylum Pseudomonadota; class Gammaproteobacteria; order Oceanospirillales; family Halomonadaceae; genus Halomonas; species Halomonas sp. B23F22_20. The sequence continues at coordinate 134,157 of NZ_JBIEKH010000002.1, forward strand.
CCACAACCTGGATTCGCGCGAGCACGAACATACGCCGCTGTTCGACATCCAGCGCTGGGCCGGGCAGGGCGGCCAGGGCTTGTTCGACAGCATCCTGGTGTTCGAGAACTATCCCATGGACGAGGCGCTCGAGCGGAACGCCGCGCACGGCTTGACCTTCGGCGAGGTGGCCAATCGCGAGACGACCCATTACGCCCTGACCCTGGTCGTACACCAGGGGGCGACCTTGCACCTGAACTGCGGCTATGCCCGGGACCGGCTAGACGCCGCCACGGCGACGATGCTGGTCGAGCAACTCGAGCACCTGCTGCACCGGTTGCCCGTCGCCGATGGACGGACGCTCGGGGCCATCGTCGCCGCGAGCGCGACGGAGCGTCAGCGTCTCGACCGCTTCAGCCGCAATCTCCAGCGCCATGCCGGCGCCGAGCCGGTGCACCGGACCATCGAGCGCCGGGTGGCGCGCTGCCCCGAGGCCACCGCCCTGGTCTGCGGCGAGCGGACGCTGAGCTACGCCGAGCTCAACGCCCGCGCCAACCGCCTCGCCCATCACCTGATCGCGCTGGGCGTCACGCCCGAGACCCGCGTCGGCCTCGCCGTCGAGCGCTCGGTCGAGATGGTCGTGGGCCTGCTGGGCATCCTCAAGGCCGGCGGCGCCTTCGTGCCGCTGGACCCGGCGTATCCGCGCGAGCGCCTGCGGCACATGATCGAGGACGCCGGCCTTGCCCTGCTGCTGACGCAGCACGCGCTGCGCGAGACGCTGCCCCTCGACGACGCCCAGACGGTGATCGAGCTCGACCGCCTGGTGTTGCCGCAACGGCCCGACGACGACCCCGAGGTGGCGCTGCACGGCGAACACCTGGCCTACGTGATCTATACCTCCGGGTCCACCGGCCAGCCCAAGGGCGCGGCCAACCGTCATGCCGCGCTGGCCAACCGCCTGGCCTGGATGCAGGACGCCTACGGGTTGGCACGGCACGATGCCGTGCTGCAGAAGACCCCGTTCAGCTTCGACGTCTCGGTGTGGGAGTTCTTCTGGCCGCTGATGCAGGGCGCGCGGCTGGTGATGGCCGCCCCCGGCGCCCACCGCGACCCGGCGCGACTGGTCGAGACGATCCGTACCCACGCCATCACCACGCTGCACTTCGTGCCCTCGATGCTGCAGGCCTTCCTGGCCCACGACGGCATCGAAGCGTGCACCAGCCTCACGCGGCTGGTGTGCAGCGGCGAGGCGTTGCCGACGGAACTCCAGGGGCAGGTGTTCGCCCGGCTACCCGATGTCGCGCTGTACAACCTCTACGGGCCGACCGAGGCGGCCATCGACGTCACCCACTGGACCTGCCGTGACGACGGTCGCTCGCCGGTGGCGATTGGCCGGCCGATCGCCGACACCCAGACCTGGGTGCTGGACGCCGACCTCAATCCGGTACCGGTGGGGGTGGCCGGCGAGCTCTACCTGGGCGGTGTCGGCCTGGCGCGGGGCTACCTGCAGCGCCGCGGGCTGACCGCCGAGCGCTTCGTCGCCGACCCGTTCGACGCCGCGGGCGGTCGGCTGTATCGCACCGGCGATCTGGTGCGTTGGCGTGCCGACGGCCAGCTGGAGTACCTGGGCCGGCTCGACCATCAGGTGAAGATCCGCGGCCTGCGCATCGAGCTGGGCGAGATCGACGCCCAGCTGCTGGCCGATCCGAGCGTTCGCGAGGCGGTCACGGTGGCCCAGCCGGGGCCGGGCGGCGACCGCCTGGTGGCCTACGTGGTGCCGCATGACGGCGCCGGCCTCGATGGCGCCGAGCTGCGCGAGCGGCTGGGCCGGTCGTTGCCGGACTACATGGTGCCCGGGGTGGTGGTGACGCTGGCGGCGCTGCCGCTGAGCCCCAACGGCAAGATCGACCGCCAGGCGCTGCCGGCGCCGGAGCTGGCCGGCGAGGCCGAATACGTCGCCCCCGAGGGCGTCACCGAGGAGGCGCTGGCCGCGATCTGGCGCGAGGTGCTGGACGTGGCGCGCGTGGGGCGCCACGACAACTTCTTCGAACTGGGGGGGCACTCGCTGCTCGCCGTGCAGTTGGCGGGGCACGTCCAGAGGGACTGGCACGCCGACCTTTCGGTACAGGACGTCTTCCAGCACCCGACCTTGATGGCGCTGGCGGCCCGCATCGACGCGACACGGCCGGCGACCCCCATCGATCAGTCTCTGGTGGAGATTGATTCCTTCATCGACAGTCTGGACACCGTGTGATGACCAAGTTGGATACTACTCGCATCGCCGAGCGCTTCGCCCAGTTGCCCGCCGAGCAGCGCCGGGCGGTGTATGACAAGATTCGCGCCCAAGGCATGCGCATGGGGCAGTTCCCGATTCTCCCTCGCCCGGCCTCGGACGAGGACGTTCATGCGCTCTCCCCGGCGCAGGCGCGTCAGTGGTTCCTGTGGCAACTCGATCCGGCCAGCACGGCCTACCACATCAGCGGGGCGCTGTCGCTGCGCGGCGAGCTCGACCATGGCGCCGTGGGAGACAGTTTCGCGGCGCTGGTGGCTCGCCATGAGTCGCTGCGCACGGTATTCCGGGACGACGGTGAGGGGCTCGCCGAGCAGGTCATCCTGGCCGAGGGCGAGGTCGACCTTCGTCATGTCGACGTGCGTCGGGCCCCGGCCGGCGAGCGCCAGGCAGGAACCGACGAGGCGATCGGCGAGATCGTCGAGATACCCTTCGATCTCGCCGATGGCCCCCTGCTGCGGGTGGGGCTCATCCAGCGCGACGACGACGATCACTTGCTGGTGGTGGTCATGCACCACATCGTTGCCGATGGTGCCTCGGTGCAGATCATCATGGACGAGTTCGCGACCCTGTACCGTGCGCGTATCGAGGCCGGGGCGCCTCAGCTTCCGGCCCTGGCGATCCAGTACGCGGATTACACCCTGTGGCAGCGTCACTGGCTCGACGCCGGGGAGCAGGAACGCCAGTTGCAATACTGGCAGGCCGAGCTGGGCGGGGAACAGCCGGTACTGCAATTACCGACGGACCGACCTCGCCAGGCCAGCGGTGAGTACCGCGCGGCCCGTCATCGCATCGAATTGCCCGCGGCGCTGGCCGCCGATCTGCGCCGTCGGGCGCAGGATCGAGGCGCCACCCTGTTCATGGCGCTGCTGGCCGGTTTCCAGGCCCTGTTGCATCGCTACAGCGGGCTGTCGGACATCCGTGTCGGCGTGCCGATCGCCAACCGTCACCGGGTCGAGGTCGGCGGCGTCGTCGGCCTGTTCGTCAATACCCAGGTACTGCGCAACCCGCTCCAGGGCCGGCTTGCCCTGGGCGAGGTACTGGACCAGGCCCGGCAGGCGTCGCTGGGCGCTCAGGAGCATCAGGACCTGCCCTTCGAACGCCTGGTGGAGGCCTTGCAGCCCGAACGCAGCCTGAGTCACAGCCCGCTGTTCCAGGTCATGTTCAACCATCAGCGCCAGGATGCGCGCTCGCTGGAGCGCCTGTCGGGCCTGAGCGTCGAACGTTATGCGCTGGGCGAGCGGCGAGCGCAGTTCGAGCTTAGCCTGCACACCGTCGAAGAGGCCGACGGTACCGTTCAGGTCTCGTTCGTCTATGCCGCCGAACTCTTCGATGCGGCGACCATCGAGCGCCTGGCGGGGCATTACCAGGCGCTGCTGCAGGCGCTGGCCACGGCCCCCGATCAGGCATTGAGCGAGGTGGCGTTGATGGGGAGCGACGAGCGCTGCCAGCTCGACCGCTTCAGCCGCAATCCCCAGCGCCATGCCGGCGCCGAGCCGGTGCACCGGACCATCGAGCGCCGGGTAGCGCGCTGCCCCGAGGCCACCGCCCTGGTCTGCGGCGAGCGTACGCTGAGCTACGCCGAGCTCAACGCCCGCGCCAACCGCCTCGCCCATCACCTGATCGCGCTGGGCGTCACGCCCGAGATCCGCGTCGGCCTCGCCGTCGAGCGCTCGGTCGAGATGGTCGTGGGCCTGCTGGGCATCCTCAAGGCCGGCGGCGCCTTCGTGCCACTGGACCCGGCGTATCCGCGCGAGCGCCTGCGGCACATGATCGAGGATGCCGGCCTGGCCCTGCTGCTGACGCAGCACGCGCTGCGCGAGACGCTGCCCCTCGACGACGCCCAGACGGTGATCGAGCTCGACCGCCTGGCGCTGCCGCAACGGCCCGACAACGACCCCGAGGTGGCGCTGCACGGCGAGCACCTGGCCTACGTGATCTATACCTCCGGGTCCACCGGCAAGCCCAAGGGCGCGGCCAACCGCCATGCCGCGCTGGCCAATCGCCTGGCCTGGATGCAGGACGCCTACGGGCTGGCACGGCACGATGCCGTGCTGCAGAAGACCCCGTTCAGCTTCGACGTCTCGGTGTGGGAGTTCTTCTGGCCGCTGATGCAGGGCGCGCGGCTGGTGATGGCCGCCCCCGGCGCCCACCGCGACCCGGCGCGACTGGTCGAGACGATCCGCACCCACGCCATCACCACGCTGCACTTCGTGCCCTCGATGCTGCAGGCCTTCCTGGCCCACGACGGCATCGAAGCGTGCACCAGCCTCACGCGGCTGGTGTGCAGCGGCGAGGCGTTGCCGGCGGAACTCCAGGGGCAGGTGTTCGCCCGGCTGCCCGATGTCGCGCTGTACAACCTCTACGGGCCGACCGAGGCGGCCATCGACGTCACCCACTGGACCTGTCGTGACGACGGTCGCTCGCCGGTGGCGATTGGCCGGCCGATCGCCGACACCCAGACCTGGGTGCTGGACGCCGACCTCAATCCGGTACCGGTGGGGGTGGCCGGCGAGCTCTACCTGGGCGGTGTCGGCCTGGCGCGGGGTTACCTGCAGCGCCGCGGGCTGACCGCCGAGCGCTTCGTCGCCGACCCGTTCGATGCCGCGGGCGGTCGGCTGTATCGCACCGGCGATCGGGTGCGCTGGCGCGCCGACGGCCAGCTGGAGTACCTGGGCCGGCTCGACCATCAGGTGAAGATCCGTGGCCTGCGCATCGAGCTGGGCGAGATCGACGCCCAGCTGCTGGCTGATCCGAGCGTTCGCGAGGCGGTCACGGTGGCCCAGCCGGGGCCGGGCGGCGACCGTCTGGTGGCCTATGTGGTGCCGCACGACGGCGTCGGACTCGATGGCGCCGAGCTGAGTGAGCGGCTGGGCCGGTCGTTGCCGGACTACATGGTGCCCGGGGTGGTGGTGACGCTGGCGGCGCTGCCGCTGAGCCCCAACGGCAAGATCGACCGCAAGGCGCTGCCGGCGCCGGAGCTGGCCGGCGAGGCCGAGTACGTCGCCCCCGAGGGTGCCACCGAAGAGGCGCTGGCCGAGATCTGGAGCGAGGTGCTGGACGTGGCGCGGGTGGGGCGCCACGACAACTTCTTCGAACTAGGGGGCGACTCCATCCTCGGTCTGCAGATCGTCGCGCGCGCGCGACGCGCCGAGCTCAAGATCAGCCCGCAACAACTCTTCGAGCACCAGACCCTGGCCCGACTCGCGATCGCCGCCGAGCCATTGTCGGCCTCCTCACGGGCGCCGGACGGGGAGATCGCGTCGCTGTCATTCTCGTCCACACTGGAGCAGGCGCGTCGCGACGGCCTGCCGGTGCCGCGAGACAATCTGGCGGATCTTTACCCGCTGTCGCCGATGCAGCAGGGCATGTTGTTCCACAGCCTCTATGACGATGCGGGGCACGCCTACCTCAACCAGTTGCGGGTCGATATCGATGGTCTCGATAGCACGCGTTTCGTGGCCGCCTGGCGGGCGGCGCTGGCTCGCCACGATATCCTGCGCACCGGTTTTCTCAACCAGGGTGACGCCCCGTTGCAGTGGGTCGCCCGGGAGGTCGAACTGCCGCTGGTCGAGGTCGACTGGCGGGCACGCGACGACCAGGCTGCAGCGCTCGACGACCTGGCTCGCGACGAGCACCGGCCACTCGACCTGGGGGCGCCGCCGCTGATGCGCCTGGCCCTGGTGTGCACTGGCGAGCGACGCCATCACCTGATCTGGACCTGCCATCACCTGCTGCTCGATGGCTGGAGCAAGTCGCAGCTGCTCGGCGAGGTGCTGCGCCACTACGACGGCCAATCCCTGCCGCCGGTCACCGCTCACTATCGCGACTACATCGCCTGGCTGCAGGACCGCGACAGTGGCGAGGCCTTCTGGCGCGAGCAGGTGGCGCGGGTCGAGGAGCCGACACGCCTGGCCGCGGCGCTGCCACGTCCGGCGGCGCCGGCGGCGGGGCACGGCGAGGTGACCTTGGCCCTGGACGCGGCGGAGTCCGAGCGGCTCGCGAGCTTCGCCCGCCGCCAGCGGGTGACGGTCAACACCCTGGTGCAAGGAGCCTGGGCGCTGGTGCTGTCACGCTACACCGGCCAGCGCACGGTGAGCTTCGGCGCCACGGTGGCCGGGCGACCCGGGGAGCTGGCCGGGGCCGAGCGGATGCTGGGCCTGTTCATCAACACCTTGCCGGTGGTCACCTCACCGCAGCCACATCTGGGTGTCGGCGATTGGTTGCGTGCCCTGCAGCGGCATAATCTCGAAGCCCGTGAATACGAGCATACGCCGCTGTTCGAGATCCAGCGCTGGGCCGACCACGGCGGACAGGGCCTGTTCGACAGCCTGCTGGTGTTCGAGAATTACCCGGTGGATTCGGCCCTGGCCGAGGCGAGTCCCGGCGGCGTGACCTTCGGCAGCGTCGACAACCATGAGGCGACCAATTACTCGATGACCGTGGCGGTCCATCAAGGGAAGACGCTACGCCTGGGCTTCCACTTCGTCCGGGCGGAGCTCGATCGGGACGGCGTCGAGTGGCTCGCGCGACACTGCCAGGGGGCGCTCATGCAGCTGATCGCCTCGGCCGAGCGCCCCCTCGCCGACGTCGACCTGCTCGACGCGGAGGAGCATCGGCGCTTGGCTCCCTGGAGCGACCATGCCCGGTGCTTCGACGATGCCGAGCCGATTCATCGGCTGATTGCCCGACAGGCGACGACGCGCCCGGACGCCGTCGCCGTGGTGGCGAGCGGCGAGCGCCTGAGCTTCGCCGAGTTCGAGGCCCGTGCCAACCGCTTGGCGCACTGGTTGCGTCGTTGGGGCGTGGAGGCCGACGTGCGGGTCGGCGTGGCGCTCGAGCGTGGCGCCGACATGCTGGTGGCCCTGTATGCCGTGCTCAAGGCGGGTGGTGCCTATGTGCCCCTGGACCCGGACTACCCGTCCGAGCGTCTGCACTTCATGCAGGAGGACGCCGGCATTCGCCTGCTGCTCAGCCATGGCGCGGCCCAGGCGCGGGTGCCATGCGTCGAGTCGATCGAGAGGATAGACCTGGACCGCCTGGATGTGTCGCGCGAATCCGCCGAGCCTCCGGCGGTGGCGGTCCACCCGGCGCAGCTCGCCTATCTGATCTATACCTCCGGTTCCACCGGGCGACCCAAGGCCGTAGCGGTGGCCCATGGGGCCTTGTCGATGCACTGTCAGACCATCGCCGCTCGCTATGAGCTGACGCCCGACGACCGCGAATTCCACTTCCTCTCCATCAGCTTTGATGGAGCGCACGAGCGCTGGCTGTCGCCGCTCAGTCAGGGCGCGCGGGTGGTGCTGCGCGACCAGCAGCTGTGGAGTGCGGAGCGGACCTATGACTGCCTGCGCGACGAGGGCATCACTGTGGCGGCCTTCCCGCCGAGCTATCTGCGGCAACTGGCCGACTGGGCGGACCATCGGGGCGCGCCCCCCGGCGTGAAGACGTACTGTTTCGCCGGCGAGGCCTTCGATCGCGACATGCTGCGCCACGCCGTCGCGACCCTGCAGCCCGAGTGGGTGATCAACGGCTATGGCCCGACGGAAACCGTGGTGACGCCCACGCTATGGCGGGTGGCCGCCGGACAGGCGGACTTCACCAGCGCCTACGCACCGATCGGCGAACGGGTGGGCGAACGCCGTGCCTACGTGCTCGACCCCGACCTCAATCGGGTAGCGCCCGGCATGGTGGGTGAGCTGTATCTCGGCGATGGCCTGGCGCGCGGGTATCTGGGCCGGCCGGCCACCACCGCGGAGCGTTTCGTGCCCAACCCGTTCCGCGACGACGGGGCGCGCTTGTACCGCACCGGCGATCGCGTACGCCTCAACGCCGATGACCAACTGGAATACCTGGGGCGTGTCGACCAGCAGATCAAGCTGCGCGGCTTCCGCATCGAGATCGGTGAAGTGGAGGCGGCCCTGGCGGCCTGCGAGGGGGTGGACGAGGCGCTGGCCCAGGTCTGCGAGACCGCGTTGGGTCAGCGTCTCGTGGGCTATGTCACTGGCGCCGAGGCGGAGGGTCAGGCCATCCGCCGGGTCCTGAAGGGACGGCTGCCCGAGTACATGGTGCCGGCGGAGGTCATGGTCCTGTCGGCCCTGCCGCGGTTGCCCAACGGCAAGGTGGATCGCCGCGCGCTGCCGGTGCCCGAGATGGCCGGTGCCGCCGACTACGTCGCCCCCGAAGGGGCGACGGAGATGGCCCTGGCGGCGGTCTGGGGCGAGGTGCTGGGCGTGGCTCGCGTGGGGCGTCATGACAACTTCTTCGAACTGGGCGGCGACTCCATCATCAGCCTGCAGATCGTCTCGCGGCTCCAGTGCGATGGCTGGCGCATCACGCCGCGCCAGCTGTTCGAACGTCAGACGGTGGTGGAGCTTGCCGCGGTAGCCGAGCCGGTGGAAGCGGAGAGCGAGGTTCGCACGCGGCAGGCCGAGGGTGACGTGCCCTTGCTGCCGATCCAGGCCGAGTTCTTCGCCCAGTCCATGCCGGTGCGCCACCACTGGAACCAGGCCGTGTTGCTGCAGTGCCGCGAGGCGCTGGACATCGCCGCCCTGCGCGAGGTCCTGGCCGCCGTCGGGGATCACCATGACAGCCTGCGACTGCGCTACCGCCAGGACGCCGAGGGCCGCTGGCGCCAGAGCTACGCCGCGGTCACGCCGGCCCAGTGGCGGGAGCTCCTGTGGGTGCGTGAGGCCCGCGACCAGGCGCAACTCGAGGCGCTGTGCGACGCCGCCCAGCGCAGCCTGGACCTGGACGAGGGGCCGCTATTGCGCGTCCTGGCCATCGACATGGCCGATGGTAGCCGGCGGTTGCTGCTGGTGGCCCACCACCTGGTGGTGGATGGGGTCTCCTGGCGCATCCTGCTGGAGGACCTGCAGCGGGCCTACCGGCAGGCGCTGGCCGGCGAGGCCATCGCGCTGCCGGCCAAGAGCAGCAGCTACCTGGACTGGGCACGCACGCTCGCGACCTATGCCGACGAGCATGCCGACGAACTGGTCCACTGGCGGGCGCTGTCCGGGGTTCCGACGACGCTGCCCTGTGACGATCCCCGAGGCGCCAACGCCGCGGCGGACCAGACGCGACTCGAGGTGCGCCTGGATGCGGTACGCACCGAGGCGCTGTTGAAGAGCGCCCCGGCGGCCTACCGTACCCAGGTCAACGACCTCTTGCTCACCGCGCTGGGCCAGGCGCTATGCGACTGGACGGGACACCCGCGGATCCTGGTCGATCTGGAAGGGCATGGCCGCGAGGACCTCGACGCTGGCATCGATCTGTCGCGCGCGGTGGGCTGGTTCACCAGCCTGTTCCCGGTGGCCCTCGAGGGTGGCGGCGAGCCGGGCGAGACGCTCAAGCGCACCAAGGAGATGCTGCGTGGCATCCCGCACAAGGGCCTGGGATACGGCATATTCCGGCACCTGGGCAGTGACGCCCAGCGTCAGGCGCTCGACGAACTGCCGCGCGCCCAGGTGGTGTTCAACTATCTGGGCCAGGTCGAGGCCGGTGTCGACGCCGATACGGACTGGAGTCTGGCACGGGAGCGCCCCGGTACAGCGGTGGACGAGGCAGCGCCGCAGCAGCACGAACTGGCGATCAACGGCCAGGTGCGGGATGGTCGCTTGACCCTCGAGGTGCGCTTCAGCGCATCACGCTATCGCCATGACCGGGTCGCGGCCTTCGTGACGCGCTTCCAAGAGGCACTGGAGACCCTGGTGGAGCACTGCCAGCATGGTGCGCGCGGCGTGACGCCCAGCGACTTCCCGCTGGCAACGCTCGGCCAGGCGCGTCTCGATGCCCTGCCGATGCCGCTCGACAACCTGGCGGATCTCTACCCGCTGTCGCCGATGCAGCAGGGCATGCTGTTCCACAGCCTCTACGACGAGGCGGGGCGTGCCTACCTCATCCAGTTGCGGGTCGACATCGACGGCCTCGACGCCGCACGCTTCCAGGCCGCCTGGCGCGCGGTACTGGCCCGTCACGACATCCTGCGCAGCGGCTTCTTCGATCATGAAGCGCCGCCGCTGCAGTGGGTGGCCCGCGAGGTCGAACTGCCGCTGGTCGAGGCCGACTGGCGGCAGCGCGACGACCAGGCCGCGGCGCTCGACGCCCTGGCCCGCGACGAGCATCGGCCACTTGACCTGGGGGCGCCGCCGCTGATGCGCTTGGCCCTGGTGCGCACCGGCGAGCGACACCATCACCTGATCTGGACCTGCCATCACCTGCTGCTCGACGGCTGGAGCAAGTCGCAGTTGCTCGGTGAGGTGCTGCGCCACTACGCCGGCCGATCCCTGCCGCCGGTCACCGCTCACTACCGCGACTACATCGCCTGGCTACAGGGCCGCGACAGTGGCGAGGCCTTCTGGCGCGAGCAGGTGGCGCGGGTCGAGGAGCCGACACGCCTGGCCGCGGCGCTGCCACGTCCAGTGGCGCCGGCGGCGGGGCACGGCGAGGTAACCCTGACTCTGGACGCGGCCGAGACCGCCGCCCTGAGCCGCGTCGCCCGGGAACGGCGCGTGACCCTCAACACCCTGGTGCAGGCGGCCTGGGCGCTGGTGCTGTCGCGCTACACCGGCCAGCGCACGGTGAGCTTCGGCGCCACGGTGGCCGGGCGACCCGGCGACCTGGCCGGGGCCGAGCGGATGCTCGGGTTGTTCATCAATACCTTGCCGGTGATCGTCGACGTCGAACCGGGTCACGCCGTGGGCGACCTCCTGCGCCAGGTTCAAGCCATCAATCTCGCGGTCAGGGAGCACGAGCACACGCCGCTATCGGACATTCAGCGCTGGGCCGGGCACGGCGGCCAGGGGCTGTTCGACAGCCTGCTGGTGTTCGAGAACTATCCGGTGGATGAGGTGCTCACCGAGCAGGGCGACAGTGCGCTGACGTTCCACCATGCCGTGGCGTCGGATGTCACCAACTATCCCCTGGGGGTCGAGGTCCAGGTCGGCGAGACGCTGAGCCTCAAGCTGATCCATCAGCGGCGGCACTTCGACGCCGGTCGGGTGGAGGCCATGGCGCAACAGCTGCTGCGCCTGGTGCAAGCGTTGTCGGGGGACGAAACGCGTGCCCTGCGAGAGATCGACGCCTTGCCCGAGAGCCAGCGTCGTCGGCTGTTCGACCAGGGGCGCGGCCCGCATCGGGACGATGACGTCCGCACGCCGGTGCATCGGTTGATCGAGCGCCACGCCGAGTGGCGTCCCGATACCATGGCGGTGTGCATGGGCGATCGGAGACTGAGCCATGCCGAACTCAACGCGAGGGCCAACCGCCTGGCCGATTACCTGATCGAGCAGGGGGTCGGACCGGAGAGCGTGGTGGGGGTCGCCATGCAGCGCTGCCCCGACGTCATCGTCAGTCTGCTGGCGGTGCTCAAGGCCGGTGGCGCCTATGTGCCCCTGGACCCTGCCTATCCCGCCGAGCGCCTGGCCTTCATGATCGACGACAGCGGCATGTCGCTGCTGCTCACTCAGCGCGCCGTACTGTCGCAATTGCCGCCCCTGGCGCTGCCCACGGTGGCCTGGGACGACCTGGGGCTCGACGGACGGCGGGCGGACAATCCACGCGTCGAGGTGCACGAGCACTCGCTGGCCTACGTGATCTACACGTCGGGGTCCACCGGTACCCCCAAGGGGGTCAGCGTGGCGCATGGTCCCCTGTCGATGCACTGCCGGGCCATCGCCGAGTTGTACGCGATGCCGCCGGAGTCCTGCGAACTGCACTTCATGTCATTTGCCTTCGATGGCGCCCATGAGCGCTGGTTGACGGCGTTGTGCGTCGGTGCCGGCCTGGCCATGCGCGATGAGGCGTTATGGACGCCGGAGCAGGCCCTCCAGGCCCTGGACCGGCATGACGTTCGCAACGTGGCCTTCCCGCCGGCGTACCTCAGTCAAATCGCCGACTGGGCCGGTGACAGCGAGCGGGTGCCCGGTGTCGAGCTCTATGTCTTCGGCGGCGAGGCCATGCCCAAGGCTGCCTATGACAAGGTCCGCCACACCCTGTGCCCCGAGACGCTGATCAACGGCTACGGCCCCACCGAAACGGTGGTGACGCCGCTGTTGTGGAAGACCCCGGCGAGCGAGACCTTCGACGGTCCCTACGCGCCGATCGGCCGCCCGGTGGGCGAGCGTACCCTGTACGTGCTGGATGCCGACCTGCAGCCGCTGCCCCCCGGCGCGACCGGCGAGCTGTACATCGGCGGCTATGGCATGGCCCGTGGGTATCTCGCGCAACCGGGGCTGACCGCCGAGCGCTTCGTCGCCGATCCGTTCGCCGCGGAGGGCGGCCGACTGTATCGCACCGGCGACCTGGTGCGCTGGATGGACGATGGCAACATCGAGTATCGCGGTCGCGCCGATCATCAGGTCAAGATCCGCGGCTTCCGTATCGAGCTGGGGGAAATCGAGGCCAGGGTGCGTGACATAGACGGCGTCGCCGAAGTGGCCGTGATCGCCCGCGACACTGGCAGCGGTCGTCAGTTGGTGGCCTACCTCGTCGCCGCGGCGGGGCATCACGATGCCGAGCTCCTGGACGCAGCACATGCCCACCTCAGGGCGTGTCTGCCGGCCTACATGGTGCCGGCCCACCTGATGGCCTTGCCGGGCCTGCCGACGATGGTCAACGGCAAGCTGGACCGTGCCGTCTTGCCGGCGCCCGATACGGCCCCGGGGCGCCGTCACGTGGCTCCCGCCTCGCCCGAGGCACGCCTGGTGGCGCAGGTCTGGCGGGAGGTGCTGGGCATCGACCGGGTGGGTATCCACGATAACTTCTTCGAGCTGGGCGGGGACTCGCTGCTGTGCTTGCAGGTGGTGTCGCGGTTGCGACGTCTCGGCGAGGCGGCGCCCGACATCGCGTTGCGCGACCTGATGGAGCGGCCGACCATCGACGGCTTGCTGGGAGGCGCATCGGCGGCCCCCGGCCACGGACTGGTGCCGCTCAACGCCGAGTGCCACGACACGGCGCCGCTGTTCTGCGTGCATGCGGTCATGGGCACGGTGTTCGATTATCGGCCGCTCGCTCGACGGCTGCAGGGCGAGCGCACCGTGTATGGTCTGCCCTGCCGGACGCTCGCCGATCCCGGGCACCTCGATACGTCGCTTGAGCAGATGGCGCGGGACTACTGCGAGCTGATTCGAGGCATCCAGCCCCGAGGGCCCTATTACCTGCTGGGCTGGTCGCTGGGCGGCACCCTGGCATCGATGATGGCGGCCCGTTTCGAGGCCGAGGGGCAGGAGGTCGCCTTCCTGGGGCTGGTCGACCCCTTCGTGCCCGACCCCTCGCTGCGCGTGGAGATGGACTGGCGGCGGGACTTCGCCGACTTCGTCGATACGGTCCTGCCCGGAGCGACCCAGGAGGCCCTGGCGGCCGAGGTACCGCTCGATGAAGGCCGGTGTCCCGAGCCGGCGACGCTCGAGGCCGCGCTGGAGGGGCTGGTGTCGGGCCGGCATGCTTCGGGCGAGAAGTCCGCCGGGCTGGGCAGCCGGGAACTGGCTCGGATGTTCCTGGCGGCCAGGCAACTGAAGGCGCTGTCGCTGCGCCTCTCGACGCTGCCGGCGCTGCGTTGTCGCCCCTATGGCTGGTGGGTGGCAGAGCGCCCCCTCGCCGACCGTGAGCGGTTGTCGCAATGGTTGACGCTGGCCGGCGAGGCGCCCTTCGAGGTGGACGCGGACCACTTCGCCATCGCTGGCGATCCCCTGTTCCTGAACCAGGCCGCACCATTGCTGATGTCGCCCCGTGTGCCGCGCCCGGCGCATGGCGAGTCCGCGCTCGCCTGACCGTCTCCCGGCGCCGTGCCCCGCGCGGCGCCGGGACGGCCTTTCCCGCCTTGATGCCCGGCCCCGCTCAGCTACACGCCGAGCGGGGCCGGGCTTTCATGTCCTACGCAATGGCATTTTCCGCCACGCGTCTTTTCGCGTGTCTCGTGTGTTTCGTGCGTCTTGTGTGACGGCCATGCCGAGACGGCGGTGGTGTCATGGGGCCTGGGGAGAGACGCGATTCGTCCAGGCGAGAGCGAGGACCAGCGGGGCCGCAGGTGCTGCCGCTCAGTGGGATGAGGAACGCTTGGCGATGGCTATCGGAGTCGTGGCGGAGGGCGGCGAGGCCGGGCCGGGGCGCTGCTGACAAGGGGGAGAGAAAAACCGGCAGTGGTGTCGGTGGGGGGCTAAAGAAGCGACGGGAGCAGGCCCCCGTCGCGGAATTGGATCAGAAGGCGTACTTCATGGTGAGCATGGCGTTGCGCGGCGCACCATAGTAGTTGTGCTTGGTCAGTCCCCTGACGGTGGTGTAGTACTCCTTGTCGGTCAGGTTGTTACCGTTCAGCGCGATATCCAGGTGCTCGTTGACGCGATAGCCCACCAGGGCCGATACCGTGGTGTAGCCGCCTTGCTCGATGGTCTGGCCACCGCTCTCGGCATAGGTACCGCTGAGGGTGTTCAGACCGGCCCCGATGCGCCAGCCATGGGTCGGATCGTCGCTGAAGCGGTAACGGGTCCAGAGGTTGACGTTATGCTTCGGCGTGTCCGGCGAGAAAGTGAGTCCCTCGTTGCTGTCGTCGCGAACGTAGTCGGTGCTCGTGTAGGCGTAGCCGGCGGTGACGTCCCAACGAGGCGTGAGCTGGCCGCTGACTTCCGCTTCGAAGCCCTGGCTCTCGACCTCGCCAACGGGAATCGAAAAGGCGGGGTTGTCGGGGTCCTGGAAGGCGCGGTTGTTGTCCTCGATGTGGAACACCGCGGCATGCCAGTTCAGCCGGCCCTCATGATGCGACCCCTTGATCCCCAGCTCGACCTGATCGCCCTCGCGCGGCTCCAGGGTGTCGCCGTTGCTGCGCGTGGCCGTTTGCGGCTCGAAGATGCCGGTGTAGCTGGTGTAGAGGTTGAGATCGGGCGTGAGCCGGTAGATCAGCCCCACGTAGGGGGTGAACTCGGTGCCGCTATCCTCGGTGTCGTTATTGGTCGTCTCCCACCAGGTCACGCGGCCGCCCAGCGCCAGGGTAAGGGCGTCGGTGAAGTTGAACCGCGCCTGCCCGTAGGTTGCCGTCTGCTCGGTGCTGGCCTGCAGTGGGTTCCATGTCGGGAAATCCGGCTCGGGGCTGTCGTGGTTGGGCTCGAAGACGTTGTTGGGGAGATAGAGAGGATCACCAAAGGCGTATTGCTGGTCGATGGTGCTGTCCTGGTAGCTGGTCCCGAGTACCGCCTCGTGGGTGCGACCGAAGAGACCGAAGGGCGACTGCAACTGAGCCTCGAGGTAGTCGTCCTGCTTGTCCAGGTCCCAGGCGATCTGTCGGGTCGCGAAGTCCCCCGTGGTGGGATCGGCGGCAAGCACGCCCTCGCTGCTCTTCTTCAGGCGGGTGTCGCGCTCCACGCGGTTGGCCTTGAGGGTGATCGAGCCGCCGTTGTCCAGGCGATGCTCCAGCTCGGCGAAGTAGCGTTGGGCGTCGCCGGTCTGGCGGTCCCACCGCGAGCCGAGGTAGGTCGAACGGTCGGCGTTCACCAGTGAGCCGTCGCTGTAGGCGGGGAGACCCGAATGGGGGCGATATTCCTCATCCTGCACCGTCGCGCCGATCGACAGCGTGGTGGCCGGGGTCAGGTCGAATTCCAGCGTACCGTAGCCGACCTGGTTCTCCGAGTAGACATGATCGATGAAGGAGTCGCGGTCATCGTAGACGCCGACGAGGCGGCCGCGCACCCGGCCTTCCTGGTCCAGGGCGCCGGTGACGTCGACCACACCGCGGTAGGCGTCCTCGGTGCCTGCCGAGAGCGCCACACTGGCCTGACTTTCCGCCAGGGCGCGCTTGCGTGCCATGTTGATGGTGCCGCTGGGCTCGCCGGTGCCATGCTGGATACCCGCGGGGCCGCGCAGCACCTCGATGCGGTCGAACAGCGCGGTGTCGAACATGCCGCTGCTTTCCCAGGAGCTGCCCACGTCCTGAACGGGGCTGCCGTCGACCAGGAAGAAATCGGAGACGTAACCGCGCGCCTTGATTTCGTACTGGCTCGGGCCGAACTGCCTCACGGTGAGGCCGGTGGTATTTCTCAGCGCATCGGCCAGGGTGGTGAGGTTCTGGTCGTCGAGGCGTTCACGGGTGACGACGCTGACCGACTGGGGGGTTTCCTTGAGCGAGCGCTCGCTCATCCCGATGGTCGCCCGGTCCGAGGTGTAGGAGCCGCTATTCTCGGTGGCGGCATCCCGGATCATTTCCTCGGTCACCGTGACGGTCGGTAGGGTGCCGGCGTCATCGGGACGGTTGGCCGAGGCGGCATCCTGTGCCAGGGCGGGAGCGGTGACCAGCAGGGTGCCGCAGGCGTTGGCAATGGCATACGCCAGCCACCGCCTGCGAAAGGCAGGGTGATGCATGAACAATCTCCATGGTTCCTTGAGTGATCCCGTGAAACTGAATTTTTATACTAATGATAATAATTCTTGTTATTTTTAAAAATACAGGCTGCGCTAGCAAAATTCAACGGCCAATGGCCCTGCGACGCAGCCTTCAGCGAATCAGGTAAAGGCCAGGGGACGCTTGTCGTCCTCTGTGGCGACCGGGCGTGCCGTCTCGCGTAGCGACGCGCACAGGGCGGTGGTGATTTCCTCGGTGCGGCTGGCCAAGATCGACAACAGCGTATCGCTTAGCCCGTGGGTGGGCTCGCAGCAGCCCTGGAGGAAGATCACCGGCTTGAAATGGGGGGGCGTGAACAGCCGGTAGTGGCGATCCACGGCGAAGTCCGAGAGTTGATCGGCGAGCGGGTCGAGCAGCGACTTGTGCGTGTCACGCTGGTAACCGGTGGCCAGCACCACGGCGTCGTAGGCGGCCTCGTCGGTGTGCCCGTCTTCCAGGTTGCGCACGACCAGGTGGATGCCCTCGTCCGACGCCCGGGCCTGATCGACCTCGTGGCGGCGACGGAACAGATGACGGGCGTTGCCCGTGACTTTCTGCTGGTAGAAGACATCGTAGATCTGCTGGATCAGATCCAGGTCGGGTGCCGAGTAGTTGGTGCTCTTGTACTCCTCCAGCAGAGCCTGGCGCTGTCCGGTGGGGTTGTTGAACACGTAGTCGGTGTATTCCGGGTTGAAGATCTCGTTGACGAAGGGGCTGTCGTCGGAGGGCTTGAAGGCCCAGGTGCGGGTGATGAGGTCGACCTCCGTCCCCGGCCGATTGTGCAGGTCGAGGAAGATCTCGGCGGCGCTCTGGCCGGCGCCGATGACGGCGATGCGGCGCGGCGAGTCCTGCCGTGCGAGATCCCGGAGATAATGGCTGGAGTGGAAGACCCGCGTGTCGTCGCGCAGGTCGGTGAAACAGGTCGGCACGTTGGGGGCGCCTCCCACGCCGATGACCAGTGAGCGCGTCAGTCGCTCGTGAAGGCGTCCGTCGCCATCGCGCGAGCGGACACGCAGGAAGTCGACCTCGTCGCCCCGCATCTCGGGCAGGATCTCGACGACCTCCTCGCCATAGGCGCAGCGGTCGTCGAAGTGGGAAGCGGTCCAGCTCAGGTAGTCGTTGAACTCGTGGCGGCTGGGAAAGAACGTTTGCAGATTGATGAAGTCCTGCAGGCGCCCCTTTTCATGCAGGTAGTTCAGGAAGGTGAAGCGGCTGCCGGGATTGCGCGGCGTGACCAGGTCCTTCAGGAACGAGATCTGCATGTGGGCGTGGTCCAGCAGCATGTGCGGATGCCAGGCGAAGCTGGGCTGGCGCTCGATGAAGAAGGCGTCGAGCTTGTCATCGCCTTGCTCCTCGAGCGCGATGGCCAGGGCGATGTTGGAGGGGCCGAAGCCGATACCGATCAGGTCATGGATAGGCATGAGGTTTCCTCGGGGTTGGAAGGTGGTCAGACAGCGGGGGCCGAGCCAGGGTGAGGGGAGGCCGGCACCCAGCGGCGCTCGGCGAAGAAACGCTCGCGCTGCAGCATGCCGAGCATGGCGCGCTTGTGCGGGAAGTCGAATTCCTTGACCAGCGCATATCCGCACTTGCCCAGGTTGCGCAGCATCTTGGCGTTATCCACGCGGGGTTCGATGACCAGGCGGTTCGTCCGGCGGTCGTCGAGAAACAGGTAGTGCGAGATGGAAGGCATCCAGGCGGCGACGTAGGGCCGGCCGCGGAAGGCGGCCTCGCCGATCAGCACGTGCCAGCCGCGATCGAAGTCTCCGACGTCGTAATGGGGCGCGATGCGGTCGTCCTTGGCCCAATACGCCTCGAAGTAGCCGAAGGGCGTATCGTCGAGGCAGGCGATGAGCGGGACGCTATTGAGATCCTGGAGCGTGCTTTCCAGGCGCTCTCGATGCTGGGCCATGTCACCCTCTTCCTCCCAGAACCGGGCGACGATCGGGTCGTTCATCCAGCGGTGGAAACGCGCCAGATCCCGCTCCGGATCGGCGACGCGAAAGCTCAGGAGTTGGGAGAGCCACGGTATATGGCGGCGGTAGACGGTGGTGCCGGGCGCAGGCATGACACCGGGTGGTGTGGGGGTGCCGCCAGCATCGGCGACAGCGTGCCACATTCGGGCAAACCGGAAGAAGTCGTCCTGCGCTATCCGTACGAGGCCGTCACGCCGCGTTGCCACCCTGCCGATGCGTTGCAGTTCGGCGGCATCGACCAACGCGGGGGGCAGCAGCAGTTCGGGAAGCTCAGGCCGTCCGGCGAACACCGATTCGACGGCGGCGAGGGTGTCATGGATGTTCGGGCCGCTCGAACATGAGCCGGCCCAGTCCAGCACCAGGCCGTCTTGGTCGGCCGAGAGTTGCCACCAGCCGCACTCCCTGCCCTGGGAGTCAAGTGCGATCAGCCCGGAGGAGACATGACGGATCTCGAACTCGCGGCCTTCGGGGCGGGAGCGGAAGCCACTTTGGCGCGGCGGAATGGAGCGCTGTGGCTCCTGAACGGTATCCAGCACTGGCAAGCTCCTTTGACGGTGTGCCGAGGGCGGAAAGCGCCCCTTCTGACACCCAATGACGAATGAGTATGCTTCTTATTAAGATTTTTTCGTCGTCTTCGCCGCCGCCACGCCAAGATCCGTGGTCTCCGCGTGGGAGCGTATATGCCGTAGCGGAGATTGCTGAACACCGGGCGATGTCCTTCGTCCTTGACGGATAGATTCCCTGTCTAGCCGAGGTCGTCGTGCTGCTTCATCTGATTCGACAGTTCCACTGGCTAATGCTCGCCGCGGTCGTGGCCAGCATCGCCGGTGGCCTTTGTAGCGTCCTGTTGGTGGCGCAGATCAATGCCGCCCTGACCGCCGACGCCGCAGCGCGTCTCGATCTGGCATGGCGATTCGCCGCCATCGCCGTGGCCGTGATGCTCAGCCGCACCCTGGCGTCGATGCTGTTCGAGCGGCTGGGACAGGCGACGCTGGCCGAGTTGCGACGCTTCATCGTGGGGCGTGCCATGGACGCCGACTATTATCGCCTCGAGAAACTGGGCGGTGCCCGGGTGCACTCCGCCTTGTCGGAACACAGCACCAATGTCGCCCAGTTCTTCGTCAGCCTGCCGGGGCTGCTGACCAATGTGGTCATCGTCTTCGGTGGGCTGGTGTACATGGCGCTGTTGTCGTGGCAGGTGTTCCTCATCGCTGTGGCGGTCATCGGCCTGGGATCGGTCGGCTATCATCTGGTTCATCTGCGCGCGATCCGCCATCTCAACGCGGCCTCGGTCGAGCAGGATCGGCTGTTCGGCCACTTCCGGGCGCTCACCGACGGTGCCAAGGAACTGCGCCTGCACCGCCGAAAGCGTGACGTCTTCGTCTCCGGCGAGCTGGGCACGTCGATCGACCTGGTGCGCCGGGCGCGGACCCGAGGGATGTCGCTCTTCGTGGCGTCGACCAGTTGGAGTCAGTGCCTCATCTACGCCTTCATCGGTCTGGTGCTGTTCGTGCTGGTCGGTTCCGGACCGGACAGCGCCCGGGTGATGACCGGTTTCGCCCTGATGCTGGTGTACCTGGTGACGCCACTTCAGGCCCTGCTGGTGAATATTCCGCGTGCCAACCTGGCCTTCGCCTCGGCACATCGCATCGACGAGATCACCCGGGAACTGCCTTCTCCCGCGCAGGGCTCGACGGCGGCGTCGCCGACACGCCTGGAAACGCTGGAGCTGCGGGGTGTCAAGCATCGCTACTACCACGAGCAGAGCGACGACTTCTTCGAACTCGGTCCGCTCGACTTCGTTTTCACGCCGGGTGAGGTGACCTTCCTCGTCGGCGGCAACGGCAGCGGCAAGACCACCCTCGCCAAGTTGCTGGTGGGCCTCTACACCCCCGAGGAGGGCGAGATCTGGCTCGATGGCGAGCGTATCGAGGCGTGCGATCGTGATGCCTATCGGCAGCTCTTCTCGGTGGTCTTCTCCGACTTCCATCTGTTCGAACGCCTGCTGGAAGCCCATCGAACCGACCTCGACGAGGAGGGCAATCGGCTGCTGGCCAAGTTGCATCTCCAGCACAAGGTGCGGGTCGAGGAGGGCGCCTTCACTACCCAGGCCCTCTCACAGGGTCAGCGCAAGCGCCTGGCGCTGGTCGTCGCCTACCTCGAGGATCGTCCTTTCCTGGTGTTCGACGAGTGGGCGGCGGACCAGGATCCGCTGTTCAAGGACGTTTTCTACCGGGAAGTGCTGCCCGAATTGCGGACCATGGGAAAGGCGGTGCTGGTGATTTCCCACGACGACCGCTATTTCCCGCTCGCCGATCGGCTGCTGCGGCTCGAGAGCGGTAAGGTGATCGCCGACTCCGTCTCATCCGGCGACGCCGCCTGCTGCCCGGCGTGACCCCGAAGGTCGCACGCGCCGGACCGCAGTGTGGCAAACAGGAATGCGTATCAATCTGGCGGCGGGGAGTGATATCGGATAGAGTGATAATGATTGCTATTTATTTGGCTCTCAGCGGGCTTGCGTTGCCATGCCGCTGGATGGCAACGGGTACACACCCCGTGATTTTCTGACCAGGAGGACTATCAACATGCCGCATTCGTTGCCCGACATTCCCTACGCCTACAATGCCCTGGAGCCGCACATCGATGCGCTGACCATGGAGATCCATCATTCGCGGCATCACCAAACCTACGTCAACAACCTCAACGCCGCCCTGGAGGGCACCGGCCTCGAAGAGGTGCCGGTGGATGAGCTGATCGCCAACCTCGACCGGGTGCCGGACGACAAACGCCAGGCGGTGATCAACAACGGCGGCGGTCATTCCAACCACTCGATGTTCTGGCAGTTCATGTCGCCCCAGGGCGGCGGCGCACCGGAGGGCCGGGTCGGTGAGGCCATCGAGCGCGAGCTGGGTGGCTTCGAGGCTTTCAAGGAAGCCTTCACCAAGGCGGCCCTGACGCGCTTCGGCAGCGGCTGGGCCTGGCTTAGCGTCACCCCGCAGAAGACGCTGGTGGTGGAGAATAGCCTCAACCAGGACAGCCCGCTGATGCACGGCAACACGCCGGTGCTGGGGCTGGACGTCTGGGAGCATGCCTACTACCTGAAGTACCAGAACAAGCGTCCCGACTATATCGCCGCCTTCTACAACGTGGTCGACTGGGCCGAGGTCGAGCGGCGCTACCAGGCTGCCATCGCGTGAGGCGAGACGGTTACCATCGGCTTGCCGGAAGGACATAGGCGGCCGAGTAGCCGTCGGCATTCCTCCATCAGATGTTCATGATGGATCTGTGGCCGAGCCAGCGTGCTCGGCCACGTTGCGTCTGCACGAAGTGCGCGAAATGCGACTTGGTCCTAGGCGTCGTACACCGGCAAGCCGGCGGTATCGTCGCCGGTAATGCCGTGACCTGGTGCCGTCTTGCCGGCATCCCGCGCCCGGGGAGCTCGTGCGCCATGCCTCATGGACTCAGTGGGCGACAGCGATGTGATGATCGCCATTGGGATGCGGCATTACGCGCATCGGCAAGCCGTAGATGGCTTCGAGATTGGTGTCGGTCATCATCTCGTCGGGGGCGCCATGGGCCAGTACCCGCCCGCTGTGCAGTGCCAGCAGGCGGTCGCAGTAGCGCGAGGCCATGTTGATGTCGTGTAGCACGATGATCACGCCCAGGCCCAGTTCATGGCAGAGCTTGCGCACCAGGGCCAGCACCTCGACCTGATGGGCGATGTCCAGCGCCGCCAGCGGCTCGTCGAGCAGCAGGAAGCGGCTCTCCTGGGCCAACAGCATGGCCAGCCAGACCCGCTGGCGCTCGCCGCCGGACAGGGTGTCCACCAGGCGGTCGGCAAAGTCCTCGGTATGGCTGAGCTGGATGGCGCGCTCGATGGCGGCCTTGTCCGCCGAGGTGTGACGTCCCAGCAGGCCGCGCCATGGATAGCGGCCGAAGCCGATCAATTCGTGACCGGTCAGGTTCTCGGCGCTGGGCAGTTGCTGGGGCAGGTAGGCGACCCGGCGGGCGAACTCGCGCTGGCCCCAGTCACGCACGGCCCTGTCATCGAGCAGGATTTGGCCCTGGCTGGCCGGCTGCTGCTGTGCGAGCAGCTTGATCAGCGTCGACTTGCCGGAGCCGTTATGGCCGATCAGACCGTAGACCTTGCCTTCCTCGAAGCGGTGCTCCACGGGGTGGAGCAGGCGCTTGCCGTTGACCTCGAAGGTGGCGCCCTGGACCTCGAACATGGTGAATTCCTTGCGCAATGATTCTCGCCCTATAGAGTAAACGAGAATCGTTATATATATCTACCGTGGCGCTTCCATAGCCGAGATCAAGTCAGCGCCCTGTCGGTGAGCAGGGTGATCTTCCGTCGGGTCCAGCTTTTCAGCGGGGAAAGTCGGACGACAATACATCTGAGAATCGTTTTCATGTAGAGTGTAGCACGGCGCTATGCCATTACGGTCGGCATTGAACCCGAAGGCGTTCAGCAAGACGTGTGGCGGGGTGATGGAGGCGGTAGGCATGAGAGGGCAGTTGGGAGAGTACTCATGACGAACCTGGCGATACGCGGCGTATCACCGAACCGCGCCCACCTGCTCTTGCTGATCCTGTTCTGACTGGGGCTGCCGTTCCAGGGCGGGGGATTGTGGGGGCTGCGGCGACTATGAACGATGCCACCGGCAAGGGAGATCTCGAATGACCGACATGCCACTCGCCTCGCTGCGCCGGGGCGCCCCCGCCGAGGCCGTGCTGGCCCTGTATCGTCAGCCGCCCCTCGACGCCCTCAAGCCGCCGGCCTTCGAAGCGCCGGAAGGGCCCACGCTGCCGGTGGCGGCGCTGCTCGAGCGGGAGACGCTGACGGAGTTGCTGGACCGCTTCACGGCCAGCTTCGGGGAGGACGCCGATCGCCGTGCGGCGGCCTCGATCTGGTCGAAGTTCCATCTCAGCGCCGTCTCGATACCGGCCCTGGTCGCCAATCTGCTGCTGGACCTCGAGCTGCCGGTGGCGCCGGACGAGATGCGGCTCAGCGTGGGCGACAGGGGCCAGACATCGCGGCTGTGGCTGCCCCACGGCGGCTGGCCGCTGAGCTCTCAGGCGCCGGAGACGCGCTTCCGGCGGTTGATCGACGCCCACTGTGGCCCGCTCATCGAGGCTCTGGCCGGGATCTCGGGGCTGTCGCCCAAGGTGTTCTGGAGCAACCTCGGCCATTACGTGGAATACGCGGGGCAGACCTGTAACCGGCACCCCGACTTCGCTGGCTCCGGCGAGCCGCTTCTGCGCTTGCTCGAGATCCGCACCCTGTCGGATGGACGCCGCAACCCGCTTTTTCGCCCGATCCGCTATCTCGAGCTGGGTGGCGAGGCGCCGGCCCGGGTGCGACGGCTGTGCTGCATCAAGTATCGCCTGCCCGAGGAGGCGCTGTGCGGCGGTTGCCCGCTCAAGCCTGAGAACCTGCCTGCCAAGCGCGGGCGCAGACGACCGAGAACCGATATCGCCGGGGAGGATGTGTGAGAGAACTCGTCAGGATCGTGTGGCAGGACTATCGTGGTCCGTTCCTCGCCGTGGTGGCGCTGAGCCTGGCCAGTGCCGGCCTGGGCGTGGGGGTGATCGCATTCATCAACCAGCGGCTGCTCGATACTTTCGCCGACCCCTGGCGCGTGCTGCCGACGTTCCTGGGGCTGATCGCCTTGCTGCTGGGCATCACGCTGGCCTCGCAGCTGGCCCTGACCACCCTGGGCCACCGTTTCGTCTATCGGCTGCGCAGCCAGCTGATCAAGCGCATCCTGGACACCGACATCGAGCATCTCGAGCAGATCGGCGGCGCACGGTTGCTGGCCAGCCTGTCCACCGACGTGCGCTACATCACCGTCGCTTTCGTGCGCCTGCCGGAGCTCGTGCAAGGGGGCGTGCTGACCCTGGGGGCGAGCCTCTATCTGGCCTGGCTGTCGCCGTCGCTGCTCGGCGTCACCGTGCTCTGGGTGTCGCTGGTGCTGGTGGTTGGCTTCCGGCTGGTGAAGCGCGTCTACCGGCAGATGGCGAAGGTGCGTGATGTGGAGGACCGCCTCTACGAGGACTATCAGGCGATCATCGAGGGCAGCAAGGAGCTGACGCTCAACCGCGACCGTGCCGCCTGGCTTTACCGGGATCGCTATCTCCCCCATGCCGAGGACTATCGTCGCCACATCGTGATCGGCGACACCTTCCACCTCAGCGCCATCAACTGGTTCAACATCATGATGCTGGGCGCCATCGGCATGGTGTTCATCCTTGCCAACGGCCTGGGCTGGGCGTCCGTGCAGGTGGCCACCACCTTTTCGCTGACCCTGCTGTTCCTGCGTGCGCCCCTGATCCAGGCGGTGGGCGCCTTTCCCACCCTGATCAATGCCCGGGTCGCCTTCGAGAAGCTGACCGCGCTGGCGCTGGCCGAACATCGCCCCGAGTTCGATCGCGCCGCGGGGGGCCACGACTGGCAGACGCTGTCGCTGGACGCAGTGAGCTATCGCTACCCGCCGCAGCAGGCACGGCCGGGCTTCGCCGTCGGGCCCATCGACCTGACGCTGACGCGCGGCGAGGTGGTGTTCCTGATCGGTGGCAACGGCAGCGGCAAGTCGACCCTGGCCCGGCTGCTGACCGGACTATACCGCCCCCACGAGGGCAACATCCGGATCGACGGTCGGCCGCTGCGCGAGGCGGAATGGACGGTGTACCGCCAGCAGATCTCGGCGATCTATACCGATTTTCATCTGTTCGACCGCCTGATCGGCCCGGAGGGCAGCTCCCCCGATCCGTCGCTGGTGGCCGAATGGCTCGCCGAGCTGGGCATGCAGGACAAGCTGGATCTCGAGGGCGACCGGGTGACCAGCATCAAGCTGTCCCAGGGGCAGCGCAAGCGCCTGGCCATGCTGCTGGCGGTGGCCGAGCAGCGCGACCTGCTGCTGCTCGACGAGTGGGCCGCCGACCAGGACCCGCAGTTCCGGCGCGTCTTCTACCGGGAGCTGCTGCCGCGGCTGCGGGCATCGGGCAAGACCCTGGTGGTGATCAGCCACGACGATCACTACTTCGATGTGGCCGACCGCCTGCTGGAGATGCGCCATGGCCGGTTGCACGAGCTGACCGGCGGCGCTCGCCAGGCGGCCAGTCGCGACGCGCTGGCGCGCATCGAGAACGCTCCCCAAGCCGGTTCCTGAGCGGCGCCCGCGGCGGGACAGGTGCTCGTCGACAGGGTATGGTAGCCATCCCCGCTCGCCCGGCGGCGCCATGAGGCCGCCGGGCGACGCCCTCTGCGCTGCCATGGAGAGTCACGCATGTCGAGTACCAGTAGCTTCCGGGCCCTGGGACGCCTGTTGCGCTACGCCCGCGGCTATCGCCGACGGATCGTCGCCGCCACCGCCTGTTCGATCATCAACAAGCTGTTCGATATCGCCCCGGAGATCCTCATCGGGGTGGCCATCGACGTGGTGGTCAACCAGGAGGACAGCTTCGTTGCCGGGCTGGGCTTCACCTCGGCGAAGGAGCAGATCCTGATCCTCGGGGTGCTGACCTTCTTCATCTGGGCCGGCGAGTCGCTGTTCGAGTACCTCTACCAGATCCTGTGGCGCAACCTGGCCCAGCGGTTGCAATCCGATCTGCGCCAGGATGCCTACGAGCACGCCCAGCGTCTGGACATGGGCTTCTTCGAGTCGCGCAGCTCCGGGCAGCTGGTGGCGACCATGAACGACGACGTCAACCAGCTCGAGCGCTTCCTGGACGGCGGCGCCAACGCCATGATCCAGGTCGGCGTCACCGTGGTGGCGGTGGGCGCGGTGTTCTTCGTGCTCTCGCCGCTGATCGCGCTGCTGGCCTTCACGCCGATCCCGCTGATCGTGTGGGGCGCCTTCTACTTCCAGCGCAAGGCCGGGCCGCTGTACGCCGAGGTGCGCGAGCGGGTCGGCGAGCTCTCGAGCCGGCTGTCCAACAACCTGGCGGGTATCGCCACCATCAAGAGCTTCACCGCCGAGGCCCGCGAGGCCGAGCGCCTGCGCCAGGCAAGCGAAGCCTATGTGGCGGCCAACCGCCGGGCGATTCGCATCAGCTCGGCGTTCATTCCGGTGATCCGCATGGCGATCCTCACCGGCTTCCTGGCCACCTTCACGGTGGGCGGCATGATGGCCCTGCGCGGCGACCTCAACGTCGGCGCCTACGGCGTGCTGGTGTTCCTCACCCAGCGGCTGCTGTGGCCGCTCACCGGGCTGGCCCAGGTCATCGACCTGTTCGAGCGCGCCATGGCCAGCACCCGGCGCATCCTCGACCTGCTGGCCACGCCGATCCAGGTGCGTGACGACGCCGGCCAGGCGCTCGCCGCCCCGGTGCGTGGCGAGGTGCGCTTCGAGGGCGTGGCCTTCCGCTACGGCGAGTCCGGCGCCGGGGTCGAGGGCATCGACCTGGCGGTGCCGGCGGGGCATACCCTGGCGCTGGTGGGCGCCACCGGCTCCGGCAAGTCGACGCTGATCAAGCTGCTACTGCGCTTCGTCGAGCCGGCCGCGGGGCGGGTGACCGTCGACGGCCAGCCGCTTCACGAGGTCTCGCTGGCCTCGCTGCGCGGGGCGATCGGGCTGGTCAGCCAGGACGTCTACCTGTTCGAGGGCTCGATCCGCGACAACATCGCCTACGGCAAGCCCGACGCCGGGGAGGCCGAGATCGTCGCGGCGGCGCGCACCGCCGAGGCCTGGGACTTCATCCAGGCGCTGCCCGAGGGGCTCGACACCGCGGTGGGCGAGCGCGGCGTGCGGCTCTCCGGTGGTCAGCGCCAGCGCTTATCGCTGGCCCGGGCGCTGCTCAAGGATCCGCCGATCCTGGTGCTCGACGAGGCCACCAGCGCGGTGGACAACGAGACCGAAGCGGCCATCCAGCGCTCGCTGCGTCGTATCGGCCACGGGCGCACGGTGATCATGATCGCCCACCGCCTCTCGACCATCGTGCACGCCGACGAGATCGCGGTGATCGAGGCGGGGCGGGTGGCCGAACGCGGCACCCACGGCGAGCTGCTGGCCCGCGACGGGCGCTACGCCGCCCAGTGGCGGGTGCAGACCGGCGAGCTGGAGGCGGCGGAGCAGCCGTTCGGCTGAGGCGCGTCGCCCCTTTCCCCGCTGTCCCTCGCGTCCTCCAGGCGAGGCGCGGCGATGGCCCGCCGGGATTCAGCGCTGGGCTTCGTCGCGGATGCGTGCCGCGGTGTCCTGCAGCAGGAGCAGGATGCGTCGCTGGGCTGCCGGCGAGGCATGACGGCTCTCGTGGAGGGCGGCCTTGAGGTCCATCCGTGCGCCGAGCATGTCCTGGGCCAGCGGCATGGCCTCGGTCTCGTCGTCCAGTGTCTGGCTCAACGAAGCGAAGAGGGCGTTGAGCTTGCGTCCGGCCGATTCGAGGCGTGCCCTGACCCGCCGGGCTGTCGTGGCGTACTCGTCCAGATAGGCGTGTCCCTCGTCCGTAAGCCGATAGTACTTGCGGCGTCCCTGACGCTGCTGGCTCACCAGCCCGCGCTCGGTCAGTCCGCCGAGCACGGGATAGAGCATGCCGGGGCTCGGTCGATAGAAGCCGTTCGAGAGCTGCTCGATGTGATCGCTAAGCCGGCTGCCGTAGCTTTCTCCCTCGTTCAGCAGGGCGAGGGAGACCAGGCCAAGGTCGTGGGCGGACAGCTTGCGGGTGGCGGGCATGCCCAGCGGTAGCGCGGCGTCCTGGCCCGAGTTCGGGGTGGTGTCGTCGTGTCGTGAGGAAAGCTGATCGGGCATCGAGACGCCTTGAGCAGTTGGAAAGGGCGCGGTGCGACATTGTAGGGGCCGCCAAGGGGTTGCGCCATGCATGGCCGGGAGCGGCCTGGCCGCTCCCGGGGTAGTTCGCGGTGGTCAGAATTGCAACTGCAGGCCGGCATTGAAGCGTCGGCCGTCCAACACGCGGCCGTAGTCGTCCTGATCGATCTCCTTGTCGAACAGATTATAGATGCCACCGTAGAGGGAGACCGTGGGCGTCAGCGCATGGCGTACGCCAGCGTCGACCAGCGTATAGCTGGGGTAGGCCTCGCTTAGCCCGCCACGACCGGCGACCCGCTCGGCCTGGCCCTTGTAACGGGCCCGGGACCACAGGCGAGTCTGAGCACTGGCCTGCCAGTCCAGGCCCAGGGTGGCGCGATGCCGTGGCTGGTCGTTGAGCGGCAGGCCGCGGTTGGCGCCACTGCGCTGTTCGCTGTCGGTGAAGGTGTAGGTGGCACGCATCTCCAGCCGCTCGCTCAAGGGAGCGTCCAGGCTCAGCTCTAGGCCGTTGACGGTGGCCTCGTCCACGTTGGTGTACTGATACAGGGCCGTATAGGCCTCGCCCTGGTAAAAACAGCTCGTATCGCCCTCCCGGGTATCGCAGATCACCGGCTTTTCGATCTTGTCTTCGTAGTCGGTGTGGAAGAGGGTGGCGCCGGCGGCCAGGCCGGTGTCTCCCTGCCACAGCGCGGCCAGCTCATATGTGGTGCTCTTCTCCGGATTGAGGTCGGAGTTGCCGATGTCCCGGCAGTCCGCGCAGCGAGGGCCGCCGCCGCCCTCGATCCAGTTGGAGTCGCCCTGCTTGAGGTCCGGGGTGCGATAGCCGGCGCTCACGCCGCCCTTGAAGGTCAGCTGGGGGGTGGCGCTGAAGACGCCGTAGAGGCGCGGCACGAACTCGTTGCCGTAGTTCTCGTCCTCGACCCAGCGGGCGCCGGTGGTCAGCGAGAAGCGCTCGGTGAGGAACCATTCGTCTTCGGCGAACAGTGCCATGTCCCAGCGTTCCAGGGTCTGCTCGCCGAAGCCGCGATCAGGGTTCTCGGTGCGCTGCTCGCGATACTGCGCGCCCAGGGTGAGCAGGTGGTCGCCGAACGTCATGACGGTGGCGCTATTGGCGGTGACCCGCTCGTAGACCGAACGGTAAGAGCTGTCGTCCTGCTCGAGCGTCTCGCGCTGCACGTAGCTGCGGGTGGTCAGGCCGTCGCCCCAGTCGAGGGTATGACGCAGCGCCTGGTGGCGGCGTCGGGTATCGAGGTCGCGGTCGCTGCCGGTCATGTCGGCGTCTGCCCGGGTGTCCTGGGTGCCGTGTCCGGCCTCGAAACTGAGGTGGTTGGCCTCGTCGGGGGTCCAGTCCAGCTGGGCGCTGATGTCGCGGCGGTCGTACTCGCTGAAGCCGCCTTCGCGGCGGTCTTCGTCGCGCTGCAGGGTGGAGCCGGTCAGGGTCGCCGACAGCCTGTCTTCGACCAGTGGTCCGCTGAGACGGAATTGGGCTTTCTGGCGATCCCCGGAGGCCGAGTCCTCCTGCACCATGGTATCGAGGTTGACCGAGCCGCCCCAGTCCTCGGCGACCGGCCGGGTAATCACGTTGATCACCCCGCCCAGGGCGTCGGAGCCGTATAGCGTCGACATCGGGCCGCGGATCACCTCGATGCGCTCGATGGCGGAGATCGGCGGCAGCCAGCCGAACTCGGCGCCCGAGCCGTAGCCGTTGTAGTAGGCCTGCTGGGAACCCTGGGGAATGCCGTCGACCAGGATCAGGGTGTATTTCGCATCCATGCCGCGAATCGAGATCTCGCCGGTGCCGCCCTTGCCGGAGGGACCGTCGTCGACGTAGACGCCGGGAACGTCCTGCAGCGCCTGGGTGATGTCGCGGTAGGACTTGCCCTCGAGCTGGTCGCGGGTGACCACCGATATGCTGGCGGGGGCGCGTACCGGGTCGACGGCATAGCCGGACGCCGAGGCGGAGGTGACCGTCATGGTGTCGAGGGTGGTGGCTGCGTCCTGGGCCTGGGCGGCGCCCGCCAGGCAGCACAGCGAGGCGCCGCCGAGGAGCAGGCGCCGACGGGCGAGGGGATGGCGGAGGTTTGAAGTCATGGGGTTTGCGCGTTCCCTTATGTGGCGATGGTTGGGGCCAGCGACGGCCGTGACGTCGTTGTCGGCCGGCCTTCGACGCGGGCCGGCTCTGGGGCCCGGCGTTCAGCCGCGATGGCGCGAGACGCTGAACATGCCGCGACCGACCGGTATCAACCGGCTGGTGAAGCGAGGGTCGCGGAGGATCTCGTGACGGAAGTCGCCGGGCGTCTCGTCGAAATGGTCGAGGTTGTCGGCGACCATCCATGCCCCCGGGGCCAGGCTCGGCAGCAGGCATTCCAGGACCGGTAGATAGAGCGACTTGTCGCCGTCCAGGAACACGAAGTCGACGGGGTCGGTGACGTCGCCGAGGGTCTCCAGGGCGTCGCCCAGGCGAATCTCGGCGCGCTGCGCGAGGCCGGCGTCGCGCAGGTTGGCCAGGGCATGCTCGCGCTTGTTGGCGTAGTACTCGCTGCCGATGACGTGGCCGTCGTTGTCCTCGGCGGCGGCCGCCAGGTAGAGCGTCGAGATGCCGAAGGAGGAGCCGAACTCGACGATGCGGCGTGCACCGGCGGCCCGGGCCAGCATGTACAGCAGCGCGCCCTGGGCGGGGCCGATGGACAGGTAGGCGTGCTGGAAATGCTGGGCCTCGCGGAAATCACGCCAGCCGCGACGTGGGGCAGGCGCCTCGGCGCCGTCTTCGGCCAGGGCGGCGCGCTCCTGGCGCCGGGCCTCGGCCTGGGCGCGAGCCTCGGCGTGCTCGCGGTCGAGGGTGCGGGCGACATCGTCGCGGTCGAGGGTGTCGGTCATGTGAACTCCGGTCATGTGAACTCCTGGGTGGGGGCGGTCGTGACGACCACCGGGCAATGGCGATCCGGGTGCGACATCACGCACACGGGCTGGCGATAAACGTGCTCCAACTGACGCCGCTCAAGCACCTCCCAGGGCGTGCCGTGGGCCACCAGGCGCCCCTGGTCGAGCAGGGCCAGGCGGTCGGCATGGGCGGCCGCGAGGTTCAAGTCGTGCATCACCGCGACCACGCAATGCCCCTGGGCGGCCCAGCCGGCGGCCAGGCGCAGCAGGCGTTCCTGGTGACGCAGGTCGAGGGCGGCGGTGGGTTCGTCGAGCAGCAGCAGCGGTGTCTCCTGCACCCGCACGCGGGCGAAGGTGGTGCGGGCCTGCTCGCCGCCGGACAGCGTCATGGCGTCGCGTCCGGCCAGGTCGGTGATCTCCACGTCGGCCATGGCCTCGCCGATGCGTCGGTCGTCGTCTTCCGGGGGTAGGTCGCGCAGGGCGCGGCCCATGCGCACCACCTCCTCGACCCGATAGGCGAAGCGCAGCACGCTGTCCTGGGGCATCACCGCCCGCCGGGCGGCCAGCGCGCGGATGCCGTAGGCTTCGATCGGGCGGCCGTCGAGCCGCACCTTGCCCCGGCTGGGCGCGCGGTCACCGGCCATCAGGCCGAGCAGCGTCGACTTGCCGGCCCCGTTGGGGCCGATCAGGGCGGTCAGGCTGCCGGCGGGGCAGTCGAGGGAAACGTCGTCGAGCAGCGTCCTGCCGCCGAGCGTCAGCGAGAGGTTGTCGAGTGTCAGCATGTCAGCGCGCTCCCGGGCCGCGCCGGGCCACCAGCCACAGGAAGAAGGGCCCGCCGAGGCTGGCGGTCAGAATGCCGATGGGGATCTCGTTGGGCGGGTCCAGGCTGCGCGCGCCGAGGTCGGCGAGCATCAGCAGCAGGCCACCGCCCATGGCGCTCAATGGCAACAGGTGGCGATGGCCGGGGCCGATCAGGGTGCGCACCAGGTGCGGCACCACCAGGCCGATGAAACCGATGGTGCCGGTGAAGGCCACCGCGGCGGCGGTCAGTAGCGCTGTCAGGGCGATCAGTCGGCGCCGGAGCCGGTTGACATCGACCCCGGCGTGGCGGGCCTGGCGCTCGCCGAGGGCGAGCAGGTCCAGCGATACCGCTTGGCGGCGCAGCAGCAGCAGGCCGAGCAGGGCCAGCGGGGCGACGGTCAGCACCGGCGTCCAGGCGACCCGAGCCAGCGAGCCCATCGACCAGAACATCAGGCTCTCCAGCTGCTCTACGCTGGCCAGATAGGTCAGGTAACCGGTCAAGGCGCCGGCCACGGCGTTGATGGCGATGCCGATCAGCAGCAGCCGGGCGTTGTCGCCCTCGACCCGGGATTGGCGCGCCAGCAGGTAGATCAGCCAGGTGGTGAGAAAGCCGCTGCAGAAGGCGCCGACCGGCAGCGTCCAGGCGCCCAGGGCGTCGATGCGCAGTACGATGATCATCACCGCGCCGAGCGAGGCGCCGCTGCTGACGCCGACGATGCCTGGGTCGGCCAACGGATTGCCGAACAGGCCCTGCATGGCGGCGCCGGCCATGGCCAGGGAGGCGCCGATCAGCAGCGCCATCAGTGCGCGAGGCAGCCTGAGGTCCCACAGCACCGCATGGGCGACGGCGTGCTCGTCGGCGGTGGCGAAGGGTGAGGCCAGCGCCGCCAGCAGTGCCCGGGGGGCGACGGGCACCACGCCACTGGCCACGCTGATCGCCAGTCCCGCCAACATGGCGAGCGCCAGCGCGCCATACAGCTGGTGCGTGCGAGAAGGACGGCGGGGCACGGCGCTTGAGGTCAGTGTCTTGATCATGGCGCGTGCAGCGCCTCGGCCAGGGCATGGGTAGCGCGTCCGCTGCTAGCGCCATCGAACTTGACCGCGGCGTGGTCGAGCACGACCAGGTGGCGCTGACGTGCGGCCGGGGTATGGGCGAGCCCCGGGACCGCGTCCCAGATCCCCGCGGCACCGCCCAGGGCGGGCAACTCGCGACGCGAGACCAGCACCGCCTCGGGAGCCATGGCCATCACGCCCTCGGCGCTCAGCGTCTGATAGCGGTCGAGGCCGGCCTCGGCGCCGACGTTGAGGCCGCCGGCCCGACGGATCAGCGCATCGGCGGAGGTCGATCCTCCGGCGCCGGTAACCGACCCCGTGGCGCCGGCGCCGCTGCTGGAGAGGTGCAGCACGCGAACCGCGGGCCGCCCGTCACTCAGGGCGTCGGCGCTGGCGTAGCCGGCCTCGATGCGGGCGACCAGCGCCTGGCCGCGCTCCCGGCGATCCACCAGCGCGGCCAGGCGCTGCACCCGCGTGACGGCCGGTAGGGTGCGCTCGAGCATCACCCGGGCGATGCCCAGGCGTTCTGCCTGCTCGAGCAGCGCGGCGTCGCGCTGCGGGTTGCCGCCGACCAGCAGGTCTGGGGTGTGGGCGAGCAGGCCCTCGGCGGACGGCTGGCGCTGGTAGCGTGCGGCGTAGGGCAGCCCGCCTGCCAGCGTCGGGTCGTCCGGGACCAGCACCAGTCGCTCGCCCGCGCCCAGGGCCTCGAGGATCTCGGCGTGGCCGGGGTCGAGCACCGCTATGCGGGAGGCGGCGCGGGTGTCGGTGGCGAGCAGTATCGTGGCGAGCATCGCGAGCGCAAGGCACCAATGCCGATACGGGACGGAGGGCAGGGCAAGGGTCATTTCCCGGGTTCCTGATGGGTGTCTGGTGAGCGTGAGTAATTATCTTACGATAATTTGAATGAGAATCTATATCATTGTTAATGCGAAGTCCAGCCTGCCCACGCAATGGCGGAGACGACCGGCCCGGTTCAGGGATAAGCCGCCATGGAGCAGCGTCGAGCAGGGAGGGGGTGATACGGGAGAGTGATACGGGAGAGTGATGCGAGAGAGTAACGCGGGAGTGGAATACGGCGAGGGATGCGAGGGGGTGGCCGTGCGGGGGTGGGCGCGAGGACGACGTGGGCGAGCGCCGGCGAGCCGAGAGGGCGCCGGACGAGACGGCCCGACGCCGCACCGGCGGCCCGAGGGCCGCCGGTGCGGAGCGTGAGGCGACTCGGCCGAATCAGAAATCGTAGCTAACGGTGGCCT
Organism: Halomonas sp. B23F22_20; assembly: GCF_043496985.1. Taxonomy (NCBI): domain Bacteria; kingdom Pseudomonadati; phylum Pseudomonadota; class Gammaproteobacteria; order Oceanospirillales; family Halomonadaceae; genus Halomonas; species Halomonas sp. B23F22_20. The sequence goes on from NZ_JBIEKH010000002.1 coordinate 168,515, forward strand.
TCACGCTGCGCTCGGCGCCGAAGTAGCAGTACTGCAGCGAGTTGCAGGACGCCACGTACTCCTTGTCGAGCAGGTTGTTGACGTTGAGTCGCGCGGTGATGCCCTCCATACCGACCTGGCCGAGGTCGTAGCTGAGGGCGGCGTCGACTAGGGTGTAGTCCGGGACCTGTTCAGTGTTGGCCCGGTCGGCCTGGATATCGGCGTGGTAGCGAACGCCGAGGCCCGCGCCGAGGCCCGCGAGGGCGCCGTCCTGGGCTGCGTAGGCGCCCCATACGGAGGCGATGTGGCGGGGGGCGTAGATGGCGCGGTTGCCCTCGTTGCCGTCGTCGCTCTTGGCATAGGTGATGTCGGTGAAGCTGTAGCCTGCCTGGAGGCTCCATTCGTCGGTCAGCTGGGTATGGGCCTCGAGCTCGACGCCCTGGGACTCGATCTCGCCGATGGCGCGATACGGGTCGGTGGGCTGCTCCTTGGTGGCAACGTTCTCCTGGTCGATATGGAACAGCGCGACGCTGTAGCGGTCCCTGGAGCCCTCGGGCTGGAACTTCACCCCGGTCTCGAGCTGATGCCCCTCCATCGGCTCCAGCAGGTCGCCGCTGGCGTCGACGAAGCTGGTCGGCGTGAAGGCGGTGGAATAGCTGACGTAGGGGGCCAGGCCATTGTCGAACAGGTAGAGCAGCCCGGCGCGGCCGCTGAACTGGGTGTCGTCCAGCTCGCTGGTGGCGCCGCTGGCTTCATTGGTGTTCTCGATGTCGACCCAGTCGTAGCGTCCCCCGAGGGACAGGCGCCAGTTGCCGATGGCCATCTGATCCTGGACGTAGACCCCGGTCTGGCGAATGTCGTGCTGTTCCTCGGTGGCGGCGTACATCGCCGTGGGCTCGGCGCCGTATTCGGGATCGAAGGCATCCAGCGTCGGGAAGGCGCCGGAGGGCCAGTTCACTTCGTTCTCACGTTTCTGGTAGTCGGCGCCGAACAGCAGGGTATGGTCCACGGCGCCGGTGACGAGCTCGGCCTGGAGCTGGTTGTCGACGGTCCAGGCCTCCATGGACTCCTCGCCGCCGGAGTAATAGCGGTTGAGCTCGGTGTCGTTGGCCCAGCCAAAGCCGTAGACCTGGTCGAGGGTCACGTCGGTATTGAGGTAGAGCAGCTTCTGGCGGGCCGTCCAGGCGTCGTTGAAGCGGTGCTCGAGGTCGTAGCCGATCAGGCGCTGGGTGCGCTCGAACTTGTCGTAGTCGTCCTCGCCATCGAAGAAGGTGTTGTCGATACGGCGGCCGTTGCGGCTGTCCACGGCGCCTTCGTAGGGCACGCCGGAGTGATAGCCGCCCTCGGGGTCCTGCTGCAGGTAGGCGTGCAGGGTCAGGCTGGTGTCGTCGGTGATGTCCCAGGTCAGCTGCGGGGCGATGGCGTAGCGCTGCTCCTCAACCGGCCCGAACTGGGTGTCGGCGCTCTCGGCCAGGCCGGTCAGGCGAAAGGCCAGGCGGCGCTCGTCGTCCAGTGGGCCGGTGAGGTCGAAGGCGGCGCTCTTCTGGGCATTGTTACCAACGCCGAGACGCAGCTGGCCCGCGCGTTCGAACTCGGGGCGCTTGCTGGTCAATGACACCAGGCCGCCGGGGGAGGCGCGGCCATAGAGCACCGAGGCCGGCCCCTTGACCACCTCGATGCTCTCGAGGAAGTAGGGATCGATGACCAGCGAGCTGTAGGAGTTGGCATCGCCCATCAGCTTGAGGCCGTCGAGGAAGGTGTTGCTCAGGCTGCCGTCGGAGAAGCCGCGCAGCACGATGTAGTCGTAGCGGTTGGAGGCGCCGACCTGGTTGGCGTATACCCCGGGGGTGTAGTTCAGGGCGCGCTGCACCGTCTCCGCGCCTTTCTCCTCCCATTCTTCACGCGCCACCATCGAGGTGGCCTGGGGCGTCTCGTTGAACGGCGTCTCCGTCTTGGTGGCCGCGGTGCCGGTAACGGTCAGGGTGGAGAGCTGTTCGGTGTCCTGGGCCTGGGCCATGAACGACGAGCCGGCGGCGGCGAGCGCTACCGCCAGCGCCAATGGGCGTGGGGTCGACATGTGGGTGATCCTTGGTGTGAATGGGTAACGCGAAGTAATGAGAATTATTGCTTTTAATGGGGCGGGTCGAGGTATGCGCAATGCTCACTGCTCTATGCGCGATGCTCAGTCGTCGTGGAGCAGGGAACTCGGCGCCACGCCGTAGCGGCGACGGAATGCGGTAGCGAAGTTGGAGGCATGGCGATAGCCGCAGAAGTGGGCGGCCTGCTGCACGCTGTAGCCACGTCGCAGATAGTCGTGGGCGAGGCGCAATCGGCATTCGCGCAGGTAGTCGAAGACGCTGCGGCCGAAGGCGGCCTGGAACTTGCGCCGCAGGCTGGCGGGGCTCATGGCGGCCAGCCGGGCCAGGGTTTCCAGACGGTGCTCGGCGGCAGGGGTCTCCTCAAGCGCGGCGCGCACCCGCTCCAGGCGCTGGTGTTCCCCGGGAGGCAGGGGCATCGCGGGGCCGGACGCCCGGGCCATCGCCGGGGGCAGGCCGTGGGCCAGGAGCTGTAGGCCGAGCCCTTCCAGCAGCAGGCCCTGGGCGCGCTCGGGCAGCGGCGAGGCCAGGGCCTGTTCGAGCCCCTGACGCAGCGGGGTGGGCAGCTGCCAGGAATGCATGCGCGAACCCTCGTGTCCCGCAGGCGCCGCGCCGAGCTCTGCCAGGCGCGACGCGTCGAGTCCCAGGGTCAGGGCGCGGATACGCTGCCCGGCGGGCTGGGTGGCCTGCAGGCCATCGCGGCGGTTGAGCTGCACGCTCAGCGCCGTACCCGGCGTCAGGACCAGGCGGCGGTCCGCCAGGCGAACCTCGGCTCGACCCTCCAGCATGACCACGATCGACAGCGGCGAGGGCGCCCGGGAGCGGGAGTCGTAGCGATGCAGCACCTCCACGTCGGAGGCCACCAGCTCCATGCCCTGACCCAGGGCCATCTCGCGGACCTCGCCGCGCACCACCGGTTCTTCGGCCCTGGCGTGCAGCGCGGGCACCCGGTAATCGATGCCGTAACGCCGCCCGTAGGCCTGCAGATCGCGGGCGGTATGCTGGCGCACCTGGGAAGCGATCGCGCTCATGAGGCTGCCTTTGCCGCTCGGGCATCGCGTCGGCATTCGAGCGGGCAGTTGCCGCAGTAGCCGAGCTCGTCGATCAGGTAGCGGATGCAGCATAGCCGGCGCACCCGACGCGGCGCCTCGGCGTCGTCGGGTTCGACGTAGCGCACCGGACGATACAGCGGGTTGCGGCGCCCGTCGGCCAGCTGGCGACTGGCCATGAGGCGGTGGGCCTCGTCGGCGCCGTGGGGCGAGGCCATGGGGTGGCTCGGCAGGGCGCTGGCGAAGTACTCGAAGTAGTTGCCGGCGTTGCTCCAGAACACCTTCGGTGAGGCCCCGGTGAGGGAGGCCAGGGCCTCGATCAGCGGCGTCAGATGGCCATCGAGCAGGGTGGCGAAGCGGGACAGGCCGTCGAGCTCATCGAGCGGACGGCCGGCGTGCAGCAGGTGGAGCCCGGTGGTCTGGCCCTCCGGCGACTGAGAGAGGTGCAGCTCGTCCAGCCCCAGTGGCAGGTCGCGCTCCAGCAGCAGATTGGCGGCCAGGCCATGGGCGCAGAGCGCGCTGAAATGCCACTTGGACCATAGCGAGGCCACGGCCCGGCGATCACCGTTGCCGTATTGGACGCCGAAGCGCTCGAGCAGCGCCGCCAGGTAGGCCGGGTCGAGTAGCTGGCGGGCGGGCAGGCTGTCGGCCGCGGGCGTCGCCGCGACCTGCGGGGGTGGCAGGTGCTGCAGGGGGCCGATATAGAGCTGCGACAGCGCGAGAGTCATGGCACATCCACCGCCGAAGGGAAACGTCGGCATCTTATATCAAATGGTAATCGTTATCAAAATGGCGGGCGGCGAAACGACAGCGCCCACCGAGGGGTGGGCGCGGGGTGGGGCAATCGCAGCAATGAAGCAGCGTTTCCCTAGTAGTCCATGGACCAGGTCAGGGTATAGGTGCGACCGCGGCCCTGATAGTCGTAGAGGTATTCCGGGCCGTAATAGGGGGAGTAGAACATCGCGGCGCGCTGCCCCCAGACGGTGGAATACTCCTTGTCCAGCAGGTTGGCCACGCCGAGGCTGACTTCCCCGACCGGCAGGGCCTGGCGGAGGTTCAGGTCCAGGGTGGTGAAGCCGTCGATCTTGCGGTCGTTGTCGTCTTCCAGGTCGAAGGCGTGGTTGGCCTGCAGGCGCGCCGAACGCTCGCCCTGGAGGTCCTGCCAGCCGAGGAAGGCGGTGGCAGAGGACAGCGAGGCGTAGCGGGCGTCACGTTTCTCCCATTCGCCGTCGGCGTTTTCCTGCTCGGAGCGCACCACGTGCAGGGTCGCGCCGGCCTCCAGGCCGCTGTCGAAGTAGCGGGTCACGGCGCCCTCGAAGCCGTAGTCGCGCTTCTTCTCCTCGACCACGCTGACGCTGAGATCCTCGGCATTTTCCACGGCCTTGTCGGACCAGGCGTAGTAGAGCGCCGCCTGGGTCATCCAGGCGCCGCTGTTGTAGCGCCAGCCCAGTTCGACCTGGTCGGTCTTGATGGCGGACAGCGGGTTCTGGTCGACGCTGACCTCGGCGCTCTTGCCGTAGTACTTGGCCGGGTCGGGCAGCTCGAAGCCCTGGCTGAATTGCAGCCAGTTCTGGTGGCCGTTGCCGTAGTCGTAGAGGACGCCGGCGTTGATCAGGGTGGCGTCATAGTCGTTCTCGCCGCCGGGAATTCCCTGGAAGTCCTCGACCTCGACGTCCATGTGCTGGCGACGCACGCCGGCGGAGAGCTGCAGCCCTTCGGTGGCCTGCCATTCCCCCTGGGCGAAGGCCGAGATGCCGTCGACCCGGTAGCTGGGGTAGCGCGGCGTCACGCCGGCCTCTTCCTGCACCAGGCCGCCGGTGGCGTCGGAGACGGCCTTGTCGAAGGTCATCTGGCTGGCGTCGAAGGACTCGCGGTCCAGATCCAGGCCGTAGGTCAGCGACAGGGTGTCGGTGAGGTCGGCATCGAACAGCGCCTTGAGGCCCGAGAGGTCGGTGTTCTGCTGGGAGGCACGGAACTCTGAGCCGCCGGCCACCGGGTAGGGGAAGGCCTGGAAGCTGGCTTCCTCCTCGCGGTGGAAGGCCTGCAGGTAGAAATTCTGGCCGAGCAGGTCGGCATGGTGGTACTGCAGGTTGACCATCTTGCGGTCGGTGGCCGGATCGCGGTCGGAGGAATAGCCGTCGCGGATCTCGGCGTCGTTCAGGTCGGGGCTGGCGGCGTCCAGGTTCGGGAAGTAGACCCCGCGATCCCCTTCGTAGCCGGAGCGGTACAATTGGGCGCCGAACTGCAGGCTCTGCTGCTCGGTCAGTTGCACGTCCAGGCCGCCCATGACGTCGATGCTGCGATTGTCCTGCAGGTCGGTCTGGGCGATGTCGGGGAAGATCTCGTTGCCGCCGGCATCGAAGTGGCGGCCGTTGTCCTGGTAGGCCACAGCGAGGCGGCCGCGGACGGTCTCGTTGCCGCCGCTCATCGACTGGGCGAGGCGGTAGTCCAGGTCGTCGGCGCCGTTGAAGCCGGAGGTCATGCCGGCCTCGGTGGCCAGGTGGATGCCCTCTCGATCCCCCTTCTTGGTGATGATGTTGATCAGGCCGCCGGTGGCGCCGCCGCCGTACAGGCTGCTGGCCCCCGAGAGCACCTCGACGCGTTCGATATTGAAGGGATCGATGCTATCGAACTGGCGCGACAGGCCCCGAGAACTGTTCAGCGAGACGCCATCGATCAGCACCTGCACGCTGCGCCCGCGCATGTTCTGGCCGTAGTTGGTGCGTCCCTGCGGCGCCAGGTCCAGGCCGGGCACCAGCTTGCCCAGGGCCGTCTTCAGGTCGGCACCGGTGCGCAGCTGCGTCTGCAGCTGCTGCTGGTCGACGACCCAGACTGCCCCGGGAATGCGGCTGATCTCGGTGGGGGTGCGCGAGCCGACCACCACCATGGTGTCCTGAATGTCAGCCTCATCCGTGGCCTGGGCGCTGGCCTGGGCGAAAGACGGGCCGGCTAGGGCGCCGGTCAGGGCCGCGACGCTGGCGGCGAGGTAACGTGGGTTCATGGGATCTCTGAATCGTTCTGATAATGGATGTCAATTGCATGAAACGCGGGCGAGTATAGCTAAATATGCAAAGAGCAAGAAAGGTTCTTATTCGTGGCTATGGTCGAATCAGAGTGGTGGCACGGCTGGCTGGGGGCGTCCGATGAGATGGCCCGGGTACGCCAGAGCTGGCATGGCTGCGAGGTCATCGCGCAGTGCCCGGCGGCTGTATTAGGCTGGGCAAGCTTCGCCATTCCCACACGGAGGCTACCCATGGCCAACGCCCGGATCCTGCAGCAAGGCACCATCCACTGCTTTCCCGCCGGCCTGCGCGACGAAGGCGGCGAGATCGTCAACGCCGAGATCTCGGCCGTACTCTACGACGGCGAGAGACTGCTGCTGGCCAGCGACAAGCCGGTGCCCGGCGACGAGCGCTCTGCGGTGTTCGCTCTACCGCTGACGCCGCAAGGCCCCGACGATACGCGGCTGGAATACTTCACCACCCAGCGGCTCCAGCAGGCGGTGAAGTACGAAGACTTCGCGCTGACCACCGACGGCCGCCACGTGCTGGCGGCGACCGGCTTCGACCGCATCGACGACGAGAGCCATGCGCTGAATGACTACAACCACCTGCTGATCTGGCCGCTGGGCGAGCCCGAAGCCGTGCAGGTGGTGGACCCCGACCCGCGCGACGGCGTGGAGGGCTCGCTGGAGCTGCGCCGCAAGCTCGACGCGGCCATCGGCTTTCCCTACTACAAGATCGAGGGGCTGGCCGCGGTGCCCGGCGACCGCGGCGATGGCCTGCTGCTGTTCGGCGTGCGCGAACAGGGCAACGCTCACGACGACTTCGCGTACGTGAGCCGCGTGGTGGGGGCGCACTACCAGATCACCGACAACGGCAACATCGAGTTCGTCGACGCCCTGCGCGAGCACTTCAGCTTTGTGCCCCACGACCAGGCCGGCGTGCGCTTCGAGTGCGGGCTCTCCAGCCTGGAATACGACCCCTACCACGCCCGGCTCTACCTGCTGACCAGCTTCGAGGTCGAGGAGGGCGGCGAGGAACGCATTGGCGGCTACCTGTGGGAGATGAGCCTGGAGGAATTCCGCGACGGCGAAATCCCGCGGCTGGTAACCACCCCCGAGGGCGCGCCGCTGGAGTTCGAGCACAAGGCCGAAGGCCTGGCGGTGCTCGACCGCGAGCGACTGTTCGTGGCCTATGACAACGACCGCAACCTCAAGCTCGGCAGCGTCGACGAACGTGACGAGCGCCACGCCTGCGAAGCGCCCTATACCATTCTGGGGCTGGAATGACTCGGTCGGATCGCCATGCCGCTGGCCTCGGCCGGCGGCATTCGCTATCATACGCAACCGCTGATACGGGCCTATAGCTCAGTTGGTTAGAGCAGAGGACTCATAATCCTTTGGTCGCAGGTTCGAGTCCTGCTGGGCCCACCATCAAACAAGCGTTTAGGTTTTTTTCTTCCTGCCTTCTTCTCGTTACCTGTATCTCACAGGCTCGTCCATATTGTGTCCGGTGAAGAGTTGTGTCTCATCGCGCAACGTCGGCTTACCTTGTTAAAGATGGTTAAGGTTGTCGGTATCCGAGTCCTGGCCGATGTCAACAAGGGAAGCTTGCTCAACCGGCAAAGTGAGCAGGCTGGCATCGTCGCGCAGACTGTGCTCTGGTGTGCTCGCGTCAAGATACTCCTTCCAGTAGCCGTCGGTGCTGAGCAGCAGAGTTTGGCCCTGCTGCAGCGTCAAGGCTTGGTAATCGGGGGTTCTGAAACGCCTGGCGTTAAGGCACCTGGTCAGTTGCTGTTCATGCCTTTCCTGCTCTTCGCTTGAACGAGGGGGCGGTAAACCGGGCTGCTGCGCCAGAATATGTGGTGTGGTCAGCCATCGCGTTTCGGTTTTGAGCTGTAGGCCTACCCGGCAGTCGCCGCAGTGCCAGACTTGCGTCGCAAGTGTCTTCAGGTCGAGGCGGATCATGCAGTAGCTGGCGATATCGTGGAGGAAGCCGTGCCGGAGTCGGGTCTGTTCCTGTTTGAGGCGAGCATGAACCGCCGCCGGTGAGCGAGCAGATGCGTCGGCCAGCACTTGCAATACGACATCGGCCCAGTGCCGGGCTAGCTCTGCGCCTCCGGGGCCTTTCTCTGCGCCGTCGACCAGCACCGCCAGGAGGTGCTGGTCTTGCTGGCTCACGGCTGCGGCATCACTGTTGCGAGTTCGCTCGCCGCCTTGCCGGCTGAACCAACTGGCCTGCATTAGCCTCTCTCTCCGGCCAGGATCTCCAGACGCTCAAAGAGTAGCGCTTCGCGGTCCGGATCTCTGGCCTGGCTCTGCACGGCATACCCAAAGAGATCATTGTCGAGCAACTGAGCAAGTTCGGCGGCAATATAGGCCTGGAGTGTGCTATCGGTGCTGCGCACCTCCTCGAAGAGCTCGGGTCTGCCGTCCACGAGGTTGAGGATGTCTTCGATGTCGCGGCTTTCCAACGGATCATTCTGGCCGCGCCCCTTGTAGGCCTCAAGCTTGGTGGCGACGAAAAGCGGGGGATTGACCACGCGAATGGAAAGGCCGTCGCTCAGAGTGACCGGTTCGGCACTCTCAAGCGCCTGGCGATACCAAAGGTTGGTGAAGCCCAGCACCTCGTCATTGTCCGGCATCAGGTCGACCCGCAACTCACCCAGCTTCATAGCACAGATGGGCATGTCATCGTCCATTGATGAGGGCTCCTTGAACCCTTGGGCCTTCAGTGTCTCCTTGAAGCGTTGCAGGCTGGCGTAGGTCATGACGCTGATAATCAGATCCACGTCATCGGTACTACGCACCTGTTCGCGGGTGAAGGGATCGGTCAGCAGCAGCCCGGTCGTACAGCCGCCTACGAAAGCCACTTGCTCTCGCAGCTCTTCTCCCAAGGCTTCGGCCACCTGGCGCAGCATGTCGCGCTGATCATCGAATAGGCTCATTCGTTACTCCAGGTACTCTGCCAGCTTCTCGGCGGCAAGTTTGCTCTCGCGAGGGTGGCCAAGCCGAATCGCATCGACCAGGGCCAGCATGGCATACAGCTCGCGGTCGCGACGCACCGCGTAGGACACACTCTTGAACAGCGGCTCAATGGCTTGGCCCTTACTGTTGCCCCGGGCATCCGGCCAAACCATCAGTAGCTCACCCGAGCTGTAAAGTTGACCTTCCAATACTGGCGCGGCGAAGGTCGTCGCGATACCGCGGGTGATTTCGCCGGGCTTTGCCGGGAACACATAGCGCACCCCATGCACAATGAAGTTGAACAGGGCCCGGGCGTTGGTGCGTGGCACGCCACTCCTGCGATCCTTGCGAATCAGGCCAACCTCCAGACAGCGCTGCAGGGCCAGGCTAACTTGGCTTTTGCTTATCCCGGTTTCCTCGGCCAGGGCCCGCACGCTATAACGGGCGAGCAACTGATCGTCTTCAACCCCAGGCAAGCAGTCCTGATGCAACTCGATGTCGACGTCATCAAGCGCCCAGTCCCGCCAGTCATCGGGAAGCGCCTTCGAGCCTTTGCCAGCATGACGGTTGGAGCCATGATTTTCCCGGCTTCTGAGAGCCACTAGCTTCAACAGCAGACCTATGTCTTGACTTTTCATACTGCCACCAAGATTGAATGTCCCGCGTCCTAGGACACGGGACAGGCTCGATGAAGAGTTGCTTCGCTGTCAAGGAAAACCGTGCGGTGCGGGCGGTGTGCTTTGAACACCTTCTATCTGGGCGCGCATACCTCCGCGCTGGCAGGGCTGCTGAGAGCCCCAGCCCTGCGTGTATGATGCGCCTCAATCAGTCCTGAACAGCATAAGACGTGGGGAAGCATCGTGAACACGGAGAGTCATTCTCAACTGGCGGCCTTCATCTGGTCCGTGGCGGACCTGCTGCGCGGCGATTTCCGTCAATCCCAGTATGGCCGGATCATCCTGCCCTTCACCCTACTGCGCCGCCTGGAGTGCGTGCTGGAGCCCACCAAGGACGCGGTGCTCCGTGAAGCCCACGCCCATCAGGCCAAGCCCGAGGCGGTGCGCGAGAAGCTGCTGCTGCGCGCGGCGGATCAGCCGTTCTTCGAACGCCTCGCCGCTGACCCTCGGCATGCTCTCCGACGACCAGCTGTCTGGCGAGCGCTTCGACTTCATGCTCTCCAACCCTCCGTTCGGGGTGGAGTGAAAGAAGGTAAAGAAGGCGATCACCGGCGAGCATAAGCACCGTGGCTACGACGGCCGCCTCGGTCCTGGTCTGCCGCGGGTCTCCGACGTCTCGCTGCTGTTCACCGGTGGGGCCGCCTGACATCGAAGACGTCTGATGCCGGGCATTAAACCTACCGTTTTCTACCTTTCTATCGTCACTGTCTCGAGTTTAATTGACTTGCTCGCTAATTGTTCGTCGAATGAAGTCTCTAACGGCGATAATATTGCGCGGAAGCTCATCTCTCTTCTTCCATACGCAGCCGATATCCATCGTCGGGAGGCTTTCACTTAGTTCGCGCCGAATGATGCGTCGTCCTTCTAGAGAAAATGGTCGATACACCAGGTCTGATAGGATCGTGACTCCTTTTCCGAGAGCCACGAGGCTGCGAACAGCCTCTAGCGAACTGCTTTTGAATGCGACCTTGGGGGCGAGGCCATGCTCCCCCCAGTAGTGGTTCACCGTTTCTACGTGTTCATCCATGTCCAGAAGAATGAAATCGCTCTCGGCAATCTCATCAAGAGTAAGACTTTCCGGATGCTGAAGAGGACTCTCGCTGTCGAGCCATAACCGCCTGGGAGACCGCAGCATTGTCTCGTGCTCTAGTTCGTCATGGACCTGCATGTTGGAGACAAGAATGAACGCTAGATCGAAGCAGTCTTCCAGAAGCCCCTTTTCGATACTGGCCCTGTCGCGCTCTTCCATTATGATATTCAGGTTAGGGAATTGCCCAGTAAGCGATACTAACAACAATGGGATCAAGTAAGCGGATATCGTCTCAGTGACACCGATCCGGATCTGTCCATGCAGGTCGTCAGGGGAGCGTTGGATTTCCTTTATGGCGTCTTCGACCCCCAACAGCGTGTCTTGCGCCCGGCGCGCGAATCGTTCCCCAGCTTGCGTCAGGCGGACGCCCTTGGCATGTCGCTGGAACAGTTGAGCTCCGAGGCTCTGCTCCAGGTTCTTTAGTGCAATTGTCATCGACGATTGAGAGACGTGACAGCGCAAGGCGGCGCGGGTCACCTGGCCCGTTTCCGCCAGTGCCACTAGGTACTCCAATTGTCGGAGGGTTATGCCCGTGTTCATATTGAAAAAATCAATATTGATGAATTCATAATCTATATTAGCAATGAGGTCATGCGGAGTCTAGGTTCGTTGATAAGAAGATCAACGTTGTGGCCGGAGATTTCCCCATGCCAGTCGAAGAGAAGCGAGGTTACTGCACCTTATGCCGATCGCGGTGCGGGACCATTAATCATGTAAATGGCGATAGCCTTATCAAGGTGGAGCCGGACACTGATCATCCCACTGGCGCAGCCATGTGTATGAAGGGCCGTGCTGCTCCCGAGCTGGTTCATAGCCCCAACCGCCTGCTCTACCCGATGCGTCGAACAAAGCCAAAGACCGCAGAAGACCCTGGCTGGGAAAGAATTTCCTGGTACGAAGCAATCACCACTATCGCGGCGAGACTATCGGAGATTAAAGACGAATCAGGGGCGGAATCAGTTGCGTTTGGTGTGACCACGCCCAGTGGTACGCCCATGTCGGATAGCATCGATTGGGTTGAGCGATTTGTCCGAGCCTTTCAAAGCCCCAATATTTGCTATGGCACTGAGGTCTGCAATTGGCACAAAGATTATGCCCATGCCTTTACATTCGGCTGCGGTATGCCTACGGCTGACTATGCTAACGCTGATCTCATTATGCTGTGGGGCCATAATCCTACGAGCACGTGGCTCAGCCAAGCAAATGCAATCGGCAAAGGGAGAGATAAAGGGGCACGGATGATAGTGGTCGATCCGCGTAAGACGCCACTGGCGGCCAGTGCGGATGTCTGGCTTCGAGTACGCCCCGGTACCGATATGGTGGTTGCGTTGGGCCTGGTGCGGCAGATGTTACTGCACCAAAGCTTTGATTATCATTTCGTTCGCAGCTGGACGAATGCTCCTTTTCTGGTCCGCTCTGATGATGGGACGCTGTTGCGAGCAGAAGACTGTGAGTTTGCGCGGACGCAAGGGGATGACCCAATTCTCGATAGCTTCGTCGTGTGGGACAGTGAGGTCAATGCACCGGTTTGTTATACCCCACACAGCGGATCGTCACTTTCTCATGGAGTCCGTGCAGCACTGGCTGGGCGCTATCGTGTGTCGCTGGTCAATGGTGAAGTAGTTACATGCGAGCCTGTATTAGCTTTGCTTGAGCGTACTTGTGCTCCCTATACGCCCGATGTCGTCGAGCGAATCTCTGGCGTTGACACCGATTCGATGATCCAGGCTGCGGAATTGCTAAGCGCCAGTAAACGCGTTGCATATCATTCATGGACGGGCATCGGGCAGCATAGCAACGCGACACAGACCGAGCGTGCCGTTTCCATTCTCTACGCTCTGACGGGCAGCTTCGATGTTCTTGGTGGCAACCGCGTATACGCACAAGTTCCTGTTCGTTCAATCAAAGGATTAGAGCTTATTGAACCGGCGCAATTACACAAAGCCCTGGGCATTGGCCAACGCCCACTTGGACCTCCTGCCCAAGGTTGGGTTACTGCTCGGGACCTATATCGAGCCATCGTCTTCGGCCAGCCTTATCGTGTTCGAGCACTCATAGGATTCGGCACTAACATGATGGCCAGCCAAGGAGATGTCGAGCTGGGAAAAGCAGCCTTGCAGCAGCTCGAATTCCATGTGCATTGCGACCTGTTTGAAACTCCATCTTCTCGCTTTGCCGACATTATATTACCGGTTAATACGCCTTGGGAGAGAGAAGCACTGCGTGCCGGATTCGAGATCAACAACGTTGCGGTGGAGCATGTTCAGCTCCGTCAGCGGGCAGTCTCACCCCGGGGAGAATCAAAATCCGACATTGAGATTGTATTCGCTTTGGCAAAAGCGTTGGGAATGGACGAGCTCTTTTTTAACGGTAGTCTCGAGGCTGGCTGGAACTGGATGCTGGAACCGCTGGATTTGACCGTATCCCAGCTGCGCCAGAAGCCGGAAGGTGTGCGTTACAGTTTGACACAGGAGCCGAAGAAGTACAGCTGTATCAGCAATGGTAAGATCAAAGGCTTCGAAACACTCACCGGGAGGGTCGAGCTCTACTCAGAAATGCTGCTGCGTTATGGTTATGACCCGCTGCCCAAAGCCGAAGGCGTGCTCACGGACCACAAAGCTTCTTCAAAATACCCTTATACGCTCACTTCAATAAAAAACGGATTTTTCTGCCATAGCCAGCACCGTTCTATTGTGTCGCTGCGCAAGAGGTCGCCTTTGCCTGTTGCCCAACTCAGCCTTGAATTGGCGGCTAAAAAAGGTATAACGAAGGGTGATTGGGTGGTGATCAATACTACAGAAGGGCAGGCTCGTTTCTGCGCCAGCTTGAGCCCGGATTTAGATGCTGGAGTAATTGTCGCGGAATTCGGGTGGTGGCAAAGCTGTAACGAACTTGGGCGAGGCGGATATGCTGTCATAGGTGATGGTAATAGCAACTACAATGCTCTGATCAGCGCGCGTGATTCGGATCCAATCAGTGGCTCCGTGCCGATGCGTTCGTTCCACTGTGATATTCAGAGAGACCCTGCTCAAGATATCAGACGACGCACATGGGAAGGTTTTAGGCCATTCCGGGTTCGTACCATAAAGCGTGAGACGGCTGATGTCTTAGCTATCGAACTAGCATCCTCAGATGGCTCCCTGCTTCCTGATTACCTGCCCGGCCAGCACATTACTATGCGCGTTGGAAAGGACGGCTCGAACGAGCAACTCGTCCGTGCATACTCCCTGACCGGCACTGCACAAGAACAAGACAGGACTAGCTACCGCATAGCTGTTCGCCACTTACGGGGAGCGGACGAGAAAGGTAATGCTTTTGAGGGCCGGATGTCAGGTTATCTTCACAGGCATCTTCTGACTGGGCAGGAAGTGCACCTTGGCTCGCCCGGTGGAAACTTTGTTTTGCCTACCACAATGCATCAACCCGTCGTTATCTTCGCCGGGGGAATCGGAATAACACCTTTTATCAGTTACCTGGAGACTCTGGCACAGTCTGACGACATGCCTGAGGTATGGCTGCACTATGCGAACAGAAACAGTCAGAGCCATGCCTTTGCATCGCGTGTCAACGAGTTGAAAACCCGTCTGGCCGGATTGACAGTGATCAACTATTACAACGATCCGCTAGCGACCGAGATCAAGGGGGTTGACTACGACTCCAATGAACTAGTGTCGGCTGACGTTGTCCCGAACTCTCTGATCAAACGTCGGGCACGGTTTTATCTGTGTGGTCCGAACCCGATGATGACAGCTATTACCAATCAGCTAGTTGAGAGGGGAGTTCCCAGATTCGATATTTTTAGTGAGGTGTTTCGGTCTCCTGCGACTCTCACTGTCGATAATGACAAGCAATACAGTGTCTCCTTCCGACGCTCAAATCCTCGAAGTTACAAGTGGAACTCAGCGGAAGGGGTGCTCCTTAATTTTGCGGAGGCTCAGGGTATAAACCTACCCAGCGGCTGTCGGGTAGGGCAGTGCGAAAGTTGCGCAGTTCGCATTATTTCCGGGCAAGTCTATCACCTGAATGGCCAGGAGCCGGAAGACCCGGCCATTTGCTTGACTTGCCAGGCTGTTCCTGTGAGCAATTTGGAACTTGATGTGTGAATTATTTAAGAAGGAGTTGAGTGTGAGAATCTATGCCAGTGAAGAGACGAGAGAGGCACTTCCATTTTCCCGTTTAATCCCAGTGCTTGAAAGTATGTTCAAGCATGGCTGTACAACGCCCCGTAGGCACATTCACGACATCGGAACGCCGGAAACACCCTTGACAACACTGATAATGCCTGCCTGGAGTGATGTCGGGTTTATGGGAATTAAAACCGTCAACATTGCCCCTAACAATGCTAGCAAATCGCTACCCGGATTGTTCTCGACTTACACATTGTATAACCGTGATACGGGAGAACCCGTAGCTCAAGTCGATGGTAACGAGATCACTTCAAGGCGCACAGCTGCCGCTTCAGCACTAGCAGCCAAATTTCTGGCATCCCCTTCCTCCTCGCGCTTGACGCTACTGGGGGCAGGACGTGTGGGTAGCCTGATTCCCTACGCTTATCGGGAAGTATTGCCAATCGAAGAAGTCGCGGTCTGGGATATCAATCCCGTCGCATCGGAACGACTGGTGATGCAGCTTAATCAAGATGGCTTCAAGGCCCGCGCCGTCGAGGATCTTCAGATGGCAGTGAGCTGGGCAGATGCTATCACCTGCGCGACCTTGTCGACACAGCCATTAGTCAAAGGAGCCTGGCTGTCCCCTGGCAGTCATCTCGATCTGATCGGCAGCTTTACGCCGAGTATGCGCGAGGCGGATACCGATGCAGTGGTTGCTAATGCTCTCTTCATTGATACCGAAGAAGCTCTGGAAAAGTCAGGGGATCTGACTCAACCGATACATTCGGGTGCCCTGAGCCCCGATGCCGTCATCGGGACTTTGGAAGACCTCTGCCTACGTCGATGCCCTACGCGAAGCTCGCAGCAGGAATGCACGGTATTCAAGGCAGTTGGTACCGCACTGGAGGACTTGGCAGCAGCAATACTTGTCCATCAAGGTTAAAATTATATTCAGGAGAACAATAATGTCAAACAATACTATAAATGCCAGTGAGAACAACAGGTTCTTCGGTGGAGTCACCAATGGGTTGACACGTATTTTCGACCGATACCTTCCTGATCCATTAGTCATAGTTATCGTACTTACAATTATGATTATGCTGGCTTGCGTGTCATTCAGGGGGGACGCTCCTGCCGATATTCTCGGCTATTGGATGGATGGGTTCTGGAGTCTGCATGGGTTTGCTATGCAGATGGTTCTCATCTTGGTTGCAGGTTTCGTAGTGGCCACTACGCCAATGTTCAAGTCTCTGACGTTACGCATCGCTAGTTCAGCCAGAACTCCTGGGCGTGCGGTTATCATCGTGACCGTGGTGTCACTTCTGGCTAGCTGGTTGAATTGGGGTATAGGGCTTGTGGTTGGGGCAGTGCTAGCCAAGGAGTTGGCCAAGCGCGTACCATTCGTCGACTATCGGCTGCTGATTGCGAGTGCCTATTCTGGTTTCCTTGTCTGGCATGCTGGGTTGTCTGGATCGATACCTCTTAGCCTAGCGACTCCTGGTCACTTTCTAGAGGGTAGTGTTGGCCTGATTCCTACCAGCGAAACATTGTTCAGTCCTTTGAATATTGGTCTTGTCGTGGCAATTTTTGTCGCGCTTCCTCTCACCAATTACCTGATGATGAAAAACAGCAAGACGGTGTCTTTTACCGACTTTAAAGATGAGCCGAAACCATCGAATGATGACGTGTCACGTCCAGCAGAACGCCTCGAGCACTCAATCTGGCCTGCACTGCTCATCTCTTCGGCAGGTATAGCCGCGGTGGTTCTTTACGTAGTCAAAGGAGGAGGCCTCAACCTCAATGTCATTATCTTCTCGCTGATTTTTGTTGGTATCGGCTTGCACAAGAATCTCAGTCAGTTTCTGGCGCAAATCAATGAAGCGGTGAAAGGCGCCAGCGGCATCATCATTCAGTTCCCTTTCTATGCTGGCCTCATGGGTATCATGTCTCAATCTGGCTTGGCCGGTGACCTCGCACAAATGTTCGTTAACATCTCAACGGCAGACACACTACCCGTTTGGAGTTTTCTCTCTGCTGGCGTAATCAATATGTTTGTGCCATCGGGTGGTGGCCAGTGGGCAGTGCAGGGGCCGATTGTCATGGAGGCTGCCCAGGCACTGAATGCCGACATCTCAACTGTGGCAATGGCATTTGCCTGGGGAGATAGCTGGACCAACATGCTGCAGCCGTTCTGGGCTTTACCTGCCCTTGCGATTGCAGGTCTCAAGGCTAGAGATATCATGGGGTTCTGTGCAGTTGTGTTGGCGGTGAGCGGCATTATCATTAGTCTGGCACTGTTGCTGTTCTGAGAGTAAAAGTCGTCAATGCAATATCATCAACCTGACTTTTCTATATAAATAATGTCTGGTGTCCAGGTGCCACTCTTGATGAGTGGCACTTGCATCATATCTATATTTGATCTCAGAGATGGTATCTAGCAACGATGTAGGAGCTGAAACCGGGATAACCCCATTTTCAGAAGCGGCGGGATTTTCCGATACTGGCTTCTGACATCATGGGAGCCATTGACCAACCATAGGTCAGGCGGCCAATGGCTGTCTGACCGCCAAGAGGAGCGCATGGACGAACAGACACGCCGACAACAGCGGAAAGAGCTGGAAACCAAGACCGTCGAGCAGGTCGGCGAGGCGCACCCAGAAAGCGGGGAGCCGGCGGTTCGGTGGCTGACTTCCGAAGAACTGGATGAACTGCGGCGGGACATGGCCGAAGCATCTGCTTGGGCGCGGGCTGAACTGAAACGACGAAAAACAGATAGTTAGGCTGGGCACCGAAGCCCGTATGCACAGACCCAAGCCCTCCCAGCTTTTTAGCTCTGATCTGTGCTGTGGCAGCCGCTAGCGTGCATAATTGTCAAATTCATTCATGCTATAAACCTATAACTAACTGACCGAAAAGGGAACTTTTGGGGAATGCTGGTCTATAACGCCACCAAGCAGCAGTTCATCGACGATGTACGAGCCAACGTCATCACCGACGCCATCGAGAACGAGGTGGCACGCAGGCTGAACCGAAACTCGCCGCGTAGTGAGGTGACGTCGTGGGAGAACTCTCTTCGCTTCATGATGAGCGCGCTGCTGGACGAGGCGATTCCCGCGTCGGCGGGGGTGGCCATCGAATACAACATCCCGCTGACCAATCGCCGTGTGGACTTCATCCTGACCGGTAAGAATCATCAGCGGGACGACGCGGCGGTCATCGTGGAGCTGAAGCAGTGGCAGTCCGTCGAGGTGACGAAGAAGGACGCCATCGTTCGCACCCAGCTGGGCGGCGGCGTACGCGAGACCAACCATCCGTCGTATCAGGCGTGGTCCTATGGCGCGCTGATCGAGGACTACAACGAGACGGTACGCTCCGAGTCGATCCGCCTGGTGCCCTGCGCCTACCTGCATAACATGAAGCAGGGGAACGCTATCAATGATCCCTTCTACGAGCATCACACGCGCCGTGCCCCGGTCTTCATCTCGCAGGATGCCTTGAAGCTCTCGGCGTTTCTGAGCCAGCACATCAAGTACGGCGACAGCAACAACATCATGTATCGCATCGAGCACGGTGTGATCAAGCCGAGCAAGAACCTGGCGGATGCCCTGGCCTCGATGATGCAGGGCAACCCCGAGTTCCTCATGATCGACGACCAGAAGCTGGTCTATGAAACCGCGATCGATTTTGCGCATCGCGCAGGCAGCGGCAACAAGCAGTGTCTGATCGTCAAGGGCGGGCCAGGTACCGGCAAGTCGGTGGTGGCCATCAACCTGCTGGTGGAGCTGACGAAGCGCGAGATGATGACCCAGTACGTCTCGCGCAACTCCGCCCCTCGTGAGGTCTTCAAGAAGAAGCTGACCGGCACGCGCAAGAAGACCCACATCGACAACCTGTTCAAGGGCTCGGGCAGCTACGTCAACGCCGAGCCGGATACCTTCCATGCGCTGATCGTCGACGAGGCGCACCGCCTGAACGAGAAGTCGGGCATGTATCAGAATCTGGGCGAGAGCCAGATCAAGGAGGTGCTCGCCGCGTCACGCTTCTCGATCTTCTTCATCGATGAAGCGCAGCGCGTGACGCTGAAGGACGTGGGCACGGTTGAGGAGATCCGGCGGCGGGCAGCCGAGTGCGGCACTGATGTCCACGAACTTGAGCTGGCGTCGCAGTTTCGCTGCAACGGCTCGGATGGCTATCTGGCCTGGCTCGATCATGCCCTTCAGATTCGCACCACGGCCAACACCGACCTGGAGGACATCGACTACGACTTCCAGGTGTTCGATGACCCGAGTGCCATGCGCCATGCGATTCTCGAGAAGAACCGCAAGGCCAACAAGGCACGCATGGTGGCGGGCTACTGCTGGCCCTGGGCGAGCAAGAAAGACAAGCAGGCCATGGACATCGTGTTTCCCGAACATGGCTTCGCCGCCCAGTGGAACCTCGATGACGACGGCATGCTGTGGGCGATCGCCGATGGATCAGCAGAGCAGGTCGGCTGCATCCACACCTGCCAGGGGCTCGAGTTCGACTACGTTGGCGTCATCATCGGCGACGACTTCGTGATTCGTGACGGCCGCGTGGTGACGGACGCGGCCAAGCGGGCAGGGCAGGACCGTTCGGTGCATGGCTACAAGAAGATGCTCAAGGAGCAGCCCGAGCATGCCCGTGCCCTGGCAGACCAGATCATCAAGAACACCTATCGCACGCTGATGACGCGGGGCCAGAAGGGCTGTTACGTCTATGCCACGGACCCCGAGACCCGCGAGTACTTCGCGGCCTTCGCTCGTGCGCAGGCAGCTACCGAGCATACCGATCTGGCTGAAGAGGCCGAGACGCTGGATGGCTTGCACCTTCCCATCGTGACGCGTGATGAGGCAGTGCCGTTCGAGCGCCATGTGCCCGTGTACGATTTGAGCATCGCCGCCGGCGAGTTCAGCGAGATGCAGATCGCCGACGCCGAGCACTGGGTCGAGCTGCCGGACTTCATGCGGGCGAGCCCCGACCTGTTCGTCAGCCGGGTGGTGGGGGAGTCGATGAACCGGCGCATTCCCAATGGCGCCTGGTGCCTGTTCCGTGCCAACCCTGGCGGCACACGGCAAGGCAAGGTCATCGTGGTACAGCATCGCGCCATTGAGGACCCGGACCACGGCGGCAGCTTCACTATCAAGCTGTATCAGAGCGAGAAGATCGAGGAGTACGGCGAGTTCGTGAACCAGCGCATCGTGCTGAAGCCCCAGACCAACGCCTTCGGTTACAAGGACATCGTGCTCGAGGAAGAGCTCGAGGACCTGAAGGTCATCGGCGAATTCCTCTCCGTGCTGTGAGCGAGTGGGCGGCCGGATGGTCGCCTATGCCGATGCCGGCTGGATAGCGAGCGGCAGAGCAGGCATGCTCACCGCTATTCGATTTTGCAGAACCAGGTGAGTGACACATGTCCGACCCGTTCAAGAAGCTTCGCGACGCCATGGACCAGTTCGCCACCGAGCGCGACTGGGACCAGTTCCACTCGCCTAAGAACCTGGCCATGGCGCTGACGGTGGAGGCAGCTGAGCTGCAGGAATGTTTCCAGTGGCTGACCGAGGTGCAGTCCAGGGAGCTGGATGAGCAGCAATTGGCCGCCGTGCGCGATGAGATTGCCGATGTTCAGCTCTATCTTATCCGGCTGGCGGGCAAGCTGGACGTGGATATCGAAGCGGCATGCCGGGCGAAGATGGAGAAGAATGCGGAAAAATATCCCGCCGACCAAGTGAAGGGAAGTGCGAAAAAATACACGCACTATCAGGATTGACGTGATGTGTGGCCGCTTTGTCCCCCTGCAGCGGCCTTCTCAGCCTGGCTTCGTCCCTCAAGCTTCCTCCCGCTGAATTCGGCTCAAGCAGGGCCGGAGACTCGGCTTAGGTTTAAATTCTACGCAAAAAGCGGCCTTTAATGGCGCTTCTGTGCTTGAAGATAAACCAGCGTGGTTTATTCTTCACTCTGAAGACGGAATTTAAGGCCGCTTTTTTACGTGAAAATAAACCAGCTGCTGCACAAGATCCCGTATGGCGCCGTGGTGACGACCGCCTGGCTGGCGTCACAGGGTGTCAACTCGGATCAGGCGCGTAAGCTGGCCAGCAGTGGCTGGCTGCAACGCGTGGGGCACGGCGCCTACTGCCAAGCGGGGGAGCCTCTTACCTGGGAGAGCGCTGTTTTCGCCTTGCAGGCGAGCGACGACACGGGCTTACCACCGCTTTGGCCGGGTGGCCAGACTGCCCTCGCACTCCATGGCTTTTCCCACTACCTGCACATGGGGGAGCGCACGACGCACCTGTATCGCAAGGAAGCCGTTCGGCTGCCCCGTTGGTTGAGTGATGCCGAGTGGGCAGGGCGGATGATGCTTCACTCCGAAAAGGGCCTGTCGGTGCAGCTTCCCGGCAGCTTCACGGACTACGCGCCGGATGGCAGGGCCTTCAGCTTGCAGGTATCGACCCCCGAACGAGCGGTGCTGGAGTGGATCGCCGTGACGCCGAATGCGCTGCTGTTCGGCAGTGAGCTGGTGGACACCTTCGGCGGGCTCAATACGCTGCGCCCGCGCCGGCTGCAGGCATTGCTGGAGGGGTGCCGTTCGGTGAGAACGAAGCGGGCCTTCCTGGTGCTGGCTCGCCACGCCGGGCATGCCTGGTACGGTCGTCTGGAACCACGCCGACTGGATCTCGGCAAAGGCAAGCGGCAGCTCTGCCAGGGCGGCAAGCTGGACAGGGAATATCACGTGACGGTGCCGGAGGCGTTCCTGCATGCCGATTGAAGCTCGCTACCATGAACAGGTCAGGCTGTTGGTTTCGCTGCTGCCTTTCCTCAATGACGAGCCGTGCTTCGCCCTGAAGGGCGGTACGGCCATCAACCTCTTCGTGCAGCCATTACCCCGTCTATCGGTCGACATCGACCTGGCCTACCTGCCGCTGGAGCCCCGAGACGAGGCGCTGCGACGCTGTCGTGAGGCGCTGCAGCGACTGGCAGGGACCTTTAGCGCCAGACTGCCAGGCGTACGGGCCGAGCTTCAGGATAATCGCCGAGATGAGCTGAGGATTCTGGTACGCCGAGGGCGTAGCCAGGTGAAGGTCGAGGTATCGCCGGTACTGCGTGGCACCCTGCACCTGCCTCGGGAGCGCGATGTCGTTGAAGCCGTGGAGGATGATTACGGCTTCGCGGCGGTGCAGGTGGTGTCACTGCCGGACCTGTACGGCGGCAAGATTTGCGCCGCGCTGGATCGCCAGCACCCCCGGGACCTTTTCGATGTGAAGCTGCTGCTGAACCAGGGCGGCCTGGATCGCAGTGTATTCGAAGGTTTCCTGGTCTATCTGCTGGGGCATCCCAGGCCCTTGAACGAAGTGATCAACCCACGGCTGAAACCGTTGGATGACGTCTACCGACAGGAGTTTGTCGGGATGGCCAGGGTTGACCTTCAGTTGCAGGAGCTGGAGAGCGTCCGTAATGAGCTGCTGTCGCGGCTGGGGCAGCTGATGACGGATGAAGACGTTCGCTTCCTTCTGTCCTTCAAGCAGGGGGCGCCTGACTGGACGCTGCTTCCGCTGCCGGGTGTCGATCGGCTGCCAGCCGTGCGCTGGAAGCTCGCCAACATTCATAACATGCATTCGGATAAGCACCGACAATCACTGGAGCTGTTGGTGCAGGCCTTGGGCAGGCTTCGACAATGATGCGGCGTGCCCTGGCGGATTAACGGCCTAAGTAGACTTCTCCTTATATCCTTTAAACGCTAGGCTGTTACGTATAATTACGCCACGCGCAGGGGATGACATGGCGAACAGCAGGGAAGCTCAGTCCCAGTGGAACGTCACCAAGGTCATGTCTGCCGGCGGCTGGGAGTATGTCGGCTGGCTGGAATTGCCCCACTATCGCCTCATCAAGCTTGAGGAGGAACGCCTTCTCCTGGCAGTGGCTGGGGAGGACTACGGCCTTACTTCGGTCAACGATGCTCGCTCTGGCAAGCCCCGCGACCCCGAGAGGCAGCGCCTGGCCGAGATCATCAACCGGCTCAACGATCTTTACGGCCCCGAGGTCAGCGATGACGACAAGCTGCACTTCGCCAACGGCATAACCGACCGCATCGAGCGCAAAGAAGTGGTTAGGGCTCAGGTGCGCAATCACAGCGAAGACCAGGTGATGCACGTCCTATTCCCAAAGAAGGTCACTGACGCCGTGCTCGACGTCCTCAGCGAACATAAGAGGAAACAGGGCGGCAATTTGCGTTGTTGATACTCAAGTTGCTGGCGGGCAAGTCAGCGCAAAATGTGCAGGCAAACAAATGAGCTGTCGACTTACCGGTCAGAAAATGCGTGAAATAATGAGGGTCTGCCACCGATTTTATAAATTTTTCGACACCGCCGCGACGGCGGATGTGAAACATGAGGTCGTGAACTCCTATAATAAGCTGATGGATTTGATTTGCTGGAAAAAGTAAAGCTATTAAGTCAGTTACAAATGACAACCATGAGGCAGGGATATGTCAAGCAGAGAAGATAGGGTTATAGAGAGGGAACTTGGAAACGTTAAGCTGTGTTTTTCATCTAGTAGAGATGATCTATTAGTTAAGAGCTTCGAGAAAGTTTCAGAAGCTGTCAAAGAGTCTTGGAGAACTTCTCTAAAAGTTACTCCTGTCGACGCGCTTGACCCCTGTTATGAAATTAAAAGCTTACGGCAGCCTCAGGTTTCAGCACTATATTCTATTTTGTCTCACTTGACTGGGCACGAAAGAAAAGATGTTACTGTTGTGATGCCGACAGGAACTGGAAAAACTGAAACAATGTTAGCTTCCATATGTGGGTTGCCGGTTGATAAAGCATTAGTAGTGGTGCCGACAGATAGCTTGCGCGAACAAACTTTCAATAAGTGCATCAGTTTGGGAAAGCTAAGGGAGTTAAATGCGATACATAAAGAAACTCTCAACCCAGTAGTTGCGTTAATCTCAGGAAGGCTTGAAAGTAATGAAGAGCTTAGTTTCCTTCTGTCCGCTAATGTGATTGTGACCACGCCGCATTCTCTTAACCTCTCAGGTCCACAGATCAAGAAAAAGCTTTTTCAAGCTTGTAGTCACTTATTTGTAGATGAAGCCCATCACGTTAAAGCTAAAATCTGGCGATCTGTGAAAGAGGCATTTTCTGGAAAAGATGTTGTTCAGTTTACAGCTACTCCGTTTAGGGAGGATAGGGAGAAAGTAGGGGGTAAGATAATTTACAACTACCCGATATCCCTGGCGCAAAAAAGTGGTTATTTTAGAAACATTACTTTTAAGTCCGTGTATGAAGTCAGCGATATCATTGGTGATGAGAAAGTCGCTGAAACAGCAGTAGCTCAACTGCGAGAAGATTTGTCGAATGGCTACGATCACATCCTTATGGCAAGGTGTGAGACAAAGCAAAGAGCAAACGACGTGGGGGAGATTTACAAGGAAAATTACGGTGACTTAAATCCAGTGGTTATTTATAGCGGGATGGCTGGTCAGAAAAAAAAGTTGAAAGCAGTTGTTGAGAAAGAACACCGTGTTGTTGTTTGTGTTAACATGCTAGGGGAGGGCTTTGATTTGCCAGAGCTAAAAGTTTGCGCCTTGCATGATATACATAAAAGTCTGCCTATAACTCTGCAGTTTGCTGGGCGATTTGTGCGAGATCGTCCTGATTTAGGAAACCCTACCTTTGTAGCGAATATCTGTGACCAAAAGGTCGAAGATACTTTAAAGAGCCTGTATGAAGAAGACCCTGATTGGAATAGGTCTCTCCAAAGAATAAGCGAGGCAAGCATTAAGAGAGAGGTGGAATTCCAAGAGCTTATTGAGAATTCAGTGACAACAGGAAATGAAGTTCCGCTGGAAAATATAAAGCCTGCGCTAAGTGCAATTGTGTACAAGGTTGATTCTGCAAACTTTGATGTTGAAATATCTAAAGTGCCTTTGGAAAGAGGTGAGAAGCTAGTAGCTTCAATAAAGATATCAGATCCTAATATTCTGGTGTTAGTGACAAAGATAGATATTTCTACTAAATGGGCCCCGTTGTCTGAGCTGTCTCAAGTCGAGTGGCGTCTTGTTATAGCCTTCCATGATGAAAAGGAGGGACTCTTATTTATACATGATTCTTCTAAAACAGGAGCTAGATCTCGTTTGGTGAAATGTCTGGCAAAGAATCCAGACCTCCTGAAAGGTGATCATGTTTTCAAAAGTTTTGGTAACATCGAAAGGCTGGTTTTACAGAACGCTGGGCTTAACAAAGGTAGGCGTGGCCCTTTGCGCTATGTGATGTATACAGGTATAGATATCGAAACTGCAATCAATGACTTGGCGCAGGGTGGCTCTTACAAATCAAACTTATTTGGAAAAGGGTTTGAGAGCGGTTCGAAAGTTAGCATAGGCTGCTCTTATAAAGGTCGAGTGTGGTCTATGAGTAGCGCGCCAGTTATTGATTGGATAGATTGGTGTCGAGAAATAGGAAGTAAGCTAAATGATGATCTTATAGACCCCAATGCGATATTGGATAAGGTTATGAGAACAAGAGAGGTCAGCCATGTCCCTGACTTAGTTCCAATATGCCTGGATTGGCCTGACTATTTGTTCGAGTATGGATTCTCATCAGTAAGTCTAGAGGTGATGGGGAGATCCTATAACCTTGAGGATGCCTGTTTCTCAATTTTTGAGTTCCAGTCGGGCAAGATTGATTTTGATGTTTCTGTTGGTGGGTTTTCAGAAAAATACAGCTATACGATTTCTCAGAATGGGTATCAAGTTAAAAGGTTAAGCGGGGATTTTTTGTATTTAAATAATAAAGATGGAAAAAGGCTGTTGGAGGAGTTTTTTGATAATGAGGAATCACCTTCGGTATTCTTTGAGGACGGTTCTAAGCTATTTGAGAACTTGCATATTGTTCGTCCGGATGATTTCACAATTCCTCATTATAGAGTGGGTCTGTTGAAACAGTGGTCCTGGGGTGTCAACGTGAGGAGAGAATCCCAAGGAGAGGAAAAAAATAAAGATACTATTCAATATGCCGTAATTTCTAAAATTGTACAACAGCATGAAAGTTGGATTGTATTTGATGACGATGGAGCTAATGAGGTAGCAGACATAGTCTCATTTAGGAATGAAGGTGAAGTGTTGGTGATAGAGTTTTTTCATCTTAAGTATTCCCATGGTGCTTCCCCAGGGTCGCGCATTATTGATTTTTATGAAGTCTGTGGGCAGGTCGTTAAGTGCTGCAAATGGGTTGGCGAATTTGATAAGTTGATAGATCAGTTGAAGAAAAGGGAGCGTTCGCGTGTTAACGCTAGTAAATCTAGTCGGTTGGAAAAAGGAGAGTTTCGTGACTTTGAGTTGCTAAGACAACATGGTGGGCGCCTTAGGAAAGAATATAAGTTTTATGTTGTTCAGCCCGGTTTGGATACCAAGAATGTTAGTGCTGACGTTTTGTCACTCCTGGGTTCCATTGATCTGTATGTCAAAGAAACCACAGGGCACAACATGGTTGTCATAGGTAGTTAGTTACCGACTAGGTCCTATAAGAGAATAGAGTTTCAAGAAGCTCTTGGAGAAGGTGTCTCTTGGTTTTAATTCTTGTTCTAATGATTTCTAGACTATGGTGTAAGTTGAGGGTTGTGATAGAACTCCGTGTTTGGGTTAATGAAAAGCAACTTGCTGATACTCCCATGGGGCATTGCAGTGCCCCCCTCGCCCCTATAGGGTGAGTTAGAGGGGAGAGCACTTCAGATGGCCATAAAGATTGGCTCCCCGCTTATTTGATACAAACCCCGGCGGGGGGCGTTTTTTGCTTAATCCCTGATTTCATGCTTGTGCCAACACCGTCACGGCGGAAATCAAACATATTCAATTTGAATGTATTGATAGTCACTTGGTCGTTGCCACTGGAATGCGCTATCAGGCGTTTGTGCCTTTCATTATAAGGAGCCATGGCATATGAACCACCAAATTCACCGCTGTTGACCAGAACGATGTATTGATACATGTGGTAGTGCAGTGCCTCTACCATTGAATCAAAGGTATTTACATCTCTGTTTAGCGCCGGGATCAATAGTGCATTAGATTTGTCTCGAAGATCGGCGCTTAATGAAATGTCGGTGGAGTCAAAGCAGATCGCAGAGGTCAGGACAAATCCGCGGTCATTAGAGAATTTTGGGTGAAGCAGCTCCAGCATCAGTTGGTATGGTCGCCATGGCTGGATGTTTATCTGCCTTTCTCCCTCCATCATATGATGTTTTCCTTGGAATCTTTGAATCTCGTTCTGGTTGCCGTTGTGCTTCCTGGGGACAATCCAGATTGCGCAGTTGTTTGGGCCTTTTACTCCAGGTTGATTAATAAAGCCAAGACCGGAAAGTACTATTGCATGAGTCTTGCGCGAAAGCTGGACAAGGATGTCTAGGTCATCATTGTGGACGGCCAGTTCTGGAAGCACTATCAGGTCAATATCCTGTTCGCGCTCTCCGTTCTTAGGCTTTTCAAGATGCTGGGCCTCGATATGCTTGGTTATTAGTGTTGCGACTCTTGCCACGTGTCGGCGGTGTTTGGTCCGATATACAGGATCATTCAATAAAATACCATGCTTAGAAAAATCATTCTGTTGGGGCATTTTGGCCTGAACCATGGCAACTTTCAGGCTGTTTTTAGTGTCTTTTGTGTTGTCCCAGTTAGGTGTGATCAACTCTGGGAGTCCTGGGATCTCGGATTGCTGGCAGTAGCTTTCTTTCAGTGTAGAAAGGCGTTTTTCCACGAGTTGTTTTACAGCTTCCACAGTGAGCGCATTCGGCCAGGAATAACCCTGATCATTCACACGAATGCCAGGCCATTTTAGCAACTTTGAAAGTAACGTCGTAAGCCAAGCCGAGAACTGTGCGGCCTCACCTACTAGAGCCTCAGGGGTAGTAAGTAGGCCGACTTGCCTTTTATATTGGGTTGATCTCAAGCCTCGGTAGCCTACGTTCGGGGTGATAGACTGACCAAATCCTGTTGGGTCATCAGAACCGGCTAGAACGGCTCTTATGCAGAGAGCTATGCGTTGCAGTATAAATGTATCGTCCAGCTCATCTTGCTCGCGGTGAAGGTGGTAGGCTAGCTGGCTAAGTGATGCATGAAATGCTAGTTCACTGATATTCAACTCGGCTTCAAAGGCTTTGAACTTAGGTGGATTCGAGTAGCTACCAAATTGAATCTTTGTCTGACCCAAGTCTATTACATCGTCAGGCTTAGCCTTCTGGAAATCGTTTTCTTTCCCCAGTAGAGCCTGCATTAACTTAAGTGCCATGATTTCATTGGCCAGAGGGTTGTCCGGCCGACTGATAAGCTTGTAGATAGCTATGTCATCCTTGATATCCTTGAGCGCCTTTGCCGATGGCTTGGTGTCGAGGTAGAGCTTGCTGTAGATCTTGTTCGTCTTGAGTTGGTTAAGCCAGCCGTACTTAAGGGGACGAGCATGCAGTATGAGTGAACGACAGAATGCCATATCCTGGATTGCGATAAGCTCAGTTATCCCTACAGGGTCATTATGAACTTCAAGCAAAGAAGCCGTTGCTCTCAAAACAGGTTTCTGGTCGATTACCAGTTGCTTGGCAATAAGGATGCTGGCTGCAGTATCGCGAATACCGAAATTTTTAGGTAAGCTAATATTTCTGAAACCCTTGGTGAGCTTTAAGATGAAATCATAGAACGGATCAGTACTATTTTCTTCTAAGGTGGTATCAAGCCTTACTAGAAGAAGGAAACGTGCCTGGTCCACCAGGAAGTCGAATCTTTTTCGATGTTCACCTAAGCTAGGTTCAATCGTTTCTTGGGTGGCCGCATCAACTTCCACTTTTTTACTTGGTTTATCATTATCTATAGGGCGAGAAGCAATGTCGACAGCCAGATCTTGCAATACCTCGAAAAAATCATCAATATCTGCGTGAGCGGGAATGGCGTGTCTATCTTTGCGATGAATTACGGTAGCGGAGTGGCGGAAGATTTCAGCCATACAGTAATTTGCTATTTCCGCTTGTTTGGGACAACGGTCCTCCCAGAGATGATATTCATAGTCCTGAAGGTGCCGGAGCTGCTGCAGGACTGGTGTAAGAAGCTTGGTGCTCGGGAACAGCTCCAGCCCTTTTTTCAGCAGAAGAACTAGAGAGGGCTCATGGCTCCAGTTGGCGATGAAACGCCGCGCGAGCCGTTCTTGGAGATAGTCCCAGTCACCGGGTATGGGTTGACCGTTGTCATCAACTTCTCTGGCAGTAAAATGCCGGATATCGCTTAGTAGGCTCGTTACCTTATTAGCCGTGAATCGCTTCAGTGTATCTTCTCGTACATCGAAGATATCCTTCTCTACGGCTGCAAGGCGATTGAAGCGCCTAGAAGATTCGGTTTCAGATTGTTCATGGGTCTTGTTGTTTGACAGCAATAGCAATGATTCTAGTTGCCCGAGGTAGGTGTCTGCATCCTCAAGAGAGACTGGGCCACTGATGCTTGACTGGATGTCTTCCAGTGTTTTCGAAATGCCGACAGATTTCCCTCTGTAGATCTCTATCTTGGTTTTTTTCTCATTGAGCTTCAGGTTCAAATTAAGAGTGTCTAGCTCAGTTTCTATTTTTCTCTCTAACGCCTTCTTGATTGCTTTGAGATGGCTTTCCCCCTCGTTTTTCTCAGGTTGTGATTTGCTTTCAAAATATTCTCGATTGGGGGCAATAACGACCAAGCGTATGTCATCGACATAACGACAATAATCGATAAGTTTGATGGGGGTATCAGGCGGTTCCGCCAGATCAATGGTGTCACCAATAAGGCTACTCATGACACCATCAAATCCGAGCATGTAGATATTGGCAAGGAAGCCTGACGCGACTAGGCCTTGAGGTAGACCCTTCGGTGCCGTCTTGATATCAGGGGTTTGGCATACTTCAGGAAAACGCTGCTCGGCTTCCAGTGACCATTCCCACTGCTCAAATGCGGCCAGCACGTGGTCTCTGGTTGTGTGATTTGATGTTCCTGTTAATTTTTGCTCGTCAGACAGATCCCTGACTTGTTTGATGAGCTCTTTTCTGTCAACGCGGTCAAAGAATTGGCTCAGATCCAGCTCTACGAGATACACCTCTTCATCTCTCGATTTCTCTGGTAACGCCTTGCTGGCGAAATAGTAAGGACGTTGCAGGAATCTGCGGTAGTCTCTGAAATATTTGCTGTATGTTGTGGTTGCACCGTAGCTGTGTTCGGCTTTGTCGTCTTCGTATCTGCAATAGAGTCGATTGCCGTAGCTGACAACTTCTTTATCGTGAACTTCGTCGTAAGAAGTCGTGGGATCGCCTTGGGTTGACTCCACGTCATTGGCTAGACACATCATCAGTAGAGTCATGATGGTCTGTTCGCGGATACCTACGTGCGCCAGTGGTCTCAGAGTGAGCTGTTTTTCATCTGCCGGCTTCCAGATAAGTTTGAACTCTGCAATTACTTTTTCTATGTCCCCTTTGGGCTCTATAAACCCCCATGGGCAGGCCTTGGGGGCCGGAACCAGCTCGAGAGGTTCAAACTTAAGTTTACCCTCAATATCGTGGGCCCACTCGGCACATCGATTTCGCAGATCGATGGATGAAACGTCCAGTTCAAAGTTATCTGCATACCAATTGGTGGTGCGGATATAGTCATGGGCCTTTTTCCAGGCCAATGCCAGAAGTAAGGGGTCGGTCAGGTATTCGTCATTCAGAAATAGCTGGTCATATTTTGAATTAAGTACTGGCATTTGTTTTTCCTTGATCGGCTACCTTGTCAACGAAATATTTCGGTGCCTCTTGGTTAGCCTTGGGCCTATCCTTTGATGTATTGATAGATGTGCAGCGTCTTTTCCAGGTATGGCTGACCTGGAACGCCACCACGCCTCGCACAGTCAGCTGCTCGACGACCAGCTCGCCTGAAATCATGATGATCCTTGCCACCCTCTGCGCAGCCGATGGTGTACCACACCGTCCACTTACTGTTGTTTTGCCGGTCCATAGGGCCCGTCATTGGATAGTGCCACACGTCAGGTGCGGTGTTTATGCACGAGAGGTGCCGAGGGGCCGTACTGAGGGCTCACGTGCGCGCCCCGATCTCCTGATCGGTACAGTACCGGTACACACTTAAGTTTTCTATGGTATGCTTAGATTTCGCTAACCTACTGATTCCAAAGAACTGTACCTTTCGCTAGATTTCGGTCACTTTCCCTTGGGTATCAGTAACTTATTGTTTTAAAAGCGAACTCATAATCCCTTGGTCGCTGGTTCGAGTCCAGCTGGGCCCACCAGGCATCCACCTGCATATCGGCGTTCTCTTT
Source organism: Halomonas sp. B23F22_20 (assembly GCF_043496985.1). Taxonomy (NCBI): domain Bacteria; kingdom Pseudomonadati; phylum Pseudomonadota; class Gammaproteobacteria; order Oceanospirillales; family Halomonadaceae; genus Halomonas; species Halomonas sp. B23F22_20. Next base: position 199,805 of record NZ_JBIEKH010000002.1, read on the forward strand.
TCCCCTTCGCCACCTCTCGGCACCGTCCCTTGGTGCTCATCTCCCCCAGTCACCGTGCCTAACGGCGGCTCAAGGATGGCTTACGCCTCAGGCTCTTCTGGCCTACGTCATAGATGGCGTATTTCTCACATCCATGTCAGCTCTTTCCAATTAGCTTTGTGTGATCGAAGGGAGGAGCGCGAATGGACAGCATTGACTTGTTGCCGGACCCTCTGCATGACGGGTGGATCTTGTCGTGCCAGTGCGGGTGCAAGGAGATACGCCCAGCCGCCGAGACGACCTGGCTGGATTTCGAGGTGTTGGCGTTGTCCGAGATTCGCTTCCAGGTCACCTGCCTGTCCTGCGGCGGCCAGGCACGGCTGGACGCAAGCGAGGACGAGCGGGACGTGCCCGAGGAGGCTGTTTCGGGTTGATGAGGCGGGATTCGGGGCGACCGACAGTCGTGTCGGTTGCCCCTTGTTGTTGGTTCATCGCCGGCTAGCATAAAAGGGGAGAGGCTCCGGGCGCCTGGCGGCGCCATCGCGCACTGAAGTGCGCTTCTACGAAGGGCGCTCCACGATGTCGAACTGGGCTGTGCCGCTTCGGCACGTGGTTGCGTACCCCGGGCGCCTGGCGGCGCCATCGCGCACTGAAGTGTGCTCCCACGAAGGGCGCTCCACGATGTCGAACTGGGCTGTGCCGCTTCGGCACCTGGTTGCGTACCCCGGGCGCCTGGCGGCGCCATCGCGCACTGAAGTGCGCTCCCACGAAGAGCACTCCACGATGTCGAACTGGGCTGTGTCTCTTCTGCACCTGGTTGCGTACCCCGGCGCCTGGCGGCGCCATCGCGCACTGAAGTGCGCTCCCACGAAGGGCACACCATCGCGCACTGAAGTGCGTTCCCACGAAAAGCACTCCCAGCAGGCGGTTCACGCCGAGGCGGGAGGCTTTCTGTTGCGTCCGGTCCTCGTCGCTACGTCAGGGCCGGGTAGCGTTGGCTGTCCTGGGGGGCGTCGTTGAGCCTGAAGCTGCCGACCAGTTCCGCCAGGCGGTCGGCCTGTTCGCGCAGCTGCTCGGCGGCGGAGGTGGATTCTTCCGCCAGGGCGGCGTTCTGCTGGGTCATGCGGTCGAGTTCGGCGACGGCAACGTTGACCTGGCCGATGCCGTCGCTCTGTTCGGTGGTGGCGTGGCTGATCTCGCCGAGCATGCCGGCGACGCGGTTCACCACTTCGACGAGCTCGTGCATGGCGTTGCCGGCGTCGCGCACCAGCCGGGTGCCGCCCTGGACCTTCTCGCCGGAGGCCTCGATCAGCCCGCGAATGTCACGCGAGGCTTCGGCGCTGCGCGTGGCCAGCTGGCGCACCTCGTCGGCGACCACGGCGAAGCCCTTGCCGCTCTCGCCGGCGCGGGCGGCCTCCACCGAGGCGTTGAGGGCCAGCAGGTTGGTCTGGAAGGCGATGTCGTCCATGACCTTGATGATGCTGCCGATCCGCTCGGAGGCCTGCTGGATGTCGCCCATCGTGGTGACCACGTCGGTGACGGTGTCGCCGGTGCCCTGGGCCAGCCGGGCGGCAGACTGCGAGAGGCCGTTGGCCTCGCGGGAGGACGCCGAGGTGTTCTCCACCGTGCCGGTGATCTGTTCCATGGAGGCCGAGGTCTGCTGCAGGCTGGAGGCAGCCTGGTCGGTGCGGCGCGACATGTCTTGGCCGCCGCTGGCGATCTCCTGGGCAGCGTGGCGCACGGCCTCGCTGCTGCTCCTGACCTGGGCCAGCACGTCGTGCATCTTGTCGGCGAAGGCGTTGAACTGGATGGCGAGCTCGCTGGCTTCGTCCTTGCCTTGGACGGGCAGCCTCAGGGTCAGGTCGCCATCGCCGTCGGCGATCTCACCCATGGCCTCGGCGGTGCGCCGAATCGGACGGAACAGGGTGCGCAGCAGCAATGCCAACACCACCAGGCTTGCCAGCAGGATCGCGGCCACCAGCATCATGACCAGCAGCACCGCCCGGTTGAGGTCGGCGAACAGTTCGCCGCGGGGAATCCGCGCGAAGGCGATCCATTCGGTGCCGGGCACTTCCATGGCGGCGACCAACTGCTCGGCGCCGTGCTGGTCGGTGAGGGTGGTGTAGCGATAGCCGTCGCCTGTCAGCAGTTCGTCGGCCTGGGTCTCCCAGCCGGGCAGGCTCTCGATCGGCTTACCGGCCATGGCGGCGCCGTCGGGGTGCACGCTGATGGTGCCATCCCGGCTTGCCAGGAACACCGACCCGCTGTCGCCGAGCTGGTAGTTGCTGATCGTCTCCGCCATGGCGTCCAGGGAATAGCCGACCCCGGCGATGCCGGCGCGCTCGCCGCCGATCTCCACTACGTGATTGATGAAGACCTTGAGCTCGCCGCCCTCGGAGTCTACGTCGAGGGTGTAGGCGGGCCCGCTGGCATCGTCGACCATGGCGTAGAACCAGGTGTCTTCGCGAGGGTCCAGCGTTCGCTCGAGGCCCTCTGCCGTGTAGTAGTGGCCGCTGAGGGCCGAGACGAAGAACACGGTGTTGGCCCCGGTGCGCCGTTGCAGCTCGTCGAGGTAGGTCACGGCACGCTCGGTGGCCGCCGGGGGCTCGCCCTGGCTCAGCCAGTCCTGCAGGTAGCCGTTGTTGGCCAGGTCCCGGGCGGTGGTGATCGGCCCGGTCAAGGTAGCCGTGATGTCGTTACGAATGCCCTCGAGCGTGGCCGGTAGCTCGGTGCCGGTGACGCGGTCGGTGATCAGGTTGCTGAACAGTCGGTACTGAATGGCCGTCGCCCCGCCGACGATCAGGACCATACAGAGGCTGACGACGATCATCAGTTTCTGGGCAATGGTGAGATGCTTCACGGTTTCCCCCTGGCTCCTCGCGCGCCGCCGGGCGCGCATTATTTTGTTGACTGCTTGGTCAGTTTTTATCGGCAGGGTGGCGGGAATCTGTAGGCGATATCCGACATCGACACGCGGCAAAGGCGGCCGGGCTCGAGCGGGCAGGGAGAAAGCGACGTCGGATAGGCGCACAGCGCCGGTGGCGCGAGCCGGGGGAGAGGGCTCGTGGCAGGCGCTGGTGGCTGTCTTGGGGAAGAGCGGCGGGGCCGGTAGCCGACCCCGCGTGTGCCTTACTGCGCTGTGATGGTGGTCATCACCAGGTTGCCGTCGATCTTGATCGGGCCGTCTTCCGAGGCGCCGAGGGTGTATTCGAACACGCCGGTCTCCATGCCGCCTTCCTCGCCGTGGATCATCAGCATCAGCTGGTCGCCGGCGCTGACTTCCTCGGTGAGGATGGCGGTCACGTCCATGTTCTCGCCTTCCTTGAGCGGGGAGTAGCCGACCACCGGGCCCGGCTTCATGCTGTCGTCGGTGCGGTGCACCACCAGCCAGCCGTTGCTACCCGCCATGACTTTCTCCGCGGAAACCGTGCCGCCGGCGACGGACTGGTCATCGGCCCAGACTTCCGGATGCATGTCGCCGTGCATGTCCGCCTGGGCCAGGGAAGCGCCGGCGAGCAGTGAAGCGGATACGAATGCGCTTGCCATGAACTTGGTCATCATCATTCTCTCCTTGAGTGCTGAGCACGTCCCATCTTTCGAAGTGGTTGGCGATGGGCGTGCTCCTAGTTACGAGAGACGATGGCGGACGGTTTCAGCGGCGGGCGAAAAAACTTACAGCCGCTGCGGTGCGCCCCGGTTGGTGGGATAGAGATAGCCGTGGATCGCCGGGCCGGTGGGCTGGCCGGTGGGCGAGCCGCCCGGGGGCTCGATGCTGATGCCGAAGGTGGCCCGCTTGAGCAGCTCGGGGTCGAAGTCGCTCAGGGCGTCGGCCGCCAGGCTGAGGTCGTCGTTCAGCACGCCCACCGAGCGGGGATCGGGCCCGAGCGAGGCCTCCTTGATCCATAGCTGGTAGGAATTGCCCGACATCGGCTCGGCGGTCACCGGCCGCACGTGCAGCTGGCGGCTTGCCAGGTCCACCGAGAGCATGAATGCCGGCTGCTGGTCGTTCTGCTGGAACACGGCTACGAAGGGCGGCTCTTTCGGTGTCTGGTCGAGCGGGGCGATCAGCACCACAGCGAGCGTCAGCGCGGCGGCCGACGCCAGTCCGGTGCTCCAGCGCCAGAAGCGAAGGCGCTGGCGAAGCGCCGAGAGTTGGGCGAGATCGGCCGTCCGGTGCTGGGATGTTGCGGGGGTCTCGTCGCCCGCCTCCAGGGCTTCGATGCGGCGCTCTATCCTCGCCAGCAGATCCGGCCCGGGTGCCACCGCCTTCACCTCGTCGCCGAGCGGGGCGAGGCGTGCCTCCCAGGCGAGGATGCGCGCGTCCAGCTCGGGCTCGTGGGCCCGGCGCCGGGCCACGGCGGCTCGTTCATCGGCCTCGAGGGTGCCCAGCACGTACTCGGCGGCCAGCATGTCAATATCGTCGCGGTCGTTCATGGCGCCAGGCATCCCTTGAGTTGCTTGAGGGCACGATGTAGCCAGGTCTTGACGGTGTTCACCGGCTGTTCGAAGTGGGCGGCCAGCTCGGCCCGGGACCAGCCGTCCAGGTACGCCAGGCGCACCATGTCCCGGCGGTTGGCCTCGAGCTCCTCCAGGCAAGCATGCAGCTGCCGTGCGTCCTGGTCGTGCTCGGCGAGCTCCCGGGCGCCCAGGTCGTCGGAGGGCGTCTGGTCCAGCGTCTCCTCAGGCTCATGGGGCGCCTTCGGCCGCCGGCGCAGCTCGTCGATAGCGGCATGGCGTGCGATGGCCACCATCCAGGCGATCGGTGAAGCGCGGCCGGTCTCGAACTGTGCTGCCTTCTGCCAGATGGTCACGTAGACCTCCTGGACGATGTCGTCCGCCTGGCCTCGTTCTCTCAAGATACGCAGCACCGTGCCGTAGAGTTTCGCCGAGGTGGCCTCGTAGAGCCGGGCGAAGGCCTGGCGGTCGCGATTCGCCACGCCCTGCAGCAGCCCGGCGAGGCGGTCGCCGGGGGCCGCCGACGAGGGCGATGGGGGGGCGCCGGTTGGCGCCGAAGAAGACCGAGAGGCGTCGGACATACCACGATCCCTGTAGACGTCGATGGGAGAAAAACCGTTTCCGGCAGACTGCGGTGCGTTGCCGCGCCGGTCAAGGTGCGGCCATTTCACGCTGGTGGCCCGGGGCGCCGTCTGGGCATGCCGCTCTGGATGGCCGGGGCGTCCGCTGCCGCTCCGATTTGACGCCCATCCTCCGGCTTTTATAATAACTGACCAGTCAGTCATTAATGGAGCTGCCGATGCCCCCGCGTACCGTCGACGTCGAGGCCCGTCGAGAACAGATCGGCCGGGCCGCCATCGAGATCTTTGCCCGGGACGGCTTACAGGGCGCCGCCGTGGACGACATTGCCGACGCGGCGGGACTCAGCAAGGGGTCGATCTATCGCTACTTCGCCGACAAGGAGGCGCTGTTTCATGCGGCCTTCGAGATGGTGCAGCGGCAGCTGCTGGGCGAGTGCGAGCGCGCCATGGCCGGGCAGGCGCGTGCCTGGGACCAGTTGACGGCGGCGGTGACGGTCATCGTGACGGGGCTGCAGCGCCACATCGCCCTGTTCCCCCTGACCCTGGAGTTCTGGGCCGCGGCCAGCGCTGGACCGAGCCGCGAGCGCCTGCAGTCGGTCATGGCCGGCATGTATCGGGAGTACCGGGAGCTGGTGATGGCCCTGCTGCGCCAGGGGCAGGTCGAGGGTGACCTGTCACCGGATCTCGACGTCGAGGCTACCGCCGCCTGGCTGGTCGGGGCCCTGGACGGTCTGATGCTGCAGCACTGGTTCGATCCCGGCGTCGATCCAGCCGTCGGGGCTTCCCGGATGCTGGGCACCCTGCGCCAGGGTAGTGCCACGGCGTCTTGATCCCGGGAGGTCGTCATGCCCGGCCGCATGTTCGAATGATCGTCCCCAGCCCCGGGAACCGGCTGGCGGGGATAGTGGGGTCGCTGCGCTGGCCATGGCGCCACGGCCGACAAACGTCGAGGAGGTCATATGACACAAGCCGCACGCCTGGAACGCATCGATACGGATCTCTGGCTGGTGGAGGGACCGGTGGTGAGCTTCTACGGTTTCGCGTATCCCACTCGCAGCGTGATCGTTCGACTGCCGGACGGAGCGCTGTGGATATGGTCGCCCATTCCCCTGGACGATGCGCTCGCCGAAGAGGTGGTACGCCTGGGGCCGGTCGCCCACCTGGTCAGCCCCAACAAGCTGCATCACCTGGGCCTCGACGACTGGCATGTCGCCTTCCCCGAGGCCCGGCTGTGGGGCCCGCCGGCCACGCTGCGCAAGCGCGGTGACCTGCCGTTCGCCGAGCCGCTGGGCGACACGCCGCCGGCCGCCTGGCAGGGCATCGTCGAGCAGGTCTGGGTCCGGGGATCGCCGCTGCTCGACGAGGTGGAGTTCTTCCATCGCCCGTCGCAAACGGCGCTGGTGGCCGATCTCTGCCAGACCTTCGAGGCGACCTTCCTCGAACAGCACTGGGCGCCCTGGCAGCGGGTCATCGCCCGCCTGTGGGGCATTACCGCGGGCCGTGGTCGGGCGCCGCTGGAGATCCGGCTGACCACCGTGCGACGCCGCACCGCGCGGGCGGCCATCCGTCGGCTGATCGATTACGCCCCGCAGCGGGTCATCATGGCCCACGGGAGCTGGCAGCGACGCGACGGCCAGGCCTTCCTCCAGCGGGCCTTTTCCTGGCTGGGGGTATGACGCACTCCCTTCACGGCATGAGAGGGTAAAGCGGCACCGGCCAGCGCCTTGGCGCGTCAGAGCATGCCCGCCAGGATCACTACCGCTCCGTAGGTCGCCACGCCGGCCACCACCGGCCAGCCCAGCGAACGTTTGCGGTACCACACGGCCAGGGTCGCCAGCACGCCGACCAGCGTGGCCAACCAGGCCGTGGCATCGGCATGGCGAGGCACCAGCGAGACGCCCAGCACGGCGGCGATCATCATCGGCCCCAGCAGGGCGAGCCAGCGGGGCATGGCCTCGACGCCGTCCTCGCCGTTGAGCCGCTCGAGGCGACGCTGCATCCACAGCAGCGGGATCAGTCGCATCAGCAGGGTGCCTAGGGCCGAGGCCAGCACGGCCAGCCAGAGAGCGCTACTCATCGTTGCCTCCCTCGTCGTTGTCTCCCTTGCGAGATGGCGGGAGTTTCACCGCGTAGAAACACAGCGCCCCGCAGGCGGCGGCCACCGGGATGCCGACGTTGGTGTAGCCGGTGAGGGCGCAGAGCAGGGCCATCCCGATGCTGACCAGCAGCGCCAGGCTCCAGCGTCGCGACGTGAAGCGCGGGGCCAGCAGCGCCAGGAACAGCGCCGGCAGGGCGAACGGCATGACCTGGCCGAGCAGCGGCCAGCGGGCCACCAGCCACTCGCCGGCCACGGCGCCCAGCACCGTGCCGGCCACCCAGCTCGCCCAGGCCAGAATGGCCGCGCCGGCGAACCAGCCCGCGCGCTGGGCCTCGGGCAGCTGCGGCAGGCGATGCAGGGCCACGGCGAAGACCTGGTCGGTCAGGCCATGCATCAGCCACGGCCACCAGCGGCTCTTGCCCAGTACCGGGGCCAGGTTGGGCGCGTAGACCACGTGTCGCACGTTGATCAGCAGCGTCATGACGACCACCAGCCACAGCGGTGCGCCGCCGGCGACCATGCCCACGAACAGGAACTGCGAGGCTCCGGCGTATACCAGCAGCGAGATGAGGGTCGCCTCCCAGGGGCTGAAGCCAGACTGCACGGCGATCAGGCCGAACGAGATCGCCACTGGTACGTAGCCGCCGAGCAGCGGAATCGCCTCGCGCACACCGGTCATCCAGGGCCGCGACAGCGATGAGGTAGCTTGCAGGGTCATGGCGTGGCGCCTCCCTCGGCGTAGACGATGGTCAGCAGCAGCGTTGCCCAGCGCTCGCCGGTGCGGTAGCAGTGCGGTCGGTCGGCGGGAAAGGCCAGGCTGTCGCCGGCCTTGAGCCGGGTGGTCTCGCCCTCGGGGCCCGCTTCCAGCTCGCCGCTGATCACGGTGAGCGACTCCTGGGTCCCTGGGGTATGGGGCTCGGCATGGCGAATGGTGTGGGGCGCGCAGCGCATCCAGTAGGCATCCACCTGGGGCGTTTCCTGGCCCTGGTCGATCAGCCGCACCTGCACACCGTCCTCGCCCAGCGGCACGGTGATCGGAGCCACCAGGGTGCCGAAGGGCTCGTTGAGCTGCACCGCCAATCGCCAGATGGTGTCCAGCGTCGGGTTGCCGTTGCCCTGCTCGAGGCGCGACAGGTTCGACTTGGCAATGCCGGCGGCGGCGGCCAGCTGTGACAGCGACAGCCCCTTTTCCTGCCGCAGGCGCTGCAGGTGCTGGCCCAGGGTGCCGAGGGCGAGTCGATCCATGTTGGGGCTCCTGGTGGATGGATGCGAATGTTGTTCGATATAGAGAACGTTCTATAAAAGGAACAAGAGGCTGTCAAGGGGAGGTGTGAGTGTTGGGGTGTGATTGGTGATTGGTGAGTGGTGAGTGGTGAGTGGGGAGTGGGGAGTGGGGAGTGGGGAGTGGGGAGAGGGTAGTGGGTGGTGCGAGGGGGAAGTGCGGTGAGTCAAGCGAGGCCTGGCCGCCGTGCGGCCAGGCGGGTGAGGGGGATCAGCCCTCGTCGGTCTTGCCGTCGGCGCGGCAGGCTGCGGCGGTGAACAGTACGTCGGTGGAGGAGTTCAGCGCGGTCTCGGTGGAGTCTTGTACCACGCTGATCACGAAGCCGATTGCCACCACCTGCATGGCCACGTCGGCGGAGATGCCGAACAGGCTGGCGGCCATGGGAATCAGCAGCAGCGAGCCCCCGGCGACGCCGGAGACGCCGCAGGCGGCCAGCGCCGAGACAATGCACAGCAGCAGCGCGGTAGCGAAGTCGACCTGAATGCCCAGGGTGTGGGCAGCGGCCAGGGTGATCACGGTGATGGTGATGGCGGCCCCGCACATGTTGATGGTCGCGCCCAGCGGGATCGAGATCGAATAGGTGTCGGCGTGCAGCTTGAGGCGTTTGCACAGCTCCAGGTTGACCGGGATGTTGGCCGCCGAGCTGCGGGTAAAGAAGGCCGTGATGGCACTGCCGCGCAGGCAGGCGAACACCAGCGGGTAGGGGTTGCGGCCGGTCTTCAGGAACACGATCAGCGGGTTGGTGACCAGCGCCACGAACAGCATGCAGCCGACGATGACCAGCAGCAGGCGGCCGTAGTCGAGCAGGGCGCCGATGCCGGATTCGGCCAGGGTGTTGGCGACCAGCCCGAGGATGCCCAGCGGCGCGAAGCGGATCACCAGCCGCACGATGCCCGATACGGCCTCGGAAAGATCGTTGAGGGCGGTGCGGGTGCTGTCGGCGGCACGACGTAGCATCAGCCCCAGGCCGATGGCCCAGGCCAGGATGGCGATGAAGTTGGCCTCCATCAGCGCGCCGATCGGGTTGGCTACGGCGCTCAGCAGCAGGTTACGCAGGATCTCGACGACTCCGCCGGGCGGCGTGCCGCTCGCCGCGGGAGCGTCCAGCGCCAGAGTGGTCGGGAAGAGGAAGCTCGCCGCCACGGCGACCAGCGCCGCCACCAGGGTGCCGACGAGATAGAGCACCAGTACCGAGCGGATATGGGTGGGTTGGCCCTGGCGGTGGTTGGCGATCGCTGCTGCCACCAGCACGAAGACCAGCACTGGGGCCACCGCCTTCAGGGCGGAGACGAAGACCTGGCCGAGCAGTGCGGCCGCCCGGGCGGTATCGGGCGTGAAGGTGGCGAGCAGCAGGCCGGCAACGATGCCCAGCGCGATCTGGGGGATCAGCCCCAGCCGCAGCAGCGGGCGGCCCAGAGTATTGAGGGTGGCGATCATGGGGTGTCTCTTGTGGAATCACGGAATGCATGAACGGTCGGGAGCCGGTAGGCCAGGCGGTGGCCTCACGACGAGCTATCACCGCGGCGCGTGGCCAAGGTGAGGCAAATCGGTCGCAGGGGTAGGGCCATCGATGGCTCGCCCGGGGATCGCCCGGGGGGCTCCCGGCAGGCGCGCGCATTCTATCATCGTCGCCTACGGGTAGGGGGTAAGACTTTGGTTTCGGTTTAGAGCAGGAGATCTACCGGAAGATGCCGCTGATGGCAGTACGATATTGTGGTGAGGTTGGCCGTTCAGGGCTTGCGGAAATGCAGACGGGGGTCGTCATTGTAGGTCAGTGCAACGTCAAGGCCGCACGCCAGGCAGCAACAGCGGTCCCGATCGAAATCGGGCTGGAAGTGCTCCCAGGCATGTCGATTCCGGGAAACTTCGGTATAGCCGCAGCTGCACAGCAGGATGAAGGTGTTGCTGGGGCCAGGTGAGAAGAGGATGGTGCTGTCGGAGGGTGCGTCCATGGACATGCCCAGCGCAACGGAAGCCATGTTGTTCATAGGTGTCGTCTGTTCGGTCCGCTGACATGTAGGGGGGTACATCCTATACGTCGTGATCTTGATATTGGATGCGCAATGTACAGCAGTTAGTGTCCGTTCTATCGAGTCTCGGTGTAGGCGAAAGCGTACGCCAAGGCAGCATTGGCGGAGTGCCGGGTGCATGGGGTCAGGTTGGTATTGCCTGGTTCAGGGTGGAGTGTGCCGGAAAGATTCAGTGCGCCGGGAAGATTCTATGTCACTTTCACGCCGGCGTCGTGGGTTGGACAGAGGCGTTGCGGCCGGAGTGACGTCGGCAGTGAGACAGCGGTCGTCAGCCGGCCCGCGGCGCAAGCAGGATGATCCCGGCGCCGGCCAGACACAGGGCGGCGCCGAGCAGATCCCAGCGGTCGGGCAGGCGATGCTCCACCGCCCATAGCCACAGCAGCGAGGCGACGATGTAGACGCCGCCGTAGGCGGCATAGGCGCGCCCGGCGTAGTCGGCCGAGGAGAGGCTGAGCAGCCAGGCGAACAGCGCCAGGCTGGCCAGCCCCGGCAGCAGCCACAGTGCCGTGGCGCCGAGCCGCCACCAGGCCCAGACGCTGAAGCAGCCGGCGATCTCGGCCAGGGCAGCGGCGGCGTAGATCAGCGGCGTCATGGCGACGCCGCCGGTGTCGGGTGCAGGGCACTCACGCCGTCAGGCGAGCTTTCACGGCGTCCAGGAAACCGTGCATGTCGACCACGGTCTCGGTGGCCGGGTCGGTGGTCTTGCCCTTGAGGTCGCCGGTGACGATGCCGTCGCCGATGGTGTCGATCAGCGCCGCCTTGAGGCGAACCGCGTAGTCGCCCAGCGCGGCGTTGCCTTCGCGGTCGGCCAGCGTTTCCAGGGCGTTGCCCACGGCGTAGATCAGCGCGGAGGAGTTGAAGTGCGCTTCCTTGCCGTCGCTCTCCAGGTACTTGAGGTAGAGGTCATGGGCGGTGCCGTGGGGCGCCTCGAACAGCATGGTGCCGTTCTTGCTCTCGATGATCGAGCTGGCGGTGGCCAGGCTGCCGCCGAGCGCCGCGGAGATGTCGGAGAAGATGTCGCCATCGAGGTTCTGCGCCGGGTAGAGGGCGTTGCGGGGCGGATCTGTGATCATCTTGATCAGCTGGCTGGAGGGTCGCATGATCATGAACGACGGCGGCGGGGTGTCGGCCTTGGCCAGCTCGCGGCGGGCCTCGGTGATGACGTCGCTGAACACCTCGTCGTAGTCCATGTACTCGCGTTTGAGGCCGAAGTAGACCTCCTTGTCCTTGTGCGACGCATCGCGGAACACCTGCAGCACCCAGTCCTTGATCGCCTCGCGATCGTTGGACATCAGCAGGATGGGATCGCCCTGCTTGACGTGGCGGGCGTGCTTCTCCTCGCCGTCGACCACCACCTTGAGAATGCCGTCCTCGGCGGCGGGGGCATTGAAGCTGCCGTACTGGTCACCACCGCCGGCGCTCATCCGCGAGATCGACACCTGGGCCTTGCGCTCGGGAATGCCGTAGCGCTTGAGCTGTTCCACCAGCTTGTAGAGCTTGCGTCCGGTGTTGTTGTCCGGCACGCCCCACAGCGCCCGCTCCGGCGGGTTCGCGACCAGGCGCGCGGCCTGGGCGTCGATCAGCTCGTAGTGGTAGGCGAGCCCCAGTGCCTCGGCCTTGGCCTGGTAGTCGCGGCGATAGATGTCCTCGATGGCGGCGCGCATCACGCCGTCGTAGCCGGCGATGACGGTGTCCTTGAGGCCCAGATAGATATCGCGCTTCTCGTCTAGGGCGCGCTGGAAGAAGCGGTGGGCCCATGCCTTGACGTCTTCCAGGTCGTTGGTGGCCAGCAGCCAGGGATCGCCCTTGTTGACCTCGCGGCGATGCAGCTCGACCGGGTCGCCGCTTTTGCCCACGAACAGCAGCTTGACGATGCCGGTGGCCGAGGACAACGCGTTGTAGCTGTCCTTGGTGCCGCCGTGCTCCATGGTTTCGACTTCGATGTCGCGGCCGACCCAGGCCGGCCGGTCGACCTTGAGGTTGCGGAACTCGATGTCCTCGCGGGTGATGTTGCCGCCGATGCCTTTGCGAATCGCGCCGTTGGGCGACTTGGTGGCCAGCGGGTTGAGAGTGCCGGCGTCCAGCTCGGGATGCTTGGCCAGCAGGGCGTCGCGCTGCTCGCGGTTGACCGTCATGCCAGCGTTCTTGATCCCGACGCCGTGGCGATTGAGCGCGTCGATGGCGTCCGTCACCGCCTGACCGTTGGTGACCAGCCGGTTCTCGGCGGTCAGGTCGATCTCGACCAGGTCGATCGCCAGCGGCTGGGTCACGAAGGTGTCGATAATCTTCTCGAAGGCCACCTGTGCCATCTCGTCGCCGTGCAGGATGACCAGTGGGGACGCCACCTGAATCTTGTCGCTCATCACTCTTCCCATGTTCGTGCTGGTGGAATGGCCTCGCGCGCCGGACGCGGTCAGGGTCGACATCGGGGCGTCGCCGGCTGCCGTGAGATCAGGGCCTTATTGTACATGCTAAGGCGCCTTTTCGTCGGCTTTGGAAGTAAGCGCTCTGGCTTGGGGCCGATCCGTCGACAGGTCTGAGAGGGGCGCTATGAACCCATCCTTGGGCGCTACTTTGGCCATCCTTGGCCAAAAACCCCCTCTGCGACCTGTCCCCGGCGCTCCTTGCGCAAGTCCTGTCGCGTCAGGCCCTCAGACCGGCTGGCGATCGGGCGGCGTGGGCGACAGGTGCCGCACGCGGCGGGCGAGGTCACTGACGTGGGACTCCACCACGCCGAGCTCGGCCAGCGCCGTCTCGAGGTGCAGCAAGTAGTCGGTATTGGGGCCGCTCGGGCCGTGGGCCGCGGCGATCTGGCGGGCCATGGCATCGGCGTCGGCCTCGCCCAGAAAGGCGGCGTTGTCGGCGGTGGCGATGTAGGTCAGACCCTTCGCGGTGGTGCCGTCGTCGAACTGCAGCGGGGTGATCTCGCGCAGGTAGCCGTTCTTCTCGCGCACGTCGAGCGGCCCCAGGGTCGCCGGGGTGATGCGATAGGCCATGCCCGCGCAGACGGCACCCGGCTCGGCCACCAGGGTGGCGACCCGACCGGGGGCCGCGGGCGTGCCGCGGTGGTCGTGGGAGCCCTGCCAGAAGCGGCGTACCCAGCCGTGGATGCGTGCCGGGCGGCGTTCGCGGTAGGGAAAGTCGGCCTTCCAGATCAGCGATCCGTAGCCGAACAGCCAGAGATCGTCGTGTTCGTTGAAGTGGGTCATGCGGCGGTTGAGGTCGGTGGTGTCGAGGGCCATGGGGGAATGCCGTTGTCGTGGATCGGTAACTGTATCTGGACCATGATGCGGTGCGGAACCGAGCCTTGTCGAAACGTGGTTCGAATGGGTACATGAGGTGGTTTGTTTTGTGTACAAAAATCGATGGCGTAAGATAGGGTTTCCGATCGACAAGACCGGCCGCGAGCCGGCCCCCTGAGGAGGAATCATGAGCTTTACCGTCTATCTGTCCGGCGAGATCCATACCGACTGGCGCGAGGAGATCCAGCGCGGCGCCCGGGATGCCGGCCTTGACATCGCCTTCACCGCCCCGGTTACCGACCATGACGCCAGCGATGCCGCCGGTGACCATCTCGGCCCGCAGAGCGAGGGCTACTGGCGCGATCACAAGTCGTCCAAGGTCAACGCCATTCGGACCAAGACCCTGATCGAGCAGAGCGACCTGGTGGTGGTGCGCTTCGGCGACAAGTACAAGCAGTGGAACGCGGCCTTCGATGCCGGCTACTGTGCGGCCCTGGGCAAGCCTTACGTGACCTTGCACAGCGAGGAGATCATCCATCCGCTCAAGGAAGTGGACGCCGCCGCCATGGCCTGGGCGACCAGCCCGGCCCAGGTGGTAGAGATTCTCCGCTACGTGCTGCGCGCCTGACGTCTGGCCGGGGCTGGTGTCCGCCGGCCCCGGCGGCTACCCTTCGCCGGGTCGACAACTCGCTGATTCGAGGAGCCCTTCCGCTATGACTGTGATGATGCTCGGCCTCGTGCTCTTTCTCGGTATCCACTCCGTGCGCATCGTCGCCGACGACTGGCGGCGGGAGCGCATCGCCCGCTGGGGAGAGAATCGCTGGAAAGCCCTCTATAGCCTGGTGTCGCTGGTGGGACTGGCGCTGGCGATCTGGGGCTTCGGCCAGATGCGCCTCGATTCGCCCATCCTGTGGACGCCGCCGTTGGCGCTGCGCCATCTGGTCATGTTGCTGATGATCCCGGCCTTCGTGCTGGTGGCGGCGGCCTACGTGCCGCGCAATCATCTCAAGGTTCGGCTGCGTCATCCGATGATCCTCGGCGTCAAGCTGTGGGCCTTCTCTCACCTGCTGGTCAACGGCCGACTCGGCGATATCGTCTTCTTCGGCGCCTTCCTGGCCTGGGCGATCCTCGACTTCCGTGCCGCCCGTCGGCGACCTGCCACGGCGCCGGTGGCCCCGACCGGTGGGGGCACCCTTGCCACCCTGGTGATTGGTGTGCTCGCCTATGCGCTCTTCGCATTCTGGTTGCACGGTCCGCTGATCGGTGTGCCGGTCATGTAAGGGCCCATGACGATGGATACATTGGTGATGTGGCTGGCCACCGGCCTCGGCCTGGGGCTGTCTCCCTGGGCTTCGGGCACCGTCGGCACGCTGCTGGCGCTGCCGCTGGCCTGGTGGCTGCTCGGGCGCTCGCGCCGCTGGCAGCTCGGCGTGGCGGCGATACTGCTGGCGGTGGCGATGCCGCTCTGCCAGCTGGCCTCGGATACCCTGGGCGGCAAGGACGACGGGCGCATCGTGCTCGACGAGATCGTCGCTTTCCCGGTGGCGGTGCTGGGGCAGGCGGTGGCCCGCCAGCCGCTGGTCATGGCCGGCGCCTTCGTCGCTTACCGCCTGCTGGATGCTACCAAGCCGCCTCCGGTCACCCAGGCCGAGGGCATCGTCGGCGGAGTGGGCATCGTGCTCGATGACACCGTGGCGGCACTTTACGCCTGGGCGCTGCTGGCCGGCGGCGTAGCGCTGTGGCGGCGTCGCCGCACCGGTGGATGCCGGTAATGGGGTCGGGGGCTATCCGCTGCGACAAGGCGCCGCGCACTCGCCTGCCGAGTGAGGGGCGTGACTGCGTTACCCTGTGGCCTTCCTCCATCTCTGCCAACGCAACCGACGCCGCCCCATGACCCCCTTCCACGCCCTGCACCGACATCGTCGTCCGGTCGCGCGTCTCGCGCTGCTAGCGATGCTGCTGCTGGTGCTGGGGCCGCTGGTGGGGCAGCTGAGCGCGTCTCAGCGCGACCATCACGCCGGCCACGCCTCCGGCGGGACGGCGCACGGTCATCATGCCGGCCATCATGGCGCGAGCGAGATGGAGCGGCATGCCGACCATGGGATGGCCATGCCGGCCGAGGCGCGGAATGCCGCTCCTGAGGCCCGCTGGCATGCGGCTTGCGGCTACTGCACGCTGTTCCAGCAGATGCCGGTGCTGTCGGCGATGCTGCCGAGCGTGCCGCCCTTGGCCGCCCAGGCCATCACTGCCCCGGTGGTGGCGACCCGCGCCGCCCACGGCGGCCCCGCGGTCTTTCCCCAGGCGCCGACTCGCGCCCCACCCCCGCGTCGCTCGTGACCCCCTGATGTAAAGCGCAACGCCACCGATCGCCGCCGTCTCCGTGACGAGTGGCGAGGGCGTGCGTGCCCTGATTCCCCTTCGAGCGAACCTCATATGAGCAACAAAGCGCAGGACCTCTATCGCGCCGTCTGGCGCTGGCATTTCTATGCCGGGCTGATCGTCATCCCGTTTCTGATCTCCCTGGCGGTCACCGGTGCCCTCTACCTCTTCCACGATTCCATCGACCGCTGGTGGCACGCCGACCTGATGACGGTCGAGGCCCGCGAGGCCGAGATGGTCGACCCGAGCGCCCAGCGCGACGCGGCGCTGGCCGCGGTCGACGGCGAGGCGTTCCGCTACGTGCCGCCGGCCGCCGACACCCTGGCCGCCGAGGTCGACGTGACGCGCCCGGATGGCAGCCGGGTGGCGGTGTTCGTCGATCCCTACGATGGCGAGGTGACCGGGCAAATGCCCTATCGCGGCACCGTGATGTGGCTGGTCCGGACCCTGCACAGCCTCAACTATTTCGGTGCCAACGCCAGCATGGTCATCGAGATCGTCGGCGGCTGGGCGATCCTGCTGGTGCTGACCGGCCTCTACCTATGGTGGCCGCGGGGTCGGCGCGGTGGCGTGGTGACGGTGCGCGGCCGGCCGGGCAAGCGAGTGTTCTGGCGCGACCTGCACGCGGTGACCGGCCTCTTCGTCGGTGGGATCATCCTGTTCCTGGCGGTCACCGGCATGCCCTGGTCGACGGTGTGGGGCAGCAAGGTCAACGAACTGGCCAACGGCCACAACTTCGGCTATCCGGATGGGGTGCGGGTCAACGTGCCGATGTCCGAGGCGCGCCTGGCCGAGCGCGAGGCCACCAGCTGGTCGCTGGAGCAGGCGCAGCTGCCGACCTCGGCCGCCGAGGGCGCGGGCGCGGCGCCGATCGGCCTCGACCGCGCAGTGGCGACCTTCGACGGCCTGGGGCTGGCGCCTGGCTATGCGGTGAGCCTGCCGGGCGGGCCCGAGGGCGTCTATACCGGATCAGTCTATCCGGACGACCTGAGCCGTCAGCGTGTGGTGCATCTCGACCAGTACAGCGGCGAGGCGCTGCTCGACATGGGCTATGGCGACTACGGCCCGCTGGGCCGCGGTCTGGAGTGGGGCATCAACGTGCATCTGGGGCAGCAGTACGGCCTGGCCAACCAGCTGATCCTGGCCCTGGCCTGCGCCGGTATCGTGCTGCTGTGCGTATCCTCGGCGGTCATGTGGTGGAAGCGCCGCCCGGCCGGGCGGCTGGGCGTGCCGCCGGAGCCTGCCGATTCCCGTCCGCTGCGCGGCGTGCTGGCGCTGCTGGCCATCGGTGGAGTGCTGTTCCCGCTGGTCGGCGCCTCGCTGGTCGTGATGGCAGCGGTGGACGCTCTGGTCAGGCGTCGTGCGGCCGGTCGACGCGCCGTGGCCTGATCCGTTCGGAATCCGGCTGTACCGTCCCCGCTCAGTCTTTGTCCGGCGGGGGCGGGAAGGTCACGTCGAAGCCTCGGGCGTCGAGCTGGCGGATCTCGCTGGGGCGGCCCTGGTCGTCCAGTTCCACCAGGCCGATGCCGGCGCCGTTCCACAGCCGTTCCCCGGCCCGGGCACGGTCCGGGTCGCGGGGCTTGATGCGCATCGGCCGGCGCTGGGTGAACCAGTTGAGCGGCGAGCGCGGCGAGTACAGCCAGCGATTGGCGCGGTCGAAGGCGTCCAGCAGGGTGTCGGGGAAGGCGTTCTTGAGCCCGCTGGAGGTGATCTGCCAGATACGTGGGCCGGAGCGGCGATGGCGGATGCGGATGTCGTAGGCGAAGGAGTAGTGCACGTCGCCGGAGAGCACGACGTAGTGCCCTGGGGTCCGCGAGTGGCGGAAGATGTTCAGCATCACGCTGGCCGCGCCGCGGTGTGCCATCCAGTTCTCGGCGTCCACCAGCAGTGGCTTGCCGATCAGGGTGAACAGCTTCTGGATGCCCTCGATCAGCTTGACGCCGAACATCGGCGCCGGCGAGACGATGATCACCGAGGGGGCATCGAGCAGCTCCTGCTGGAAGTCCGAGAGCGCTTCCCAGTCCATCAGCCCCGAGGGTCTTCGCGGGCTGCGTTCACTGCGCCAGCGGCGGGTGCGGGTGTCCAGCACCACCAGCTTGGGGGTCCCCGGCACCTGGAATTCCCAGCCCTCGAAGCGCTGCAGGTGGTGAATGCAGGTGTCATGGGCTTCGGCGGACAGCCAGCCGTCGGACGCCTCGGCGGCGTCGAGCAGGGCGGCGGCCTCGTCCATTGGCGCGGCCAGGCGGTCCGGGTCGTTTCCCCAGCCCTGGCACAGCAGGTAGGCCAGCAAGGCGTTGCCGAGGATGCGCCGCGAGAAGGGGTGGCCGTAGGCGCAGGCCTCCCAGTCGGCGGTGAGATTCCAGTCGTCGGTGACGTCGTGGTCGTCGAAGATCATCAGCGACGGCACATGGGCGAGCAGACGGGCGGCGGCGGGCAGTCCCTCGACGAAGCGCTCCATGACCGCGGCCTCGTCGGCGAAGGCCGTGGCGTTCGCCTCGTCCAGCGACGGCGCGGCGATCTCCACCAGCCGCCAGGGCACCGGGGACCACACCAGCAGGTACATGGCCATGACCTCGGCGAAGGTCATCAGGTGGTTATGGGCGTGGGCCGAGGTGAACACCGGCTTGCGGGCGCCGGCGAAGACGCGTTCGCGCAGGTCGTCGCTGCTGTCCACGTCGGGCAGCAGCGCCTCGCGGCGGTAGTAGGTCGACTCGGCGGCGTAGAGGCCCTGGCTGTCGCTGACAGTGGCGCCCTCCAGCGGCTCGTCGAACAGGCCCAGACGGCGTATCAGGGCGTGGATCGCCACCAGGGTGGGGCCGGCCACGTCGTCGGCATAGATCTGGTCACCGGTCATCAGCAGCCAGGCCGGCCAGGCCTCGGCGTCATCGCGGCGCTCGGCGAGCCAGGCGTCGGCGCGCACCAGGGCGTCCGGGCCATCGTGGTGGGGCCGCCGGCAGGAGCCGTGCAGCAGGCGACGATGGCTCTCGGCGAGCACGAAGCAGGGGCGCCGTGCGCCCTCGTGCAGCAGGTGCGGGGCCCAGTCGGCGATGCCGGCCTCGACGCCGCCGCCAGAGGCTAGGCGCAGGTCGTAATCGATCACCACGCCGGTGGGCAGCGGCGTCTCCAGCGCGACGTCGATCAGGTGCAGCACCGCATGGCGGCCCAGTGGCAGGCGGCGGACCCGATGATCGTTCAGGCTCAACCGGCGCGGGCCGTGACCCGCAGGGTGCAGCAGCAGTTTGCCTTCCAGATGGCGCGAGCCTACTAGCCAGATCCGCAGGCGATTCGGGTCAAGGCGGCGCAGGATGGGGCCGGCGAGCACGTCCGGAAGGGCGGGGGACGCGGCGGGGTCGGAGCGGGGGATGTCGGCGGACGTCATTGTCGAGGCGCTTCCTGAATGTGCAGAACAGTCGTGCAGATGAGAGGCGGGCGGCCTGGCAGAGCGGCGTGCCCCGTCTGGCGCCATGGTAGCCGACAATCGCGGCTTGGCGGGAGTCGTTGCCCGGCGACGCCGCAACATGGCCACGTTAAGGCCTGGTTAAGTTTGGATTAAGTCCCGGGTAAGCCTGGAGGCGCAGGATACGTGGCGTTTTCCTCCTCGCCTCGGGGCTACCATGCCGACTTCCCTGCCACCTTCTCGCTTGTCTGTCTTCTGGCCTCGCCTGCTGCTGGCCTGGGCGGGCTTTGCCGCGCTGATGCTGGCATTCGCGCGGCTGGGGCTCGACTTCCGCCTCGCCGATTTCTTCTACCGGCTCGAAGGCGGCGAGTGGTCGCTCCGCCATGGTGCGCTCACCGAGGCCCTGTTGCATGAGGGCGGTCGCGATCTCAGCCAGGCCATGGGCGGCGCGGTGATCCTGGCGCTGGCGCTGAGCCACGGGCTGGCGCCGCTGCGCCCCTGGCGGCGCCCGCTGTGGTTCCTGTTCCTGGCGGTGGCCGGGTCGACGCTGGCGGTATCGACCCTCAAGCAGCTGGTCAGCATGGAGTGCCCCTGGGACCTGACGCGCTACGGTGGCTGGGCGCCGTTCATCGGCCTGTTCGAGGCGCGCCCGGCGGGTTTTCCCGACACCGCCTGTTTTCCCGCCGGGCATGCCAGCGCTGGCTATGCCTGGGTCGCGCTGTTTCCCTTCCTCACGGCCGTTCAGCCGCGCTGGCGCTGGTGGGGGCTGGCCGTCGGCCTGGGGTTGGGGCTCGTCTTCGGCGTCGCCCAGCAGCTGCGCGGCGCTCACTTTCTCTCCCATGACCTCTGGACGCTGATGCTGTGCACCACGATCAGCGCCGTGGCGGCCCATTGGCTGCTGTCGGGTCGACCCGTTACCTCCCTTACGCTCGCAGAGACCCCCGCATGATGTCACTCCCCGATGCCCCGGGCCTTCGTCGCACCCGGCGTTGGCTGCCGTCTCCTCGGTTGTCCCCCGAAGCGCTGACCCTGCTGGTCTGCGTGGTCTTCACGCTGCTCTACAACGGGCCTTTCTGGCACGGCATGCTGGCGGACGCGCCGCTCGTTTCGGTGGCCGCCTGGGAAAGCCTGTCGGTGGAGGCCCTGGTGTTGACCGTCCTGCAGTTCGTGGTGTTCCTGCCGTTCATGACACGCCACACGGTGCGGCCGCTGCTGAGCCTGCTGGTGATCCTCGCCGCGGTGGTGAACTACTTCACTACTCGCTATGGCACGCACTTCGATACCACCATGATCGACAACGTGCTGCAGACCGACACCCGCGAGGCCGGCGAGCTGCTGACTCCGTCATTTGCCCTGTACCTGCTGCTGTATGCCGGCCTGCCGGTACTGCTGCTGTGGTGCGTGCGATTGACGGCGAGCCGCTGGCCAAGGGCGCTGCTGCGTCGCTCGGGCTATCTGGTCGGCGCCGTGGCGGTGCTGGCGGCGTCGCTGATGATCGGCTATCAGGGGCTGTCCTCGGAGATGCGCAATCGGCCAGCGCTGCGCTACCTGGTCACGCCGGGCAACGCGCTGGTGTCTACCGGGCAGGTGATGGCGGCCAGCGATCCGCTGCCTGCCGAGCGTTTGCCGCTCGGCGAGGATGCGGTGAAGGGCGTGGAGGGCGACAAGCCGCGCCTGCTGGTGCTGGTGGTCGGCGAGACGATGCGCGCCGCCGACTGGGGGCTGGACGGCTATGAACGCCAGACCACGCCGCGGCTGGCCGAGCGTGACCTGGTCAATTTCACCGACGTCAGCAGCTGCGGCACCAGCACCGCGGTGTCGGTGCCCTGCATGTTCGCGCCGGGCGGCCGCGGCGAACAGAGCGAGCGCGAGATCAAGAGCCACGAATCGCTGCTGGACGTGCTGTCCCATGCCGGTTTTCGGGTGCTGTGGCTGGACAACCAGTCCGGCTGCAAGGGCGTCTGCCAGGGCGTGGAAACGCGCCAGATCGCCGCGCAGGATCATCCCGCCCAGTGCCCGGACGGCGAATGCCTGGACGGTGCCCTGTTCGAGGAGGCGGCCCGGGTGGCCAAAGGCGTCGACCGGGATACGGTGCTGGTGCTGCATCAGCTCGGTAACCACGGCCCCAGCTACTATGCCCGCTATCCCGATGATTACCGCGTCTATACTCCGACCTGCGACAGCGCCGAGCTGAGCCAGTGCGATCGCCAGGCGGTGGTGAACAGCTACGACAACGCCGTGCGCTACACCGATGCGCTGCTCGACGGCTTGATCGGGGATCTCGCATCCCTGCCGGGGGTGGACACGGCGATGCTCTATGTCGCCGATCACGGCGAGTCGCTGGGCGAGCACGGACTGTATCTCCACGGCCTGCCCTATGCCATCGCGCCCGACGAGCAGACCCATGTGCCGATGGTGTGGTGGTCGTCAGCCGGGTTCGACGCCACGGCAGGGCTGGACGACAGTTGCCTGGCCGAACGGGCCAAGCGGCCAGCGAGCCACGCCAACCTGTTCCATACCGTGCTGGGCGTGCTGGGCGTGGAGACGCGGGTGCTGCAGCCCGAGCGTGACCTGACGCGCGACTGCCGGGGCGGCTGAGAGCGCCGCGACGCTACCCTGGGCGGGCTACCAGTGGCGGGGGTAGCGGCGGTGGCGGGCCAGGTTGTTGACGAGGATGGCGACCAGCAGCATCACCACGCAGCCGAGCCCCACCGGCACCAGCGGGAAGGCCCAGCCCAGGGCGTGAACCTCGGGGCCTCCGATCACCGCGATCAGTGCGGCGGCCGCGCCGGGGGGATGCACGGTCTGGGTCAGCTGCATCACCAGTACTGCCAGTGATACCGCCAGGGCCACGGTCAGTGCCGTGGCGCCCAGCAGCTGGAAACAGCCCACGCCGATCAGCGCCGACAGCACGCTGCCCAGCAGCACGTTGCGAGGCTGGGCGAAGGGGCTCTCGGGGGCGGCGTAGATCAGCACCGAGGTGGCGCCGAAGGAGCCGACGATCAGCAGGTGGTGGGCCAGCCACTGCTCGCCGAGCCAGGCCACGGCGCTCATGCCGATGAAGGCGCCGAGCCAGGACCAGCAGGCGTCGCGCCAGTCGATGTCGTCGCGGCGATAGCGGTTACCGCGCATCTTGTTGAAATAGGTCTTCATTGTCGCTTTCGTGCGCAAAAAGGGTGCGACATGGTGTCAGGATGCACCAAGAAGGTAAAGACAGGGGGCGGGGTCACCAGGGTTATCGCAGATAACTCCATCGTTCGGGCTGATCCGGCGACAGGTCGACGAGGGGCGCTATGAACCCCTCCTTGGGCGCTACTTTGGCCCTGCAGCGCTCTCGCATCCTGCGCCGCTAGCAGGACCGGTGCTGGCCATCCTTGGCCAACCCGTTCGGCGGAATCCGCCTCACCCATGGCCAAAAACCCCCTCGACGACCCGTCCCCGGCGCCCTCGCCATGGCCAACAGCGATAGCCAGAGTAGGGTCACCAGAGCCCCAGGTGCTGGGTCAGGATGGTGGTGCCGATGCCGATCAGCACCACCCCGCCGAGCACCTCGGCCCGCTGGCCGATCAGCACGCCGAGGCGGCGGCCCAGCATCACGCCAAGCGTCGCCATCAGGGTGGTGGCGGCACCGATCGCCAGGGCGGTCAACAGGATGTTGGCTTCCATGAAGGCCAGGCCGATGCCCACGGTCAGGGCGTCGATGCTGGTGATCACCGCGGTGGCGGCGATCATCCACCAGGCGTAGCGACCCGGAGTGGCGGCGGGGGCTTCGTCGTCCGTTTCCGGCGTGGCCAGCCCGGCGAGGATCATGCGCACCCCCAGGGCCAGCAGGAGACCGAACACCACCCAGTGGTCCCAGGCCGCGATATGGTGGGCCGCGCCCACGCCCAGGGTCCAGCCGATCAGCGGCGTCAGGCCCTCGACGATGCCGAAGATCAGGCCGGTGCGCAGGGCTTCCCGAAAACGTGGATGCTCGACTGCGGCACCCTTGCTGACGGCCGCGGCGAAGGCATCGGTGGACATCGAGAAGGCGAGCAGGGTGGTGGAAAGCAGGGTCATGGGAGTCACGCGTAGCGGTCGGGCGATTTACCATGACGACACGACGCGCCCGACCTTGGGCGTCGTACCGTCGATGGTCTCGCCAACCTGGCGCGGCGCGATACGTTAGCGTATCGAGCGACGCGCCGGTGCACCTGCCACGGCATCTGGCCGACTATGTTGACAGGCGCTCTCACACGTCGGGTGTGAGCCAGCTACTCCCCAGCGATGGTGTAGTCCGGTCTGACGGGACGATAGCGTGAGCCCATGACCGGAATGGGCGTAGCCTACCATCGCCGCAGGGCGGATGCATCTCGCGCGTTGCTCATAAGCGTCCGGGTGTTGCTTACACCAGCTTGCTGTCGCGCAGGCGCTGGAGGTCGATCGGTGGCGCCCAGCTGTCGGCCGTGGCCGCGTCCCAGTAGTCGGCGAACACCGGGTGGCGGGAGGCGCCGCCTTCCAGCAGTTCGTCGGGCGCCAACAGGTCGAAGAGGGTAGAAAAACTTCTGACCTCATGCCGCGAGACTCGGCGGCTGATGTGCTCTGGGCCCAGCTGGGAGGGATGCGTCAGCCCGGCGGCACCCAGCATCTCCGCCAGGGCCTCGCGGGTGCTGGCCTGGAAGCGCTCGACTCGCTCGGCCTTGAGCGGTACGTCGAGCCGGCTGCCGCGCAGACGATTCTGGGTGGCCACGCCGCTGGGACAGCGGTCGGTGTGGCAACTGCGCGCCTGGATGCAGCCCAGCGAGAACATGAAGCCCCTTGCCGAGTTGCACCAATCGGCGCCTAGCGCCAGGGTGCGGGCGACGTCGAAGGCACTGATCACCTTGCCGGCGGCGCCGACGCGCACCTTTTCGCGCAGGCCGGCCCCGACCAGAGCGTTGTGCACCAGCAGCAGGGCGTCGGTGAGCGGCATGCCCAGTCGGTTGATGAACTCCAGCGGTGCGGCTCCGGTGCCGCCCTGGCCGCCGTCTACCACCACGAAGTCGGGGTGCTCGCCTTGCTCGCGCATCGCCTTGACCAGGGCGAACCACTCCCAGGGGTGGCCGATGGCCAGTTTGATGCCCACCGGTTTGCCGCCCGAGAGCTCGCGCAGTCGGCAGATGAAGTCGATCAGCTCGCGGGGCGTGGTGAAGGCGCTATGGGACGCCGGCGACACCACGTCGTGTCCCTCGGGGACCTCGCGGGTGGCGGCGATCTCGGCGGTTACCTTGGCCCCGGGCAGGATGCCGCCATGGCCTGGCTTGGCGCCCTGGGAGAGCTTGATCTCGATCATCTTGATCGCGTCATCGGTGGCCTGCTCGGCGAAGCGCCGAGCGTCGAAGCCGCCTTCGGCGTCGCGGCACCCGAAGTAGCCGGAGCCGATCTCCCACACCAGGTCGCCGCCGCGGCGGTGATAGGGCGAGATGCCGCCTTCGCCGGTGTCATGGTAGAAACCGCCGCGCCGGGCGCCGTCGTTAAGGGCACTGATGGCATTGGGCGACAGGGCGCCGAAGCTCATCGCCGAGACGTTGAGCACGCTGGCCGCGTAGGGGCGGGCCCGGCCGGCACCGACGGTGACGCGAAAGTCATTGTCGCTGATCGCTGCCGGCGCCAGGGAGTGGTTCATCCACTCGTAGCCGGGCGCCTGCATGTCGCGCAGCGAGCCGAAGGGCTGCTTGTCGATGGTGCCCTTGGCGCGCCGGTAGACCAGGCTGCGCTGTTCCCGTGAGAAGGGCACTTCCTCGGTGTCGCGCTGGATGAAGTACTGGCGGATCTCGGGGCCGAAGGATTCCAGCAGGTAGCGCAGGTGGGCGGTCACCGGATAGTTGCGGCTGACCGTGTGCCGGCGCTGGATGAGATCGTGGGTACCCATGGCGGCCAGCAAGGCGCAGGCCAGGGCGGCGAGCCCCCAGTTCCAGCCCGGCGCCAGGGCCAGGCCGAGCAGGCAGACGGCGAGCCCGAGCAGGCTCAGGGCATAGACGAGAAAGCGGCGGGGCGGTCGCGACATGTCGCACTCCATTGCGGCGGAATGCCTGCCATTGCATGCCTCGGACGGAGGACTGTCAATCGCGAGCCTGCGGCGTCGAATCTCTTAAGGTTCTCTTAAGCTGGGGAGGTCCAGTGTAGGGATAACCCGGCGTGACTTGCCGGTGATGCCCGTCAAAGGAGCCAAAACATCATGCCTACCCTGACCACTTCTCCCGCACGCCTGGACACCCTTTCGGCGCACACTCCAATCGCCAAGCCGGTTCCTCCGCGGCTTTCGCCGGACAGCCCGGCACTGACGGTACTGACGGATTTCCAGCACGTCGCCCCGCTCACCGTACCGGCCGACACCTCGATCATCGATGCTCGCAAGGTCATGGAGCACGGCGGGGTGCGCCTACTGCTGGTGGTCGACCACGACGGCGACTGTCTCGGCGTGCTCAACGCCCGCGACGTGATTGGCGGTCGTCGCACCACCCAGGCCATGCAGGGCAGCGGCATCGCCCGCGAGGACGTGACCGCCCGCATGGTGCAGACTCCTTGCGCAGAGCTGCGGTCACTGTCGATGGAGCGCATGGCGAGCCTGACCATCGGCCAACTGGTGCGCGACCTTGAGGCCTTCGGCGATCAGCATCTGCTGGTCACCGAGACCGATCGTCGAGGGCAGCGGCGCATCCGCGGCGTGGTTTCGGCGGCCGACATTGGCCGGGCGTTGGGCAGCGACATGACCACGTTGCCGGAGGCGCGCAGCTTCTCCGACATCTGCCGCGTGGTGCTGGGCCACGAGCTGTGAGCGTCCGGCTGCTGTCTCGACCAAGGCCGCAGTGACAGACGGATGAGGTCGCGCGACGCTGGACGCCGGAGTCGACAAGGAGACAGTCCCCGTGAGCGTCGTCGCGACCTTCGACCATATTATCGTGGGCGCCGGTACCGCCGGCTGCCTGCTCGCCAATCGCCTCAGCGCCGACCCCCGGCGACGGGTGCTGCTGATCGAGGCCGGCGGCCGCGACCGCTACCCGTGGATCCACATCCCGGTAGGCTATCTCTACTGCATCGATAACCCGCGCACGGACTGGCGCTTCCGCACCGAGCCGACACCGGGGCTCAATGGCCGCTCGCTGCTCTATCCGCGCGGCAGGACCCTGGGCGGCTGCTCGAGCATCAACGGCATGATCTACATGCGTGGCCAGGCCCGTGACTACGATCATTGGGCCGAGGTCACCGGTGACGAAGCCTGGCGTTGGGAGAACTGCCTGCCCGATTTCATGCGCCATGAAGATCACTACCGGCTGGACCCCGGCGACGACGCCGACGCCGCTCATCGCGACTTCCACGGTCACGGCGGCGAATGGCGGGTGGAGCGACAGCGCCTCAAGTGGCAGGTGCTGGATGACTTCGCCGAGGCCGCCGTCCAGGCGGGCATCCCACGCACCGACGACTTCAACCGCGGCTGCAACGAGGGCGTTGACTACTTCGAGGTCAACCAGCGCTCGGGCTTTCGCTGGAATACCGCCAAGGCTTTCCTGCGTGGCGCCGAGAAGCGTCCCAATCTGACCCTCTGGCATTCCAGCCAGGTGCAGCGGCTGACCTTCACGGCGGGAGAGGGTGGTCGACCCCGCTGCAGCGGCGTGTGCGTCATGCGGGACGGTGAGATCGTCGAGGCGGCGGCGAACCGTGGCGTGGTGCTGTCTGCCGGCGCCATCGGCTCGCCGCAGCTGCTGCAGCTCTCCGGTATCGGGCCGGCGGCGCGGCTCGCCGAGCATGGCATCCCGCTGGTCCACGACCTGCCCGGGGTAGGGGAGAATCTTCAGGATCACCTGCAGATTCGCGCCGTCTTTCGGGTTACCGGCGCTCGGACCCTCAACACCCTGGCCGGGACCTGGGCCGGCAAGGCGCGTATCGGCCTGGAGTACCTGCTGAAGCGTTCGGGACCCATGAGCATGGCGCCGTCACAGCTCGGCGCTTTCACCCGCAGCTCGCCTGAACTTGCTCATCCCAACCTGGAATATCACGTCCAGCCGCTGAGCTTGGAAGCCTTCGGCCAGCCGCTGCACGACTTTCCGGCGATCACCGCCAGCGTGTGCAATCTCAATCCCACCAGTCGCGGAACGGTGCGCCTCGCCTCGCGGGATCCGGCCGCGGCGCCGCGTATCGCACCCAACTACCTGGCAACCGAGGACGATCGCCGAGTCGCCGCGGATTCCCTGCGCCTGACTCGCCACATCGCCGCACAGCCGGCTTTCGCTCGCTACGCGCCCGAGGAAGTCAAGCCGGGGGTGCAGTACGAGAGTGACGAGGATCTGGCGCGGCTGGCCGGCGAGATCGGCACCACTATCTTTCACCCGGTGGGCACCACCGCCATGGGCCGCGACGATGACCCCATGGCGGTGGTCGATTCGCACCTGCGGGTGCGTGGCGTGGAGGGGCTGCGCGTGGTGGATGCTGGCGTGATGCCCACCATCACCAGCGGCAACACCAACTCGCCGACCCTGATGATCGCCGAGAAGGCGGCCGCCTGGCTGTGTGCGGAAACGTAACGGGGTTGTCACACGACGCAAATAGTGTTTGACCTGCGCCCCTCGAGGGCGCATGCTGGAAGCAGTTGGTTGGCAAGTCGAACATCGCAAGTGGTCATCGAAGGCTGAATAGCGTCGGTCGCCCGGTGAAAGTTTCTTGTTTACCCACTGCAACTCGGGTATTCCCCCGGCTACAAATCACGCTATTCGAGGCATTCGAAACATGGCTACCGGTACCGTCAAGTGGTTCAACGACACCAAAGGCTACGGCTTCATCTCTCCGGACGACAACGGTGACGACCTGTTCGCTCACTTCTCCGAGATCCAAGCCGACGGCTTCAAGTCTCTGCAGGATGGCCAGAAGGTTTCCTTCGAGGTCACTCAGGGCAAGAAAGGCCTGCAGGCTTCCAACATCAAGGTCATCGACTAAGCGTCTGACCGTGATGTTCGCTACCCCAGAGTAGCGAGACTCAAGGCCCGCCTCGGCGGGCCTTGTGCGTTGTGGCCTCGCCGCGCACTCTGCTCTTCCCTCTTCCCTCTTCCCTCTTCCCTCTTCCCTCTTCCCTCTTCCCTCTTTTATCTCTTTTTCTTCTAGATCAATTTCTACAAATAACTTTCAGGCATATTCGCGTACCGTCACAATGGGGTGATTTCTCATTTTTCACGTGGATGCCTCATGCCCTTGGATGCCTGGCTGACGATTGCCGTGGTGGTCGTCGTCTTTACCCTGATGGCGATGACTCGGATCGGGACCGACATGATCCTGCTCGGAGCCGTGATCGGGCTGCTGACCCTGGGGGTCATCGACCCGAACCAGGCGCTGGCAGGGTTTTCCAACAGCGGTCTGTTCACCGTGGCCTTCATGTACGTACTGGTGGCCAGCATTCGCGAAACCGGCGGCATCGACCTGATCATCCGTTACGTGCTGGGACGTCCCGCCAGCGAGGCCGGGGCGCAGTGTCGCTTGTTGCTGCCGGTGGCCGCCATCAGCGGTTTTCTCAACAATACTCCCGTCGTGGCCACCTATATTCCCGCGGTGCTTGGCTGGAGCCGGCGCCTGGGAATGCCGGCCTCGCGTTTTCTGATGCCGCTGAGCTTTGCTTCCATCCTCGGCGGCACCGTGTCGCTGCTCGGCACCAGCACCAATCTGGTGGTCAATGGCCTGCTGATCGAGCGCTATCCGTCGCTGGCCATGGGGCTCTTCGACATCGCCTGGGTCGGGGTGCCGGTGGCGGTGGTCGGCGTCGCTTACCTGCTGGTAGTGGGCCGCCACCTGCTCGCCCAGCGCGGCAGCGCCACCCAGGTGTTCGAGAATCCCCGTGAGTTCACCATCGAGATGGAGGTCGATCCCGATGGACCGATGGTCGACCGGACGGTCGAGGAGGCCGGCTTGCGCCACCTCCAGGAGCTGTTTCTGGTCGAGATCGAGCGCGGCGGCAACGTGGTCAGCGTGGTGGGGCCCGGCGAGAAGCTAAAGGGCAATGATCGCCTGGTGTTCGCCGGGACCTCGGCGGGCGCCGTGGAGCTGCAGCAGATCCGTGGCCTGATGCCCTCCCACCAGGGCGAGTCGAGTCTGGAGAAGGACTTCAAGGAACGCCGCCTGGTCGAGGCGGTGGTCTCGGATCAGTGCCAGTTCATCGGCCAGCGTATCCGTGAGGGACACTTTCGTACCCTTTACGGGGCCGCGGTGCTGGCGGTGTGTCGGGGCGGCGAACGTGTCGCCGGCAACCTTGGGCAGATTCGCCTGCAACCGGCGGACGTGCTGTTGCTCGAGGCGCGACCGCCGTTCATCGAGCGCCACCGTCAGTCGCGGGATTTCCTGCTGATCAGCCAGGTCAACGGCTCGGCGCGCCCCAATCACGAAAAGGCCTGGCTGGCCTGGAGCATTCTGCTCGGCGTGGTGATGCTGGCCACCTTCGGCGTAATGAGCATGCTCAATGCCGCCATGCTCGGTGCAGCGGCCTCGGTGCTTACCGGCTGCTGCTCGGTGGGCGCTGCCAAGCGCGGCATGGACACTCGGGTACTGCTGACCATTGCCGCCTCCTTCGGGTTAGGAGCGGCGCTGGAGAGTTCCGGCGCTGCGGTGAGCATGGCCACTGCCGGCCTGGCCTATATCGATGGCAGTCCCTGGCTGCTGTTGGCCGGCGTCTACGTGATGGTGGCGCTGCTGACCTCACTGGTCACTAACAATGCCGCGGCGGTGATCACCTTTCCCATCGTTACTGCCGCCGCCGAGAACCTGGGCGTCAGCATCATGCCCTACGTGGTGGCGGTGATGTTTGCCGCCTCGGCCAGCTTCCTGACGCCGATTGGCTATCAGACCAACCTGATGGTCTATGGCCCCGGGGGCTATCACCTCAAGGACTACCTGCGCGTGGGCGGGCCGCTGAATCTGCTGACCGCGGCGGTGGCGCTGGTGTTGATTCCGCTCGTCTGGCCGTTCTGACACCCCTCGCCGACGTGGGCGCTTTGCGCTAGGGTGTCGCTTTTGTGCTGGAGACGAGCCCATGAGTGCACCCGACGAGCTGATCATCGAGCCGCGTAGCGGTCGACCCGCCGATGCCTGCGTGTTCATCCTTCATGGCCTGGGGGCCGACGGACACGACTTCGAGCCGCTGGTACCCGCCCTGGGGCTGCCCGAGGGGCTCGATGCCCGCTTCATCCTGCCCCATGCGCCGCGCTTGCCGGTGACCATCAACGGCGGCATGGTCATGCCGGCTTGGTACGACATCAAGGAAATGAGCCTTGACCGTCGAGTCGACGAGGCGCAGCTCAAGGCCTCCGCCGAGCGGATCCAGGGCCTCGTTCGCGAGCAGATCGAGCACGGTATCCCCGCCGAGCGGATCATCTTGGCCGGCTTCTCTCAAGGCGGTGCCGTGGCATACCAGGCGGCGCTCACCTTCCCCGAGCGGCTGGGCGGGCTGCTGGCGATGTCCACTTACCTGGCCACGGTCGACAGCCTCGAGCCCGCGGCAGCCAATCGCGACCTGCCCATCGAGATTCACCACGGCAATCTCGACCCGGTAGTGCCCGAGGCGCTGGGCCTGGCCGCTCGCGACCGTCTCGAGGCCATGGGTTACCCCGTCCACTATCGCCAGTATCCCATGGCCCATGCGGTCTGCCCGCAGCAGGTGGCCGACATTGGCCGTTGGCTCGCCGAACGGCTGACCCGTTGAGACGCGCCGCCTCGGCAGATGACGGGCTCTTTGACTGGCCGGGGCGTGCTCTATGCGAGCGTGACGAGACGGGCTCCCTCTAGCGGCTGAGCGATGGTGAAGATATCCAACGTCTCAACCATCGCAAGGGAGTCTCTGGATATCGTGTCGACACGAGAGTCGTCACCGGCCCGTTGGCCCACCGCCGGCCTAATGAGCTATCGGTGGGCCGGTGCGATGAGAACTTAAGCATGAGAGGGCGGCGTCGTCCATGCTAGCAATGAGGCGCTGCAGACGCCTAATGGCTGGCTT
This sequence comes from Halomonas sp. B23F22_20, assembly GCF_043496985.1. Classification (NCBI taxonomy): domain Bacteria; kingdom Pseudomonadati; phylum Pseudomonadota; class Gammaproteobacteria; order Oceanospirillales; family Halomonadaceae; genus Halomonas; species Halomonas sp. B23F22_20. The sequence continues at coordinate 231,234 of NZ_JBIEKH010000002.1, forward strand.
TCTACCGAAGTATTGTTGGTCAATGGATATCGAAATTAGCATAGAGAATGCTTGTTCTTCTTTCTATTCACCGAGACGTGACGATCTTGAATTAGTGAACTACGATGAACTGTGCCGCCTGATGCATCGTTAGGGAAAGCGAAAACACGGTTCTTTGTGTTTCATTGACATTCTCGTATTTCATGTAGATGACTTTCTCCTTTCGATTTGATGGCTGTCGCGGCGGACGTAAAGGTGCCGTAACTTCCGAGCTGCCAGACGAAGAAGGATGAGCTCTCGAAGCGCACCGATGTTGCTGTTTCGCCATTTGACACTATGGATGGATTGGAAAGGAGTCTTGTGCTATGGGAATGGAGGCCAAGGCAGTTCAGTTGCCTGACGTGTTTCAGGATAGGCTGGATTGCTTTATTCACGATCTTATAGAGCAAAACGATAGCGGGAAACATCTGGTGTTGGGAAGGCGGCCCTCCCAAGGTGATATCGTTCTGCAAAGCAATGATTATCTTAGCCTGGCCAATCATTCATCGATTCAGGCTCGTTTAAAAGAAGCGATTGAGAAAAGTCAGGACAGCGTGTTCATGTCCGCTATCTATCTGCAGGATGAAGCATCCAAACCCAGCCTGGAACATCAGCTTGCAGACTACGTGAATTTCAACTCCTGTTTATTGTCACAGTCTGGCTGGAACGCCAATGCAGGGTTGCTTCAAACCGTGTGTCCTCCCGGTTGCAATGTTTACATAGATTTTTTTGCGCATATGTCGATATGGGAAGGGGCTCGCTATGCCGATGCCAATATCCATCCTTTCCTGCATAACAGCTGTGATCATTTGATAAAACAGATCAAGCGCTATGGCCCTGGGCTGATCGCAGTCGACTCTATCTACAGTACCATTGGCACGGTGGCCCCCCTCGTCGATCTGGTAAGAATTGCCAAGGATACTGGCTGTGCCATTCTGGTCGATGAGTCGCACTCTCTTGGTACACATGGCGAAAAGGGGGGCGGCCTGCTCTCTGAGTTAGGGCTTTCTCGCCAGGTCGATTTCATGACAGCCAGCCTTGCCAAGACATTTGCCTATCGTGCGGGCGCGATATGGGTCAACAACAGTGCCAATCAATGCATTCCCTTTGTCGGGTTTCCTGCCATATTCAGTTCCTGCATATTGCCCTATGAGATAGAGGCAATAGAGGAGACGCTTGATGTCGTCAAGAAGTCGGATGAAAGGAGAGATCGACTTTTCAATAACTCACGCACGTTGAGAGAAGGGCTGAGAGAGATAGGTGTTGAGACTCGCAGTCAGTCCCAGATCGTGGCGCTGGAGACGGGGGAAAGAAGAAACACCGAAAGAGTGAGGGATCATCTGGAGGATTGCGGTGTCTTTGGGGCGGTTTTCTGTAGCCCTGCTACCACTGAGAAAAAGAATCTCATTCGTTTCTCATTGAACAGCTCTGTCACCGAAGCACAGATTGATCATATCCTGTCAGTGTGCCAAGGCATAGTGAATGACAGCGATCTGTTTATCAAGCAATCGACAGGGTAAGTCGGTTCGTTGGTTCAGGCCTGGAGGCGGATATGGCGCCCCCTTCGTTGGTGACGATGGCTGGTATTCATGTCACGCGATGGCTCCGAAGCCTTGGATCATCGGCCAAGGCCCACCATTGCCGGAAATTGACATCGGTCATCACAGCAGGCTCCTGTCGTTGGCTCACATGAGCTTGCACGTCGGTGCCCATAAGGGGAGGGCCATTGCGGCAACCGGCTTCGTCGTCTCCAGGACGAGATGACTGGCCTACGCGGTGTGGGCTGGGGCAGGATAGGGCGGTGTGATCCATATCGACAGGAGGAGCCGATGACACTCTCCGAAGATTTTCGGTTGCCCGTGGCCTGCCCCAACTGCGGCAGCCATCGGATGCGGGTCTCCAGTGTGAAGAATCCCGACGACCATGTGCATTGCGCTTCCTGCCAGCGCTTCGTGTGTCTTTACCACGAGGCACAGACGGTCTTGCGCAAGGGCCCCGGCAGTGAAAGTGAGGCGGTGATCGAGAAAGCAGTCAACCGCGGCGGCTGAGCGCTTCCGCGCCCGTTGTCTGCGCGACCTTGGCCACCACGCAGACGGGCCGGCGCCCTTTCGGCGTCGGCCCGTATCGTTTCAGTAGCGGATGGTGGAGGCTAGAGCAGTTCCTCGCCGGCCAGCGCCAGGCGTGAACGCTCCACGCTCTTCAGGGTGACATGTCCGGCGTGGGGCCAGTCGCGGAAGCGCTGGACCACTGCGGCCATGCCGCAGGTGTTGGCGGTGAGGTAGGGTGTGTCGATCTGCCCCACGTTTCCCAGGCAGACGATTTTGGTGTTGCGCCCGGCGCGTGTGAGCAGCGACTTGAGCTGCTTGGGCGTGAAGTTCTGTGCCTCGTCGATGATCAGGAAGGTGTCGTTGAGAGTGCGGCCGCGCATGAAGCCCGGGGCGCGAATCTGTACCCGCGAGCCGAGCAGCTGGCGAGTGGCTTCCTGGTTCCAGGCGGTGCTGCCGTCGTGCTCGTCGCGCAGCAGGTTGTCCATGTTGTCGTGGAAGGCGCCCATCCAGGGCGACATCTTCTCCTCCTCCGTGCCGGGCAGGTAACCGATGTCCTCGCTCATCGAGATCGGCGCTCGGGTGAAGACGATGCGCTCGAAGCGCTTGGCGTCCAGGGTCTGCTGGAAGGCGGCGGCGAGCGTCATGAAGGTCTTGCCGGTGCCGGCGCTGCCGGCGATGGTGACCAGGTCGATGTCGTCGTCCATCAGCAGGTTAAGGGTGAAGTTCTGTCGGCTGTCATGGGCGTGTACCCCCCATACGCTGGCACCGTGCCGATAGTTGGTGAGCAGCTCGAGATGGGCGTGTTTCGGCCCGAGGTCGCGGATCACTGCCTCGAAGCTGGCCTCGTCATCGCTGTCGGAGACCAGCATGCCCAGGTGCCAGTCGGCGGGGATCTCGCCGGTCAGGCGATAGACCACGCGGCCGTTGTCCTCGCGATCGACCTTCACCTCGGTCTTGAGGCTTTCCCACAGGCCACTGCCGTCGTGGCCCGCTTCGGGATAGACGCGGGCGCCGCCGAGCATGGCATCGCTGTCGTCGAAGGCGCGATCGGTGAGGTAGTCTTCCACCGGCACGCCCACCGCCGCAGCCTTGACCCGCAGGTTGATATCCTTGGTGACCAGGATCACCGAGGCGTCGGGGCGCTCGTCGCGCAGGCGGCAGGTCTCGGTGAGCAGACGATTGTCGGGGCTGTCCTCCAGATGGTCCGGGATCGAGAGGTCGTCGTAGCAGAGCAGTCGCAGCCGCCCCTCGGGGCCGGTGAGGCGAGGGATGGGAATGCCGTCGCGAATCTGGCCGAGATCGACATTGGTGGTGAGGTCCGAAAGGGTCCGGCTGACCTGCCGGGCGGTATGGGCGATCTCGCGGATGCCGTTCTTGTGCTTGTCGAGCTCCTCGAGCACGGTCATCGGGATGACCACTTCGTGCTCATCAAACTGATAGAGGGCGGCGGGGTCGTGGATCAGGACGTTGGTGTCCAGCACGTAAAGCCGGGTGGCTTTCTTGTCGATGCGTACCATCGGCGCAGCTCTCCTGATAGTCACCGGATCGACGTCAAAGATGACGCCTCGATGTCGACACTGTCAGCGCGGGGTGTCAGTTCCGTGACAGGCGCGACGTGCAGGGCTGTGGGATAGTGTCGTGCTCACCTCCGTTTTCATGGGACCGTCACAAAGGGCTTTCGCTCCAAGCATGGCCCAATCCCGCTGCTTTGCACAATCACCTGCTGATCGATGCTGTCTCAACGTTCGGCGGATCGGTGCCGGGGGCTTCTCCGGGGGAAGGGGACTGGACGCGGTGGTATGCGACAGGAGGGCGCCCGCCGTGGGCGGGCGCCACGCGGCCCTAGAAGTGGAAATCGAGCCGGGTCCAGAGCATCCGCCCGGGATCGTTGACGCGGGTCTCGGCGGGGTAGCCGAAGCCGGCACTGCCGGCCAGATTGAGGTGCTCGCTGTAGGTCTTGTCGAACAGGTTGTCGACGCCGGCGCTGAGCGTGAAGCGGGGATCGAGGCGGTAGGTGCCGTTGAGCGAGAAGACACCGAAGCCGGCGGCGTCGCCCAGGTCCTGGCCGACCACGTTGCCCTTCTCGAGGGCGATGCGATGCTGCGGGGCCACCAGGCGCCACAGGGCGCCGAGCGAGACGTCGTGTCGCTCGTAGGTCAGGCCGAAACGGGCCTCCAGTGGCGGTATCTGGGGCAGCGGCTCGTCGTCGCCAGCGTTGTGCCCCCAGGCGTAGGCCAGGTTCGCCTCGCCGGTCCAGTGCAGGGTCAGGTCATGGGCGATGCCCAGCTCGGCGCCGGCGATCCGGGCGTCGACGTTGTCGACGCGGGTCCTGACATCGGCATAGTCGAAGAGGATGAAGTCCTCGACGTGGCCGACGTAGCCCGAGACCCAGGCGCGGGTGCGTTCGCCCCGGTACTGGGCGCCGATATCGAGCTGGGTGGTCTTCTCCGGGGCGACGCCGTCGAAGGCGTTCAGGCTGCCGTTGGGGCCGTTCTGGTCAGGCTTGAGCTCCCAGTAGTCGGGAAAGCGCTGCACGTGACCGATGCCGGCGTACCAGGTCGCCGGGAGGGCAGCGAGATCGCGTTCGTAGCGCACGAAGCCCCCGGGCAGGGTGCGGCGCCGTGTATCGCCGGCCGTGGCGGTGTCGTCGTTCCGGTCCTCCACGCGATAGCGGTCGAGGCGCATGCCGCCGATCACGCGGCCCTGATCGCTGGCCTGCCAGGTCAGCCGCTGGAAGACGCCGAACCGGGTCCGGCCGTAGTCGCTGTTCCAGAGGCCGTCATCGTGGCGGCGATGCTCCTGGCGCCGGGCATCGACGCCGGCGATCCAGCTGATGTCGTCCCATTCCCAGGTCGAGGCGAGTCGCGCGCTGCGCGTGCGATTATCCAGCCGCATCGCCATGCCGTCGCTCATGCTCCTGCTACCCATGGCCATGCCGCCGCCCATGCCTTCCATGGGCGCGGGGTCGCGCAGGCTGACGTTGTCCATGACGTGATCGGCGTAGGCGTAGTTGGCCTGAAACTCCAGCCTGCGCCAGTGCTCGCCGAGGTTCGTCTTCTCGAGGCGCAGGCCGGCAGTCTCGCGCAGGAACTGGCTGCCGTCCATGCGTCGCCCGGCGTAGCGGGCCTCGCCGTCGCCGCGGCCGGCGCTGATCTCCAGCCAGGTATCGTCGTCCGGCGTCCAGCCGAGCGCCACATCGGTGTTCCACTTGTCCCACCGCGAGGGCACGGTGTCGCCGTCGCCATCCTGGTAGTCGTTGGCCTCGGATTCGTTGCCGATTACGCGCAGATAGCCGTCCCGGCTGCCCGCCGTGGCATCGAGGCGGCGGTCGAGGCGTCCGTAGGTGCCGGTCATGACGCTGCCGTCGACGCGAACGCCCGGGGCGTCGAAGCGCTCCGGGCCGCGGTCGAAGCGGATCGTCGCGGCCGAAGCCCCCGGACCCCAGATCACCGACTGCGGGCCCTTGGTCACGGTCAGGCGGTCGTAGGTCTCGGGCGAGATATAGGAGGTCGGCGCGTCCATGCGGTTGGGGCAGGCGCCTAGCATCTCGCTGCCGTTGGTCAGGATCTGCAGCCGCGAGCCGAACATGCCGCGGAAGACCGGGTCGCCGTTGGTGCCGCCGTTGCGGATGGCGGCGAAGCCGGGGATGGTCTTCAGGTAGTCGGCGCCATCACTCGCCGGCGCGGGCTGGCGCGGCTGCCGTGGATCGGTCTCGACCGTGATCGGCGAGCTGAGCGGCACCGCGGTGACGACCAGCGGCTTCAGGTCTTCGTGTTCCGCAGAGGGGTTGGCGCCCTGGGCCAGGCACGGGGCCGTGAGCAGGATGGTCGCCACGCTCAGCGTAGTGGCTAGCGCGCCGCGTCGGGTGAAGGGCGTGATGACACGCGCGGGCATCGACCGCGCACTCGGCGCGCGGTCGTGAGAAATCATGGGCATGAGCTTCCCTTGATGTCGAATCGGTGGTCTTTCCGGGCAGGTGGCAGCGCGACGCTCGGCGTCGTGGCCGGGGCCGGGAAGGGATCAGCGGTCAGCAGGCATCAAGAGAGGCGGGGGGGGGGGCGCGGTCGTGCCCCGGGGTCGGCCACGCTTCGGGTGGCGGCCGGTCTTGCCGGCTGGAAGTGACTACACGCCGGCTTCAGCGCCTCGCGGGCGATGGCGGGAAGGGCGACATGCGCCGAGGGAAACTGCTGCCAGAGGGCGCAGTAGCCGCATGGCTCGAACCAGCGGAAGACGGCGGCCCCGTCGCCCGACGTCGGCATGCCCGGCATGGCGCCGTGGGAGTGGCCCGCCTCGTGCTCGCCGGGAGGGTGATGGTGGTCGGCGGCCTGGAGCTGGGAGGTCAGCGGCCCGGCGAACAGCATGATCATCGCCAGCAGCGCCAGTCCGGCGGCGAGGCGATAGGGCAGCGGGTTCGACGGGGCGGTTCGGGACATCGTCATCCACGATCAGGGGGCGATCGGGGCGTCATGGTAATCGGAAAGGTCCTGCCGGGCGCGCTCCCCGGCAGGACCTTTTGTCGCAGCTCGACGAAAGTATCGGCGATGGCCGGGGTCAGACCAGGATCTGTACCTCGTCGCCGTCGAGGCGCAGTGGCCAGGTCCTCAGGCGGACCGTTTCATCTTCCAGGCACTGGCCATCGGTGAGGCGGAAGTGCTGCTTGTACAGCGGCGAGGCCACCACCGGCGCGCCCTGGACGTCGCCGACGATGCCGCGGGCGATGACGTTGGCGCCGGAGAATGGGTCGCGATGGTCCACAGCGTAGAGCTCGGGCAAATGGCCGGTCTGCGGCGTGTTCGAGCCGGGTACTGTCTTTTCCGGCGTGTTCGGGTCGGGTAAATAGAACAGCGCGACCTGGGCCGGACCGTCGGCGGTCTCGATCCAGGCGGCGACGCCGGAGTGGGGGACCAGGTCGGCCTTGGTGCACAGGGTCTGCCAGGTCTGGTTCATGGTCGGTGCTTCTGCGGTTGTGGTGGTCATGGGGGAGTCCTCTAGGGCTTATGGCCGAGTATCAAGCGGAGTAGACGCTTCGGCCACAAGCCACGCGAGGGCGCTATGAACCCATCCCTGGGCGCTACTTTGGCCATCCATGGCCAAAAACCCCTCGCTTAGGCTTGTCCCCGGCGTCTATCCTGCTATCGGAAGCGCGATGCCTTACGCGGGCCGCAGCTGGCCGCGCTCCTCGGTCACAATAATGTCCGGATCGGGGCGCGCGTCGTTGACGAAGCTGCGGAAGCGCTTGAGCTTCTCGGGATCGTTGATGGCGCCGGCCCACTCGCACTCGTAGTTGTCGATGACGGTCTGCATCTGTGCCTCGAGCTCGTCGCCGATCCCCAGGCTGTCCTCGAGCACCACCTCCTTGAGGTAGTCCAGACCGCCTTCCAGGTTCTCGCGCCACACCGAGGTGCGCTGCAGGCGGTCGGCGGTGCGCACGTAGAACATCAGGAAGCGGTCGATGGCCTGGATCAGCGCCGCGTCATCGAGGTCGGTGGCCAGCAGCTCGGCGTGGCGCGGGCGCATGCCGCCGTTGCCGCACACGTAGAGGTTCCAGCCGTGTTCGGTGGCGATCACGCCGACGTCCTTGCTCTGCGCCTCGGCGCACTCGCGGGTGCAGCCGGAGACCGCGAACTTGAGCTTGTGCGGCGAGCGCAGGCCCTTGTAGCGGTGCTCGAGCTGGATCGCCATGCCGACGCTGTCGGCCACCCCGTAGCGGCACCAGGTGCTGCCCACGCAGGACTTCACGGTGCGCACCGACTTGCCGTAGGCGTGGCCGGTCTCGAAGCCGGCCTCGATCAGCTCGCCCCAGATGTCGGGCAGGTCCTCGAGGCGCGCACCGAACAGGTCGATGCGCTGGCCGCCGGTGACCTTGGTGTAGAGCGCGTACTTCTGCGCCACCTGGCCCAGCACCACCAGCTTGTCGGGGGTGATCTCGCCACCGGGGACCCGCGGCACCACCGAATAGGTGCCGTTCTTCTGCATGTTGGCCATGAAGGTGTCGTTGGTGTCCTGCAGCGGGATGTGCGCGGCGTCGGTGATCGGCTCGTTGAAGCAGGAGGCCAGGATCGAGGCCACCGCCGGCTTGCAGATGTCGCAGCCCAGGCCTGGCGATTGCGGAGAGCCATGGCCGTGCTTGTCGATCAGCTCGCCGAAGGTCTTGATGCCTTCGACGCGAACGATGTCGTAGAGCTCCTGGCGGGTGTGGGCGAAGTGCTCGCAGATCGACTGGTCGACCTCCACGCCGCGGGCCTCGAGCTCGTGGTCGACCACGCTCTTGAGCAGCGCCGCACAGCCGCCGCAGCCGGTGCTGGCGCGGGTGGAGGACTTGACGCTGCCCAGATCCACGGCACCGGCATCGAGGGTCTCGCAGATCGCGCCCTTGGTGACGTTGTGGCACGAGCAGATGGTGGCGCTGTCGGGCAGGGCGTCGGCGCCCAGCGTCGGCGCGCCCTCGGTGGAGGGCAGGATCAGCGCCGCCGGGTCCTCGGGCAGTTCCATGGCGTTGGCGTAGTACTGCATCAGGGTGTCGTAGTAGGCGTTGTCACCCACCAGCATGGCGCCGAGCAGCTTCTTGCCGTCGCTGGAAACCACCAGCTTGCGGTATTCCTGCTTTATCTCGTCGAGATAGCGGAAGGTCCGCGCGCCGGGGTTCTGGTTGCCGTGGGCGTCGCCGATGGCGCCCACGTCGACGCCGAGCAGCTTGAGCTTGGTGCTCATGTCGGCGCCCTCGAAGGTCAGCTCTCCGCCCAGAAGGGTATCGGCGGCGACCTTGGCCATCTGGTAGCCGGGGGCCACCAGGCCGAAGATGCTGTTGTTCCACAGCGCCACCTCGCCGATGGCCAGGATCGCCGGGTCGCTGGTCAGGCAGCGATCGTCGATCACCACACCGCCGTGCTCGCCCATTTCCAGCGAGCAGTCGCGGGCCAGCTCGTCGCGAGGCCGGATGCCCGCGGAGAACACGATCAGGTCGGTTTCCAGCACCTTGTCGTCCTGGAATACCATGCGATGGAAGCTGGCCTGACCGTCCTCGATGTGCTGGGTGGCACGATCGGTCAGCACCTGTACGCCGAGGGACTCGATCTTCTCGCGCAGCAGTTCGCCGCCCTCGGCGTCGACCTGCATCGGCATCAGCCGGGGAGCGAACTCGACCACGGCGGTGTCGAGGTCGAGCCCGCGCAGGGCGTTGGCCGCCTCGAGGCCCAGCAGGCCGCCGCCGACCACCACGCCGGTGGTGGCGTTCTCGGCCGCGGCGCGGATGGCGTCGAGATCGTCCAGGGTGCGGTAGACCAGGCAGTTGTCGCGCTCGTGGCCGGGGATCGGCGGCACGAAGGGATAGGAGCCGGTGGCCAGCACCAGCCGCGCATAGGGATAGCGGCCCTGGTCGGTGACCACCTCGCTGGCATCGCGGTCGATGGCGGTGACCGTCTCCGAGAGGCGCAGCTCGACGCCGCCGGCAGCATAGAAGTCGGCATCGCTCATGGCCAGCGACTCGGCGTCGCGGCCGGCGAAGTATTCGGAAAGGTGGACGCGGTCGTAGGCGCGATGGCGTTCCTCGCCGAACACCGTGATGCGGTACTGCTCGGTGGCGCCGCGTTCGATGAGTTGCTCGACCAGGTGATGGCCGACCATGCCGTTGCCGATGATGATCAGCTGGGGTTTCGCTTGGCTGGGCGTGTTCATGCGGCTTCCTCCTGCGGGGAGCTGTCCTGATGATGAGGCGTCGTGGATGTCGTGTCGTCGAGCAGCGCCTTGGCGTCGGCCTGGCCGAACAGCAGCGCCTGGCGACAGGCGGAGAGGTCGCGGCCGGCCAGCGACTGCTCGAAGTACCAGGGGCCGGCGGCGGTATCGCCATACAGCACGGCGCCCTCGAGGCGTCCGTCGCGCAGCAGCAGCCGTCGGTAGTCGCCGTGTTCTGGATCGTGATAGGTCAGCACCTCGTGGTCGGCGTCGGCCTCGATGGCACCGAAGGAGTACAGCGACACGCCGCTGACCTTGAGCTTGGTGGCGCAGGGCTTCTCGACGTAGCGGGCCTGTGCGTCGTCATCGGCGCTCTCGCCGGCCAGTCGGGCGGCGAGCACCTCGACCTGGCGCCAGATCGGCTCGACCAGCCCGTAGGTCTGGCCCTCGAACTCGCAGCATTCGCCCAGCGCGTGGATCGCCGGGTCGGAGCTGGTGAGGTAGGCGTCGACGATCACGGCGCGGTTGACCTCGAGCCCGGCCGCCCGGGCAAGCGCCACGTTGGGCGCAATGCCGATCGCCACCACCACGCAGTCGGCGGGCAGCCGGCGGCCGTCGGCCAGCAGGACGGCGGTGACATGGCCGTGACCATCGTCTTCCAGGTGGTCGATCTGGCCGCCGGTGACGATATCGAGGCCGCGGCCGGCGAGTTCACGTTCGAGCAGGTCGGCGGCGGTGACGTCGAGCTGGCGGTTCATCAGCCGGTCGTCGCGCTGGATGATGCTCACCGTCATGCCGCGCTGGCCCAGCGCTCTCTTGCGTAGCCCCTCGGCGGCTTCCAGGCCCAGCAGGCCGCCGCCGATGACCACGGCGCGGCCGCCGTTCTCGGCGCGACGGGTCAAGGCCGCGGCGTCGTCGAGGTCGCGAAAGGCATGCACGCCGTCGAGCTCGAGCCCGGGAATCGGCGGCATGGCGGGGCGCGAGCCGGTGGCCAGCACCAGGCGGTCGTAGTCGATCTCGCGGCCGCTCGTGGTGGTCAGGCGCCGCGCCTCGCGGTCGATGGTCTCGACCCGCTCGCCGAGCACCAGCTCGACGCCGTGTTCGATGTACCAGTCGGCGTCGCGCAGGGTCAGGGCCTCGCGTTCCATTTCGCCGGCCAACAGCGGCGAGAGCAGGATGCGGTTGTAGGCGGGGCAGGGTTCCTCGCCGATCAGGGTGATGCGACGCGGGGCGCCGTCCCGGCGGACCAGGCGTTCGACCAGCCGCTGGCCGGCCATGCCGTTGCCGACGATCACCAGGTGATCGATGGGGCCTGGTGCTGCCTGAGGCCTCGAGAAGCCATCGGGGCACATGGGATGTCCTCCTGAAACGCAGAAGACGCCTCGACGCCCCCCCGACTGTGGGGAGCGTGGAGACGTCTTCGTCTGGTATTCGATGTGCGATCGCCGTTGACCGCCGGGGGCACGGGTCCTCCGTTCGATCAGTACCAATCAATTATCGGACCAGCTTCTGGCAAACCCCTTTAAAGACAGTATTTTGGAAAGATTATCGGCTTGATTGAGAACCTGAGGTATCGCCTTGAATCAGGCGTCATGCACATCCCTGGTGCGTGGCAGCATCGAAATGCACGGGGCTGTAGCAGGCATCGATCCGGTCGCGATCGAGGGGGCCGTCGAGCTGCTGGGCCAGGTGCTGCACCACCGAACGCAGCTGGTCGGCCTCGGGGCGTAGGCTCGTGAAACGCTGGTCGACCGGTGGCTCGCCCAGCGGCAGGGTCGGCAGGTGATCCATGGCACGGTCCAGATAGGGCGGCAGGGCCAGCCAGTCACGCGCCTCACGGCGATGCTCGGGGGCGGCGGCCAGCCAGTCGGCGGCGGCAATCAGGGCTCGGATCATCGCCGTCAGGGTGGCCGGGTAGCGCTCGGTCCAGTCACGGGTCACGCCGAGCATCTTCTCGGGATGGCCGGGCCATAGCTGGGCGCCGGTGGCGACGATGTGGCCTCCGCCGCGATGGTCGGCCTGGCTGCCCCAGGGCTCGCCGACGCAGAAACCGTCGATGCGCCCCTGCTCCAGCGCCTCGACCATCCGCGACGGCGGCAGGGCCACCAGTTCGGCGTCGGTATCGGGGTCGATGCCACCCTGAGCCAGCCAGTCGCGCAGCTGGTAATGGTGGCTGGAGAAGGGGTGCACCATGGCCAGCCGTGGGCGCATTGGCCCGCAGTGCTGCAGTCGGGCAGCAAAGTCCCGGGCGTTGACGGCGGGATCGCGCCCCCCGGGCGTGTCGTCGTAGGGAGTGGCCATGCCCTCGGCCCAGCGGTGCGACAGCACCAGGGTGTTGCCGTTGCGACCGAGCACCAGCGGGGCCAGGATGTCGCAGTGAGGCCCTGAGGCGCCCAGGCTCATGGCCAGCGGCAGTGGGGCCAGCATCTGGGCGCTGTCGATCAGGCCGGCGGCGAGCTTGTCGCGCAGGGTCGACCAGGCACTCTCCCGAGACAGGGTGACATCGAGCCCTTCGGCGGCGAAGAAGCCGCCTTCCCGGGCGATGATCGGTAGGGCGGCGTCCAGCAGCGGGACGAAGCCCAGGGTCAGGCAGGGGCGCTCGGGGGCGTGGGGCATGCTCATTGGCCTTTCTCCAGTCCTTCGAGGATATCGATCACGTTGGCGGCCACCTCGCCGATGCGCTGGCCGCGGTCCATGGCCAGCTTGCGCAGCATCTGGTAGGCCTGAGGCTCGTCGCAGTTCTGGTGCTTCATCAGCAGGCCCTTGGCGCGTTCGATCCGCTTGCGGTCGGCGAGCTGGTTGCGCGCTCGGTCGAGCTCGGTGCGCATCGACTGAAAGGCATCGAAGCGCGCCACGGCGACCTCGAGGATCGCCTTGACCCGGCTCGGCACCAGGCCGTCCACCACGTAGGCGCTGACGCCGGAGGCCAGCGCGGCCTGCATGGAGTGGGGGTCGTGCTGATCGGCGAAGAACACCACGGGGCGGGGGTTCTCGCGGTTGAGCAGCGACATGCTGTCGAGGGTGTCGCGGTCGGGGGAGTCCATGTCGATGATCACCACGTCGGGGGTATGGCGGGCAACCATATCATTGAGGCTGGCCGGGCTCTGCAGGTGGCAGATGACCTCGTGTCCTTCCTGGCCGAGGGCTTCCTCGACCATGGCGGCTCGTACGCTCTCATCGTCGACCAGCAAGATTCGCAGTGGCTGGGGCATGGGGTCTGGCTCATGATGGCGGAGATTTCCCCCACGGAGATGCAACTTTCATTCCAGGCGGCGCGGGCGCCGGATTCGGCGGTCCACCATCTTCGTGTTGCACCGTCGGGGTGCGAGGCGGGCGTTCGGCGCCGCCAGCTGGTGCAATATGCCTCCCCGAGAATCGGCACAGGCCCGACAGCGCGGGGCTCACCGAAGATGGCACGCCCTTTGCTTTAGTCTTGTCAGTTCAGGCATATCATCCCGGGCCGCCGCGCTGGCGGTCCATGGCAACGACGCCCACCCTCGCGCTTACCCGGCGCAGCGGTGGGCGTCGTCGTTTCGGGACCCGCGATCGAGGAGAGCACCATGCAACAGGCGCGTACCACTTGCCCCTACTGCGGCGTCGGCTGTGGCGTGAAGGTCGACATTGAGGATGGGCGCCTCACCGGAGTGGAGGGCGACGGAGATCATCCGGCCAACTACGGGCGGCTGTGCGTCAAGGGCTCGGCGCTGGCCGAGACCCTGGGTCACCACGGCCGCCTGACCCAACCTCGGGTCGACGGCGTCGAGGTCGACTGGGACACCGCACTCGACGCCGTGGCCGAGCGGATCCAGGCGGTGCGTGACGATGCCGGCGATCATGCGGTGGCGGCCTACCTGTCCGGTCAGCTGCTCACCGAGGACTATTACGTCGCCAACAAGCTGTTCAAGGGCTTTCTCGGCACGCCGCATCTGGATACCAACTCGCGGCTGTGCATGGCCTCGGCGGTGGCCGCCTACAAGCGTTCGCTGGGTGCCGATGCCGTGCCCTGCAGCTACGAGGACCTGGAGGAGGCCGAGCTGGTGGTTCTGGTGGGCTCCAACCTGGCTTGGAATCACCCGGTGCTCTACCAGCGGCTGCGCACCGCCAAGAGCCGCAATCCGCTGATGCGAGTGGTGGTGATCGACCCGCGGGTCACCGACAGCTGCGAGATCGCCGATCTGTACCTGGGCCTGGCGCCCGGCAGCGACGCCCGGCTATTCAACGGCCTGCTGGGGTGGATGGCCGACAAGGGCAAGCTCGACGACATCTACCTGGAGCACCACACCGAAGGCTTCGACGTGACGCTGGCCGCGGCCCGCGAGGACGACTGCCGCATCGAGGCCATCGCCGCCGACTGCGACGTCGACGCGGAGCGCCTGGAGACCTTCTTCTATTGGTTCGCCAGCCAGCTGCACGTGGTGACCCTCTACTCCCAGGGCATCAATCAGTCCTCGAGCGGTACCGACAAGTGCAATGCCATCATCAACTGCCACCTGGCCGGCGGCAAGATCGGCCTGCCCGGCGCCGGTCCGTTCTCGATCACCGGCCAGCCCAATGCCATGGGCGGTCGCGAGGTGGGGGGGCTGGCCAACCAGCTCGCCGCCCACATGGACTACCACACTCCAGGCGCCATCGACCGGGTGACGCGCTTCTGGACCACCGAGACCCTGGTGCCGACCCTGCCCGAAGCGCCCGGCCATAAGGCCGTCGAGCTGTTCGAGGCCATCGAGCGCGGCGAGGTCCAGGCGCTGTGGGTCATGGCCACCAACCCGGCGGTCAGCCTGCCCGACGCCAATCGCGTGCGCGCGGCGCTCGAGAAGTGCCCGCTGGTGATCGTCTCCGAGTGCATGGCCGACACCGACCTGCTGCCCTATGCCGATATCGTGCTGCCGGCCTCGTCATGGTCGGAGAAGGACGGCACCGTGACCAACTCCGAGCGGCGCATCTCGCGCCAGCGCGGCATGCTGCCGCCGCCCGGGGAGGCGCGCCACGATTGGTGGATCGTCAGCGCGGTGGCGCGTCGCCTGGGCTATGGCGAGGCCTTCGACTACGGTCATCCCGCCGAGATCTTCGCCGAGCACGCGCGGCTCTCCGGCTTCGAGAACCTTCCCGATGCCCCGGGCTCGCGGGTGTTCGATATCTCGACGCTGGCCGAGCTCGATCGTTCGGGCTACGACGCCCTGGCGCCGATCCAGTGGCCGGTGACCGCCGAGGCGCCCCATGGCACCCCGCGGTTGTTCGAGAACGGTCGCTTCGCGACCCCCAGCGGCCTGGCCAAGTTGATTCCGGTGCGCCCGCGCGGCCCCGAGCAGACACTCTCCGAGGCGCGACCGCTGCGTCTCAACACCGGCCGGGTGCGCGACCAGTGGCATACCATGACCCGCACCGGTCGCGCCCCGCGGCTGATGAACCATCGTGCCGAACCGTTCATCGAGATCACCCCCGAGGACGCGGCGGCGCTCGGTATCGGCGACCAGCAGCTGGCGCGGCTGACCGGGGCCAGCGGCGAATACCGTGCCCGGGTGCGGCTGACCAAGGGCCAGCGTCGCGGCGAGGTGTTCGTGCCCATGCACTGGACCGACCGCTTCAGTGGGGCGGCGCGCATGGGCAGCCTGCTTGCCGCCCACCTCGATCCATTGTCAGGCCAGCCGGAATCCAAGCACGGCGCGGTGGCGCTGGAGGCGCTGGAGGTCGGCTGGGAGGCCACCTTGCTGGTCGCGTCCGATGAGGGCGGCGACTTCGCGGGCCGCGACCACGGCAGCTATTGGGCGCGGATACCGCTGTCCCACTGCCAACGCTGGCAGCTCGCCGGCAGCGAAGCCTCCCGCGACTGGTTGGCCTGGGCGCGGCAGTGGCTGCCGACGGCGCCGACCCTGTGGAGTGACGACCCGACCGGGGGCCGCCTGCGAGCCGCGGGGGTCGAGGAGGGGCGACTGCGCTGGTGGCTGATGGTGGCACCGCCCGTCGAGTTGCCGGGTCTGGCCTGGCTCGACGAGCGCTTCGCCGAATCGCAGCTGGGCAGTGACGTGCGTCGCCGCCTGTTGGCCGGCTGCGAAGCCGGCGAGGCGGATGCCGGACCGCTGGTGTGCAGCTGTCACCAGGTGGGCCAGAAGGCCATCGTCGAGGCCATCCAGGCCGGTGACGCCAGCGTCGAGGCGCTGGGCGCGCGGCTCGCCTGCGGCACCCAGTGCGGCAGCTGCATTCCCGAGCTCAAGTCCCTGATCGAAGACAGTGCTGACGTCAACGCTGAACACAACACCGAAGAGGAGAGTGGCCATGCGCACGCTGGACAAGCCCCGCAAGCCGTTCAAGTTGCTTGATGGCATCAGCCCCATCGCTGCCCTGGCACGCCGGGGCCAGCATCTAGGAGTGAGCGCCTCGCGCTGGCTGGAGGGGCTCAAGAACGGTCAGTCCGACGACGATGCTGCCCGCCTCTCACTGTACGGCGAGTGTCGCCCGGGGCGGGTCTATCTGATCGGCGCCGGCAGCGGTGATGTCGAGCTGTTGACCCTGAAGGCGGCACGTCTGCTCGCCCAGGCCGATGCCGTGGTCTACGACCGCCTGGTCGGCGAGGAGGTGCTGGCGCTGATTCCCGCCGGGCGCGAGCGCTACTACGTGGGCAAGGCTCGCGGCCACCACAGCGTGCCCCAGGCCGAGATCGGCGCGCTGCTGGTCGAACTGGCAGGGCAGGGTAAGTCGGTGGTGCGCCTCAAGGGCGGGGACCCGGGCGTGTTCGGGCGCATGGGCGAGGAGCTCGGCGCGCTGGCCGAGGGCGGAGTGTCGGCGGAGATCGTGCCCGGCATCACCGCGGCCTCGGCGGCCTGTGCTGGCATGGGCATCCCGCTCACCGACCGCGCCCACGCCCAGCAGCTGCGCTTTATCACCGCGCAGTTGTGTCGGACGGAAGGAACACCCGATTGGGTGTCATTGGCCCGCCGCGACGAGACCCTGGTGTTCTACATGGGGCTGGCCAAGGTCGAGGCGATCTGCGCCGGCCTGCGCGGCGCCGGCCTGCCCGATGACTGGCCGATCATGCTGGTGGCCAACGCCAGCCTGCCCGAGCAAGCGGCGCTCACCGGCACCCTGGCCGATATGCCGGGCAAGCTTGCCGACACGCCGCTGCCGTCGCCGTGCCTGATCGTGGTGGGCAGCGTGGTGCGGATGGTCGAGACCAGCCCGGCGGCGCCAAGGGTCTGTGAAGCCGCCGCCTGAGCCGTTTGGGTGTCTGGCTGGCTCAGCTCAGCCGTAGCCCCATGCTGATGCGTTCCTCGGTGGCGAAGCCGAGTCGGCGGTAGAAGTCCGCCACTTCGTCGTTGCCGCCGCGGATCTGCAGGTTGACCTTGATGCAACCCATGGCTCGAAGTTGTTCGATGGCGTGCTCGACGATCCGCTTGCCGAGTCCTTGCCCCTGCCTTTCCGCCGCCACCGCCACGGAATACAGCCAGCCCCGGTGACCGTCGTAGCCGACCAGGCAGCTGGCGACGAGCTCTCCGGCGTCCTCGATCACATAGATATGGTCGTCCACGGCCAGCTTGGCCGCGAGGATGGCTTCCGGAGCGTTGTAGCCGATGTAGTCGGGAAAGCTGGCCTTCCACAGGGCGGCCAGTCGGGGCGCGTCACCCTCTTGATACTTCCTTGGGGTCATGGTGTCGGTCCTGGCGGAGGTAACGCGGCGCCACCGCGCCGCAGGCGCAGCATAAACGCAGTACCCGAGGACTGCCAGCGGCTTGGTGGGGCCTCTGACGCGACGGCCAGGCGGTGAGCGCTAACTCGCTCGAGGCGGCCCCGATGGTATGGGGCCGCCTCAAGTGTCAGGTATCGCGACGCTCGAAGGCCTCGAACACCTCGCGACCGGTAAGATCCTTGGTGGCGTTGCCGAAGTGGTACCAGGGCGGCTTCTCGTCGATGAAGATCTGGCTGTCGAAGGTCCAGGCCTGGCCCTCGTCGACCAGCCCTGCCGGCACGGCATAGTGCTCGCCAGTCTTGAGACGATAGAAGAGATGGGTCCCGCAGTGGCGGCAGAAGGCGCGCTCGGCCCAGTCCGAGGAGGCGAAGACGGTGACGCTGTCCTCGCCCTCGACGGTGACGCGCGAGACCGATTCCAGGGCCAGCAGCGGGCCGCCGCCCCAGGTGCGACACATCCGGCAGTGACAGGCACCGATGTTCTGGCGCGAGGCTTCCACGGCGAGGGTCACGGCGCCGCATAGGCAGCTGCCGGTCAGGGTCATGGCATCCATCGTGAGTCGCCTCCTGGTAGGGAATCAGGCCTTGAGCTGATTGAGGATGGTGTCGGCGCTGCTGGCCTCGATCACACCTTTCTGGGTATCGACGCCCAGATATTCCACCACGCCGTCGTTGGCGATCAGTGCGAAGCGCTTGCTGCGCGTGCCCATGCCGCCGGCGCTGGCATCCATGTCCAGGCCGAGGGCGCGAGTGAACTCGGCGTTGCCGTCGGCCAGCATGGTCATCGCCTGGGCGTTCTGGTCCTGCTGCCAGGCGCCCATCACGAAGGCGTCATTGACCGCCAGGCAGCCAATGGCATCGGCACCGGCGGCAAGGATATCGTCGGCGTGCACCACGAAGCCGGGCATGTGGGTGTTGGAGCAGCCCGGGGTGAAGGCGCCGGGAACGGCGAACAGCACTACCTTGCGGCCGGCGAAGAAGTCGCCGGTGGCGAGATCCTCGGGGCCCTTGGGACCGTTGGTCTTGATCGTGACGTTGGGCAGGCGGTCACCGATAGCGATCGTCATGGGGAAACTCCTTTTCGGTTGGATGAAGTCGAGAGCGGGCCCGCAGCCTTCCGCGAGCCCACCGTCCTCCAGCATGGCCACATCCGCGATCGCCTGCAAACGCCGATGCCCCGTCGCGGAACGACGGGGCATCGGTGGGGAAGCGGGTCGATGGGGTCAGCGCAGCGTGAGGGCTGCGGCGCCGGTATCCTCGCCCACGGCGTCGCTGTAGGCCTTGGCTTCCTCGGCCTCGACCTCGGGCGAGAAGCGCACCACCAGGGCACACAGCGAGGCGATCACCACGGCGATGCCGAGATAGAACAGCCCCTGCTGATAGCTCAGTTCCTCGGAGCGGAACAGGAAGCCGGCAGCGACGGCCCCGGCGTTGCCGCCCGCACCGACGATGCCGGCTACCGCGCCCAGCGCTTTCTTGTTGATGAAAGGCACCACGCCGAAGGTCGCTCCCTCGGCCATTTGCACGAACAGGCTGAACACCAGCATGATGCCGATGGCCAGCGCCAGGACGTGCATCTGCGAGAAGAACATCAGCGCCACGCCCTCGCAGAGCATGGCAATGAACAGCCAGCGCACGCGCCCCTTGAGGCCACCGTTCCTGGCGAACAGGTCGGAGAAGATGCCGCCCAGGGTGCGGGCGAAGAGGTTCATCAGGCCGAACAGGCCGGCGATCATCCCGGCGGTGGCCAGGCTCAGGTCGAAGTGGTCGAAGTAATAGATGGCGGCGATGTTGTTGATGGTCAGCTCGACGCCGAAGCAGGCGGCATAGACCACGAACAGCGCCCAGACTCGGATGTCCTTGGCGGCGGCCTTGAAGCTCTGGCCCATGCCGTGCTCGCCATCGGCCTGGGGCAGTTCGCCGCGCTCGCGCAGCTCATCGAAGTTGCCGTCCGGGGCGTCCTGGGTGAAGCGGTAGTAGGCGATGCCGGTGAAGAACAGCACCACGCCGGGGACCACCATGGCCAGGCGCCAGCCGAGGGTCTCGCTGACCCCCAGCATCAGGATGCCGGAGAACACCAGCGGCATCAGGATCTGGGTGGTGCCGCCGCCCAGGTTGCCCCAACCGGCGGAGGTGGCGTTGGCGGTGCCGACGACGTTGGGGGCGAACATCACCGAGGTGTGGTACTGGGTGATCACGAAGGAGGCCCCGATCGCGCCGATGGCCAGACGCGCCAGCAGGAAGCTCTCGAAGCTGTCGGCAAGGCCGATGGCCATCACCGGCAGCGAGCCCAGGCACAGCAGCCAGGTATAGGCGCGACGGGGGCCGATCTTGTCGCACAGCACGCCGATGGCCAGGCGTACGACAACGGTGATGGCCACCGAGGCGATGATGGTGTTGCCGATCTGGGTCTTGGTCAGACCCAGGTCATCGCGGACGACCGCCATCAGCGGCGCAATGCCGAACCAGCCGAAGAAGCAGAGATGGAAGGCGAACCAGGAGAAGTGGAAGGCACGCATCTGCGGCATCTTCCAGTTGAGCAGTCGAATCCTGTTGGCCTTGTTACGGATTTCCATGGGGATACCTCGTCGAATGACGTTCGAACACACGATCTCTTGGGCCTTCGCCGTTGAAGGTCGGGTCCGACGCACTCGTACCCCAGGGGCCTGGTCTACGTCAGGGTTCTACTGCTTTTTGTTAAGCATATTTTTTGCCAAGATTAGAGAAGTTTTTATTTTTCATGTGGTTAATAGAGTGAAGGCAGAAAGGCTGCCCGCCATACAGGGTGATGCTTGCTGCATGGCAGCTCATGGGAACCGAGGCGTGCCCCGCCTTGGTGCCCGATACAGCCCCGCCAGGAGGGGCAGCCAGCAGGTAGTGTCAGGGCTGCATGGCCAGATGCTGGCCGTCGCGGGGGCAGCGCAGGAAGCTCGATTCGGCCAGCCACGCGGGGTCGGGGTAATAGGTGAAGAGGTACTGGCTCTCCTTGATGCTGTCGATCAGCGGCACCGCGATCTCGTCACGGACCGCTGGGCATCCGTGGCTGCGCCCCAGCCGGCCGGTTCGCTCGATGAAGGTCTCGCTGACATAGTCGGCGCCGTGGATGACGATGGCGCGCTGGAAGGCCAGGTCGTTGACACCGGGCTCCAGGCCTTCAAGACGCAGCGAGTAGCCGTTGCTGCCTTCATAGCTGTTGAGGGTGCGGAATAGGCCGATGCTGGACTGGTGGCTGTTGGGTACGTTGGAGAATTCGCTGGCCAGGGCATCGCCGGAGCCCTGGCCGTGGGACACGAGTTCTCGGAACAGCAGCCGTTCTCGAGCCAGGTCGAAGACCCACAGGCGCTGTTCGGTGGACGGCAGTGAGAAGTCGATCACCGCCAGGCGCTCGGCGTCGGGATCGGCGCAGCTCAGGGCTCGGGCCGCCAGGCGCAGCACCTGGGGATCGGCGCGAGGCGCGAGGTGGATCAGGCGGCTCGCCAGGGGAGAAGGCGGGCTCGTCGGGGTGATCGCCCGGGAGAGAAAGTCCTGGGCCGTGGCGGGGATGGCCAGGGCCAACAGGGCGGCGGCCACGAACACGGCCGCGGCAATACCTGGTAAACGCAGCGATGGCATGCGAAGTCCCATGTAACGATGGCTTGCGAATCGGTTGATGTTCTTCTTGCAGTCCCCGGCGCGACGGCGCGTGAGCCTACCTTTTTGACGTATTATGGTCATAACGGTCAGGAAGACCAGCCACATTAGACGAATGCCAGGAGGCCGAGTCATGCGAACCGCGGATACCCTAACACGAGGCATACAGCGTGGCGGTATGATCCTGCTGTTGACGTTGCTGCCGCTGGCCGCGGGCGCCGACGAGACGCTTCCGTCCGAGGCGTCGGGTGAGGCCGGTTCGGTGCCGGACGTCGCCGCGAAGGAGATGGCCACGCCGGGCGTTGCGCCTCTGACCGAACGCCTGCGCGAGGCCTCGCCGCGGTTGTCGCGTTTCTATGCCCTGAACGGCAATGTGCTGGTCTGGCAGGATCGTGATGCGGTGGCCACCCTGGTCGAACTGCTGCGGGCTCTGGAGAACGAGGGGTTGTCTCCGGCCGACTATAGTCCCGGGCGATTGGAGCAGGAGGCACGGACCGCCCTCGATCCGGCCGCCGACGCCGATGGCCGGGCCCGCTTCGACCTGGACGCCAGTCGTACCCTGCTGACGGCGCTGACCCATCTGCAGCGTGGCCGGCTCGATCCCCATCGCGTCTATCCCGGCTGGGAGATCCCGGTAGCGCCGCCGCGGCTCGACCTGGTGGGCATCACCCGGGCCCTTGACGGCGGCGATGTGCCGGCGGCGCTGGCCCTGGCGCGCCCGGCTGGCGAGACCTATCGCCAGTTGCAGCGGGCCCTGGTCCGCTATCGCCACATCGTGCGCCTGGGCGGCTGGCCGACGCTGCCGTCGCGGGAGGCGGCGCTGCGCCCGGGCGATACCCACAGCGACGTTGCCCTGCTGCGCCAGCGGCTGGCGATGATCGGCGAGCTGGAGGTGATGGCGGCCGACGTCATGCACTATCCGGACATCGCCCTGGAGGCGCCGGCACAGAATCGCTATGACCCCGACCTGGTGGCCGCTGTGCGCCGCTTCCAGCGCCGCCACATGCTCGCTGACGATGGCGTGATCGGGCCACGTACCCGGGCGGCGCTCAACGTGCCGGCGCGACTACGCGCAGCGACCTTGCGCGCCAACCTGGAACGCGCCCGCTGGCTCTCCGACGGCCTGTCCGGTTGGTGGGTGGAGGTGGACCTGGCCGGCCAGCGCCTCCAATATCACCGCCCCGACGGGACATCCTGGTCGTCGCGGGTCATCGTCGGCCAGCCCGGGCGTGCCACGCCGGTACTGCGCTCTTCGATCACTTACCTGACCCTCAACCCGACCTGGACGGTGCCGCCGACCATCATGCGCGAGGACGTGCTGCCCCAGCTGCGCCGTGATCCTGGCTATCTGGCCGAGCACGACATGATCGCACTCTCCCACGACGGGCAGCGGCTGGACCCGCAAGGCATCGACTGGCGGCAGCCAGGAGCGGTGATGCTGCGCCAGCGTGCCGGTGCCGGCAACCCCCTGGGGCGGCTGGTGCTGCGCTTTCCCAACGACCATCTGGTCTATCTCCACGATACGCCGGCGCAATACCTTTTCGGCCGGCCCCAGCGGGCGCGGAGCTCCGGCTGCATCCGCGTGGAGGGCGTGGCGGAGTTGACCCGGCTGTTGATCGCCGACAGCCGCTCCGCGATCAATCTTGACGCGCTGCTGGCCAGGGGGGAAACGCGCAACGTCTCCCTGGCGAGGCCGGTACCGCTTGCCCTGCATTACTGGACCGCCGAGGGCGAACCGGGCGGCCTGGCGAGTTTCCGTCCGGACATCTACGACCGCGACCCTGCGCTGATCGCTGCCCTGGCCGGGCCGCCGATGAGAGGGAATGAGCCGGAAGAGTAGGGGCCGTGCGTCCTGCGTTCTGGAATGGCGGGTCAGCGGTAGCCCTGGGCCTGCAGTCGGAACAGCCCGGCATAGCGGCCGTCGAGTTCCATCAGGCTGTCATGGTCACCGCGTTCGAGGATGCGCCCATCGTTGATGACCAGTATCTGGTCGGCGGCCCGCACGGTGGAGAAGCGGTGCGAGATCAGCACCGTCATCTTGTCCCGGGCGTGGTCGCGGAAGTCGGCGTAGACCGCGGCCTCGGCAGCGGCGTCCATGGCGGCGGTCGGCTCGTCGAGCACCAGGATATCGGCCTCCTCGCGCATATAGGCGCGGGCCAGGGCGACCTTCTGCCACTGGCCGCCGGAGAGTTCCTGGCCGCCCTTGAACCAGCGGCCGAGCTGGGTGTGGTAGCCGCCGGGCATGTCGGCGATGAAGTCCTCGGCCAGCCCGCGCCGAGCCGCTTGTTGCCAGCGTGCTTCATCCTCGAAGGCGGCCACGTCGCCGGCGCCGAGGTTTTCGCCGACCTTGAGCTGATAGTGCACGAAGTCTTGGAAGATGACCCCGACGCGGCGGCGCATGACCGCCAGGTCCCAGTCGCGCAGGTCGCTACCGTCGAGCAGGATGCGGCCTCGAGTCGGGTCATAGAGGCGAGTGAGCAGCTTGATCAGGGTGGTCTTGCCCGAGCCGTTGACCCCGACCAGCGCCAGGCTGCGGCCGGGGGCAAGGTGGAGGTCGATGTCGGTCAGCGCCGGCCGCTCGGCACCGGGATAGATGAAGCCCACGCCCTCGAAGCGGATGCCGTCACCGGGCCGGGCGCCGACGGTGAGTCGGCCGGTCTGCTCCGGCACCGGCTGCTCCAGGTATTCGTAGAGGTTTGAAAGATAGAGGTTATCCTCGTACATGCCGCCGATGGCGGTGAGGCTCGCCGACAGTGCCGCCTGCCCCTGCTTGAAGACCATCAGGTACATGGTCATCTCGCCCAGCGACAGCCGGCCGGCCACGGTGTCCGCCACCACCCAGGCGTAGGCGGCGTAGAAGGCCAGGGTGCCGAGCAGTCCAAGCAGGAAGCCCCAGGTCTCGCGGCGTATCGTCAGCCGCCGGTCTTCGGCGTACAGGGTCTCGAAGATGCGCCGGTAGCGGTCGAGCAGCAGCGGTTCGAGGCCGAACAGCTTGACCTCCTTGATGCTGTCCTCTCGGGCCAGCACGGTCTCCAGGTACATTTGCATGCGTGTCTGCGGCGAGCGCCAGCGGAACAGCCGGAAGGCGTCGCCGGAGAAGCGCGCTTCGGAAAGAAAGACCGGCAGGGCGCCGATGACCAGCACCAGCAGCGCCCAGGGCGAGAAGCCCACCAGCAGCACGCCGAAGCTGGCCAGCGAGATGGCGTTCTGCAGCAGCGAGAAGGTCTTGTTGACCAGCCCCAGGGGGCGCGTCGAGGCTTCGCGCCGGGCGCGGGTCAGCTTGTCATAGAACTCCGAGTCCTCGAACTGGGCAAGCGACAGGGTGCCGGCCTTCTCGAGGATCATGACGTTGACCTTCTGACCCAGCAGGGCGCGCAGCAGCGACTGCTGGGCCGCCAGGCCGCGCTGGGCCAGGGCGATGAGCGCCACCACAGCGGCTTCTAGTAGCACATAATGCAGCACCGGCCACAGCAGGTCGGCCAGCGCCGCGCCTTGCTCGTGTCGATCCATCGCCGTCACCACGCCGTCGACGATCAGTTGCCCGACCCAGGCCGCCACGGCGGGCAGTACGCCGGCGACCAGGGTGCACAGGGCGAGGCCGAGGGTCAGGCGACGCGAGGTCTGCCAGACCAGGCCCAGGGCGCGATGGCTGTAACGAAACACGCCGAGCATGGCCAGGGGCGAGGAATGTGATGGCGCGGCGGGGCTGGGCAAGGGGGACTCCGTGGCAAGAACAGAGGTCCAGTCTAGCGGAAGGAGGCGCCAGGGGGAGAGAGCTGAAGACGACGACGCCCCGCGCAGGGCGGGGCGTCGTGGGGGAGGAGTGCCTAGGTCAGCTTTCGTCGTCGGGGTCGGCGACCTTGGTGTCGGTACTGGCCACTCTGGTACCGGTCTCGCCGTTCTCCAGCGCCGTCAGCATGGGGCCTGCCTCGCGTTTGAAGTTGGCCAACGCTTGGCCGGTGAGACCCTGGTGTTCTGGCAGTGCCACTTTCATGGCATCCACCTGGTTGTCGTTGACCAGGATCTCGTAGTGCAGGTGTGCCCCGGTGCTGCGCCCGGTGTTGCCGGACAGCGCGATCCGTTCGCCGCGGGTTACCCGTTCGCCGCGGCTGACCAGCGGGCGGGAAAGGTGGAGATAGCGGGTCTTGTAGCCGTTGTCGTGGCGGATGACGATGTAGCGCCCGGCCAGGGGGTGGTTGCCCACCAGCTCGACGCGACCGTCGGCTGGTGCATCGACGGGAGTGCCGGTCGGCATGGCGAAGTCGGTCCCCTTGTGCGGGCTGATACGACCGGTGATCGGATGATGGCGCCGAAGGTTGAAAGGCGAGCTGATGCGATAGTGGCCAGCGAATGGGTAGCGGTCGAAAGCCGGGTCCAGGCTCTCGCCGTCCGGCGTATAGAACCGATTGTCCTCGGCGTTGCGCACCAGGGTGAGATCCATGCGCGAGCCTTCGTAGCTGACTGCCAGCACGCGTGGGTCGAGATGCCTGCCGTCGATGAGGTCAGATTCCACCAGGACCCGAAAATGATCGCCGCGACGAGTGTCGCGGCGAAAGTCCAGTTTCTTTTCCAGCACGTGGGAGAGCTCGGCCACCTCGGCGCTGGTCAGGCCAGTGGACTGAGCCGAGCGCGCGAAACTACCGCTGATCGTGCCGGCATAGAGGCGCTGAGTGGCTTCGCCGGCCCGCTCGATGGTGGCCACGTCGAGGCCGTCATCGCCGCGCTTGATCAGGTAGCCGTCGCGGGCGTTCTTCATCAGGCGCAGGGCGAGCAGTTCGCCCTGTTCGTCAAGCTGGTACTCGAAGTGATCGCCCGCACGCCATTGGGTCAGCAGTTCCGGGTCGGGCATTGCCTCGAGCAGCGACGTCACCTCGCTGTAGCCCATGCCCAAGTTCTCCTGGGCCATGATCGCGAAGGTGTCGCCGGATTCGACGGTGTAGGCCAGCCACTCGGGAACGTAGGGTTCGTCGGCGTCGATCTGTTCCTCGAGCACGATCGGCCCGTCGTCGAAGAGCTCGAGCTCATCCTCGGAGACGTCCTCGTAGGAGGTGGCGCTGGCGACCAGACGTTCGTTGGCGGCCAGCATGCCGCTGGCTACCGTGCCGATCACGATAGCCAGGTGGCGGGCGCCATCGTCGAGTCGAGGGCCGTCGTCGACCATGGATGTCGCGTCGGCAGAGGCCGTGTCGGAGGAGGTCTGGTTCGGTGTCTCGAGATTGCGTATGTCGACGATCTCTGACGCAGGCAGCTGGGAAAGCGGCACGGGGTTGCGGGTCGCATCCATCGCGCGGGAAGCCAGTTGAATGGCCTCGGCGACCGGTGCTCGGTCCAGGCTCAGTGAGGGAACGCCGGGGGAGGTGTCAGCGCCGAGGGGAACTAGGACGGTATCCTGACTCTGCCGGTCATGCCGGGCATCCTCGACGGTCGTGAGAATCTTGTGGGCGCCCAGCACGGTGACCATGGTGGCAACAGGTAACAGCAGTAACTTGTGCGTGCGGGGCAGCGAACGGAGGATTCGCATCATTTAATCGGCCGTGGTGAATAGATGTAAAAAGAATAAAAAAAGGCAGTAGAACCTTAACCCATGATCATTAAGGTGCCTAGTCTGTACATCTATACAGCACGCATTGGCCCCAGCCCTCCGACGAGAGGACTGGGGTCAGTGAACACTGTTTACTAACTGTACGATGCCATGTGATGTCGATGCCTGGCAACCCCGGCGGTCAGTCGGTGAAGGTGCCGTCGCGATAGTCGCGTAGTGCCTGGTCGAGTTCGTGACGGTGGTTCATCACGAAGGGGCCGTAGTGGGCGATCGGCTCTCCATGGGGCTCACCGGCCAGCAATAGTGCCCGGCCGCCCTTGGGGCTTTCCAGGTGCAGGCGATTGCCCGAACCCAGCCGTGCCAGCTCGCCTTGGCCGACGCCTTCTCCAGATACCGCCAGTTCCCCGTCGAAGACGAACACCAGCAGGGTGGTGGCATCGGCCACGAGCGATAACGTGCCGGCGGACTCGAGCGTGACGCGTGCCACGCCCGCTTGACCCGCCAGAGCATCGAGAGGCCCGCTGACGGTGTCGCCATCGGTGAGGCGCCAGGTGCCGCCCAGCGCCGTCAGGCTGGCGCCTGGCTGGCCCAGGCTCGGCATGTCGCCGGCGCGCACGTCGCGGTAAGTGGGAGCGCTGAGCTTGTCCGAGGCCGCCAGGTTGAGCCACAGCTGGACGGCGTGGAGCCCCCGATCGTCGGCGAAGGGCGTTTCGCCGTGGATGATGCCGCGGCCGGTGTGCATCCATTGGGCGTCACCGGCGCCGATGCTGCTGTGATGGCCGAGGTGATCCTCGTGACGAAGGCCGCCATGCAGAGCGTAGGTCAGGGTCTGGATGCCGCGATGTGGGTGGGGCGGGAAGCCACCGATGGCGTCGTCGTCAGGCGCCGCAACCAGTTCATCGAGCATCAGGAAGGGATCGAGGCCGCCGCCGAAATCGTGCAGGCGCCGGATGGCGACGCCGTCGCCGTCTTGGCTGGGTTGGCTTTGCAGACGACGCTGGATATGGCGAAGTTGGACGCTTGTCATGTCGGTTTCCTCGAGCGAGACGGGAATCACTGGCATTCTAGGCCTATTTTTTCGAAAATTAAGCGCAACATTTCGCGCATTTGTTTCGAGGAAATCGAATATGTCTCGCGTCACCCTTGCCCAATGGCAGATGCTCGCCGCCGTGGTCGACCATGGCGGTTTCTCACGGGCTGCCGATGCCATCCACAAGAGCCCCTCGACGCTAAACCACGCTGTGCACAAGCTCGAAGAGCAGCTCGGCGTGTCGGTGCTGGAGCCGGTGGGACGCCAGGTGCGCTTGACCGAAGCCGGCGAGATGCTGCTGCGACGGGCGCGACAGCTGCTGGAGAATGCCGACTCTCTGGAGGATGTGGCGTCGCGGCTGGCCGAGGGGCTGGAAGCCGAGATCGCACTGGCCATCGACCAGATCTTCCCGCCGGATGCGCTGGCTCGGGCGCTGGATGCTTTCTCCGCGGCCTTTCCCCATGTCCGTGTGCAGCTCCACGAGACGGTGCTGCACGGTGGCGTCGAGATGCTCCAGGACGGCCAGGCCGACCTGCTGATCTCCGGGCTTGGCGCCCAGGGCTTTCTCGGTGAGCCGCTGGTGTCGGTGCGCTTCATTGCCGTGGCGCATCCGGAGCATCCCCTGCACGGGTTGGGGAGGGCGCTGGATCTGCGTGATCTGGAGCAGCATCGCCAACTGGTGGTGCGCGACTCCGCCCAGCGGCAGTCGCTGGACTCCGGCTGGCTAAAGGCCGAGCAGCGCTGGACGGTGAGCCATCTCGATACCTCTATCGGCATGCTCGAGCGCAACCTTGGCTTCGCCTGGGTGCCCGAGACGCGCATCCGCGATGCCCTGACGAGCGGGCGGCTCAAGCCGCTGCCGCTGGCGGCCGGTGGGGTGAGAGAGATCCCCATCCAGCTCATTCACCGCGACCAGGATCGCGCCGGGCCGGCGACCCGGGCCATGGCCCAGCAACTGCGCGACAATGTGGCGCTGTGTGCCGCATCATCGTTCGATAAAAGCGAATGGTAGGGGCCAAAAAGTGCGCTGGATCATCGATTTTGTCGGTTTATTCTAGGGGAAGATACTTCAACCAAAGAGACCGGCATGGGACTGTTGATCGATGGCCAGTGGCACGACCAGTGGTATGACACCAAGACGCACGGCGGCGAATTCGTACGCGAGTCCGCCAAGCTGCGAGACTGGATCACCGCCGATGGTTCGGCGGGGCCGGATGGTCAGCCCGCTCGACCTGCCGAGGCCGGACGTTATCATCTCTATGTGTCGCTGGCCTGTCCGTGGGCGCATCGTGCCCTGATCATGCGTCGTCTCAAGGGGCTCGAGTCGCTGATCGGCGTCTCCCACACCAGCCCGCTGATGCTCGACCAAGGCTGGACCTATCGCCGCGATGAGGGCTCGAGCGGCGATGCGCTGAACGGCGTGGACTTCCACCACCAGCTCTATACCTTGACCGATCCTCACTACACCGGTCGGGTCACGGTGCCGGCGCTGTGGGACCGTCAGGCCGGCGAGATCGTCAACAACGAATCGGCGGATCTGGTGCGGATCCTGAATGACGCGTTCGACGATCTGACCGGCAACCGTCTGGACCTCTATCCGGAAGACCTGCGTGAGACCATCGATGCCGTCAATGCCGATGTCTACGACCACATCAACAACGGCGTCTACAAGACTGGCTTCGCCACCGATCAGGCCGTCTACGAAAAGCACGTCGAAACGCTGTTTGCCGCCCTCGATCGCCTGGAAACGCGGCTGGCCGAGTGGCGCTACCTGGCCGGCGAATGGCTCACCGAGGCCGACATTCGGCTGTTCACCACCCTGGTACGCTTCGATGCCGTCTATCACGGCCACTTCAAGTGCAACCTGCGTCGCCTCGAAGACTACCCGAATCTCTCGAATTACGTGCGCGAGCTCTACCAGTGGCCTGGCGTGGCCGAAACGGTCGACATGGACCACATCCAGCGCCACTACTATATGAGCCACGCCAACATTAATCCCAACGGCATCGTGCCGGCGGGTCCGTTGCTCGGCCTCGACCGCCCTCACGACCGCGAGCGGCTGCCGGGGCGGGGAATTCGCGAGAAGGGCTGAAGCTGGAAGACGCGGCTGCGCCGCTGAAGAGGGAAGAACGGCGCTTCGCGCCAGAGGAAGCGCGGCTGCGCCGCTAGAAGAAGGAAGTACGGCGCTTCGCGCCTGGAAGAGGGAAGAAAACGCGCTAGCTTGACTTCCTTCTTCCTTCTTCCTTCTTCCTTCTTCCTTCTTCCTTCTTATTTCCTCTTCTTCGCCAACCACCTGTCCAGCGCATTGGCGAATTCCCGGCGGTCGACGTCCGAGTAGCCCTTGGGCCCGCCGGTGTGTTCGCCACTGGCCCTCATGGTTTCCATGAAGTCCCGCATCTGCACCCGCGCCCGGATATTGCTCTCGTTCAGGGCCTCGCCGCGGGTGGTCATGACCGCGGCGCCGCGTTCGATGGCGGCCATGGCCAGCGGCAGGTCCGAGGTGATCACCAGATCCCCGGAGGCCAGGCGGTCGACGATCTCGTCGTCGGCGGCGTCGAAGCCGTGGCTCACCGCCATGCCCTTC
This sequence comes from Halomonas sp. B23F22_20, assembly GCF_043496985.1. Lineage (NCBI taxonomy): Bacteria > Pseudomonadati > Pseudomonadota > Gammaproteobacteria > Oceanospirillales > Halomonadaceae > Halomonas > Halomonas sp. B23F22_20. Next base: position 261,437 of record NZ_JBIEKH010000002.1, read on the forward strand.
ACCCACTTCGACGGTGGTAGCGGAACCTGGTGGTTGGCGACGAAGGTGGTGGGCGTGGTGGTGCGCTCGGCGGCACGAACGATGATGTCGCGGGCAATCCGCGGGCAGGCATCGGCGTCGACCCAAAGGTTCGGCATGCAGGTCTCCTGTGAGTGGGGCGGAAAAGGCTGGCCAGCTTAGGGCGACGATGGTAGCATGCGCGCTCCTCGCATGTGCTGACCCCACCATCATGACTCAGCGCCGATCCACGAACCGTGGATGCGACGCTCGCGAAGACGCCGGGCCCGAAGCCCAAAGCGTTCGAACTGTGTAGATGGAGCGCCGACGAGAATTCGCCACCCGGGCGGATTCGGCGCAGACGGTCGCCACGACGGTTTGCCTGCCACTGCAGAGCCGACCGGATGCCAGGTGCGACCGGCGTCTCCGACTCCGATGTTGACGACCTGCCCCGAGCAGGGACTCCGACCGTGTGACCGCGTCGGGGGCGCCACGATGTTTCTTGCCGGCGATGCCGGCCTACCAAGGTGTGATTCATGACCTCGACTTCCGTCGCTTCGCCGAGCTTTGGCGATCTGGCCCTGCTGCCTGCTGTTCTCTCTGCCATCGAGACCCTCGGCTACGAGACCCCGTCGCCGATCCAGGCACAGACCATTCCGGCACTGCTGGAAGGCCGCGACATGCTGGGCCAGGCCCAGACCGGTACCGGCAAGACCGCCGCCTTCGCCCTGCCGCTGCTCTCGCGCCTCGATCTCGAGCGGCGCGCGCCCCAGGTGCTGGTGATGGCGCCGACCCGTGAGCTGGCCCAGCAGGTGGCCGTCTCCTTCTCCAAGTACGGCCAGAACCTCAAGGGTCTGGAAGTCGCTACCCTGTGCGGCGGCATGGAATATCGCGACCAGCTGCAGGCGCTGCGTCGTGGTGCCCAGGTGGTGGTCGGTACGCCCGGTCGTATCATCGACCACCTGGATCGTGGCAGCCTCAAGCTCGACGGTCTGTCCGCGCTGGTGCTCGACGAGGCCGACGAGATGCTGCGCATGGGCTTCATCGATGACGTCAAGCGCGTGGTGGCCGACACGCCCACCGACGCTCAGCGGGTGTTCTTCTCCGCGACCCTGCCGACCGAGATCGAGCGCATCGTCAACCGCTACCTGGTCGAGCCGGTCAAGGTGGCCATCGAGTCGCGTACCACCACCGGCGAGAACATCGAGCAGCGCCGCGTGCGCGTCGAGGGCGGGGCCAAGCTGGAAGCGCTGGCGCGCATCATCGAGGTCGAGCCGGTAGACGCCGCCATCGTCTTCGTGCGCACCCGTGCCGCCTGCACCACCCTGATGGAGCAGCTCTCCGCCCGCGGCGTCAACGTCGCCAGCCTGTCCGGCGACCTGGATCAGAGCCTGCGCGAGCGCACCATCACCCGCCTCAAGCGCGGCAAGGTCGATGTGCTGATCGCCACCGACGTGGCCGCCCGCGGTCTCGACGTGCCGCGCATCACCCATGTCGTCAACTACGACCTGCCCCAGGATGCCGAGGCCTACACCCACCGTATCGGCCGTACCGGCCGGGCCGGGCGCGACGGCGTGGCGATCACCTTCGCCGGCAACCGCGAGGGCCGCAAGGTCGGTTGGCTGGAGCAGGCCACCGGTCAGAAGATGAGCGAGATGGCGCTGCCGGACGAGGCTGCCATCCGTGCCCATCGCGATCAGGTCTTCCATCAGCGCGCTATCGCCGCCGTCACCAAGGGTGCCGAGGAGCAGCGTGCCCTGGTCGAGCAACTGGTCGAAGAGGGCTACGACCCCATCGAGCTGGCCTGTGCCTTCGCCGGCCTGGCCCGCGCCGATGAAGCGCCGATCGGCCGCCTGCAGGCGCCGCGCAAGGAGCGCACCCCCCGTGACGGCAAGCCGTCGCGCCGCGAGGGCGGTCCCCGCGACCGGGCGCCCCGTGAGGGCATGACCCGCTATCGTGTCTCCGTCGGCCACAAGGACGGCGTCAAGCCCGGCCAGCTGGTCGGCGCTCTGGCCAACGAAGGCGGTATCGAGGGTAACCGTATCGGCCGGATCGACATCCGCAATGCATTTTCCGTCGTCGAGCTGCCGAATGGTCTGCCGTCGAGCATCCTCGCCAAGATGGCGCGGGCCAGGGTGGCCGGTCGTCCGCTGGAGATCAGCGAGGACCGTGCGCCCGAGCGTGCGCCCCGCCGTCGTCGCGACGACGACGGCCCGGTGCCGCGCCGCGAGCGTGCCTGAGCAGGGCTAGCTGAACCGAGGCGCCCCAGGGCGCCTCGGCAGTCGTCAGGACCGAGCAGGTCGGGGAAGCCCCCGGCCTGCTCGTCGTTTTTACTGGGCCATGTCCGAAGCGTGCCTTCGTGCGTCGTCTCTTCCGACATGGCCTGTCGTCTGTTCATCACCGTATCGTCGGCATGCGTGCCGAGGGGGGAGCGAGAATGTGGGCGCGATTGCCGTTTCGCCTGCGGGGCTATCTGATCACCATGACCGGCGTGCTGTTCCTGTCGCCGGATGCGCTGCTGGTCAAGGCAACCTCGGTGGACGTGGCCACCTTCATGTTCTGGCGAGGCCTGCTGCTCGGCGTCGTGCTGCTGGCGGTCGCGCTCGTGCGCTACGGGCGGGAGCTACCGGCGGCGATCAGGGCCTGCGGCCCTGCGGCATGGTGGTGCCCGCTGGCTTTCGCCGGCAGCGCCTGGGCCTTCGTCATCGGCAATCGCCTCACCGCCGCCGGCAACGTCCTGGTGATGATGAACCTGGCGCCTTTGGTCGCCGCGCTGATCGGCCTGCTGGTCTTTCGTGAACGGCTGCGCCGCCAGACCTGGGTGGTGATAGCAGTGTGCGTCGCCGGGGCCTGCCTGATGGCCACCGGAGAAGCCGGCGGCGGCAGCCTGCTGGGGCTGCTGGTGGCGTTGGGGGTTCCGCTCGCGATTGCCGTGAACACCACCGTGGCCAGTGCGCAGAAGGGCGATCGCCGGCGCGGCGTCGATACCACGGTGATCCTGCCGCTGGGCTGTCTGGCCATGCTGCTGCCCGGGGCGCTGCTGGGCGGCGCCCGGGTGCCGCCGGCGGAGGACATGCAGCTGCTGGGGGCCATGGGCCTGCTGCTGCCGGTGGCCTATTTCCTGATCCAGACCGGGCCCCGCTACCTGCCGGGCGCCGAGGTTAGCCTGGTGATGCTGCTCGAGACCCTGGTCGGCACCCTGCTGGTCTGGGCCTGGGTCGGCGAGGTGCCGACCCAGGCGGCCTTCATCGGCGGCGGCATGATCGTGGCCGCCATGCTGGTCGGTACGCTGCGCGACCTGCACCGCCAGCGTCGCAAGGCCGCTGCCGGCGCTCCGGATTCACGGCAATTGATCGAACGCGCCGCCGAGGATGAGGACGGCGACGAGGAGGGCATGAAAGGCGTGAGCGGGAAAGCCGAGAGAGGCGGATAGTCGCCGTCGGCAGTCTCTGACACGCGCTGAACGGCACGGCACGGCATGGCTGGGCTATATGTGTGACATTTGCTCTGGTAAGGTCCACCTATCGATTCGCCCGCCACTCACCTCCTAGCACAGGAAGCGCCATGCCTCCCATTTCCATCGGACTCGTCGGCCTGGGAAAGATCGCCCGAGATCAGCATCTGCCGGCCATCCAGGCCAATCCTGACTATCGCCTGGTGGCCGGCGCCGACCCGCAGGATGGTGTCGAGGGCCTGGCGCATTACGCTTCGCTCGAGGCGATGCTCGCTGCCGAGCCCGACCTCGAGGCCGTCGCCATCTGCACCCCGACCCGCCTGCGCTATGCCCAGGCGCGCCAGGCCCTGGAGGCCGGCAAGCACGTGCTGCTGGAGAAGCCGCCGGGCGCGACGCTCAGTGAAGTCGAGGCGCTGGTCGAACTGGCCGAGGGCTGTCCCGGCACGCTGTTCGCCGCCTGGCACTCCCAGCAGGCCGGTGGGGTCGAGGCGGCGCGGGAGTGGCTGGCGGCTCGCGAGATTCGTGCCGTCGAGATCGAGTGGAAAGAGGACGTGCGTGTCTGGCACCCCGGCCAGGCCTGGCTCTGGGATCCCGGTGGCATGGGCGTCTTCGATCCCGGTATCAACGCCCTCTCGGTGGCTACCCGTGTTCTGCCGCGGCCGTTCTTCCTGCGCCAGGCGACCCTCGACGTTCCCGCCAACTGTCAGACGCCGATCGCCGCCCGGTTGGCCTTCATGGATGCCGATGAGACGCCGATCGCCGCGGCCTTCGACTTCCGCCAGTCCGGCGAGGTGACCTGGGAGGTGCGGGTCGAGACCGATGCCGGACGGCTGCGGCTGAGCCATGGCGGCAATCGCCTGACCATCGATGACGAAGTGGTGGTGGACGCCCCCACCGGCGACGGGGGCGACGAGCCGTCGCGGCTGGCCGCCATGGTCGGCCAGGAATATGCCGGGCTCTACGCGCGCTTCGCCGAGCTGGCCGCTGCCGGGCGTTCCGAGGTCGACGTCGCCCCCCTGCGCCAGGTGGCGGACGCCTTCCTCTATGGGCGTCGTGAGAGCGTCGAACCGTTCGAGCCGTGAGGCCCGGGCATCAGCCGGCAAGGCGCTTCTGATGGGCGACCAGTTCGCGCAGGGTGGTCATCAGCGCCGCGGCACCCGGTGACAGGCGCTGGTCGCGCAGGCTCACCAGGCCGTAGGGCTGCACGCTCAGCGCTTCCTCGAACGGTAGCCGCCGGAAGCGCTGCGGGGCGCACAGCAGGTCGGCGGCCTCGCGGGTGGTCACGGTGAGGGTATCGGACTTGTCGACCAGCGCCAGGGCCACCAGCAGGTCGGCGGTATCGACGATCTGCCGTGGAGGGGTGACGCCGTGCTGCAGGAATAGCCCGTCGACGCGCTGGCGCATCAGCGCCCCCGGTGGCTGCAGCGCCCAAGGATAGGCCGCCATCGTCTCCAGGGTCAGCGGCGTCTGGCCGGTCAATGGGTGGCCCTCGCGGCACACGAAGCACAGCGCCTCTTCGCCGATCTCCTCGAACACGAAGCGCTCGGCGGGGAAGCCGGCGGGGATGCGGGTGATGGCGAAGTCTAGCTCGCCCTCCAGCAGGCGCAGGATCAGGTCGCGACTAACGCCGACGTCGACGCCGATCTTGAGGCCGGGCTTATCTCGATGGACGCGTTCGATGGCGCTGGTCAGCAGCGTCACGGCCGGGGCCATCACCGTGCCTACCGCCACGACGCCGGCGCTGCCGGTCTCCAGGGCATTGAGTTCCTCACCGGCATGCTGCAGCTGTGACAGGATGCCGTGGGCATGGCGGATCAGGCATTCGCCGTACCAGTTGGGGGTCACGCCACGAGAATGGCGTTCGAACAGTGACACGCCGAGCTGCGATTCGAGGTCGCCGAGCAGCTTGGACGCGGCAGGCTGGCTCATGCCCAGCCGTTCAGCGGCGCGATGCAGGTTGCGCTGCTCGTCGAGGGCGATGAACAGCTGCAGGTGGCGAAACTTTAGTCGCACGCGAAGGAACCAGTCCGGGGCAAGGGCGTCGGGCGGACGGGTGGCCTTCATGGGGCGATAACACTTTGTATATCGAGAAGCAGGGTGAACATTATTGGTCCTCGCCTGGTGTCGTTGCCTAGGTTGCCGTGGGGAAACGCCTCCCGCGCTTTCTCCCGTTGCTTTATCAAAATTGTTCTACAGCAACGTGCCAACGACAACAAAGTGGACCTTTTGCTATGGATGGAACGACACAATGCCGACGCGGCTACCTGGCTGCCGGCCTGATCATGTTGAGCTGTGGAGTCGCAATGGCTGACGAAGACCACTCGCCAGAGGCGAACGAGAATTCCCCATCGACCGGGGGCGGAAAGGGCGTCGAGGCCTCGCCGTTCGGCGAGCTACCCGACGGACGGGAGGTCACCCTCTATCGCCTCAACAACGACAATGGCCTTACTCTCGAGGTCATGAATTACGGCGGCATCATCGTGTCGCTGCGGGCCCCGGATCGCACGGGCCATGTCGAGGATATCGTGCTCGGCTTCGATGATCTGGAGAGCTACCTGTCCGATGCCTATCGCCGGCTGAACCCCTATTTCGGCGCCCTGATCGGCCGCTACGGCAACCGCATCGACCAGGGGCGCTTCGCGTTGGATGGTACGACCTACCAGTTGGCCACCAACGACGGCGACAACCACCTGCACGGCGGTGATCGGGGTTTCGACCGCCGACTGTGGCAGGCCGAGCCCTTCAGCACGGCCGACGGTAAGGGCGTACGGTTGAGCTATACCAGCGCAGACGGAGAGGAAGGCTATCCCGGCCGGCTCGAGACGACGGTCACCTATACCCTGACCGGCGCCAACACCCTGGAGGTTCGCTATCGCGCCGAGACCGACAAGGCGACGCCGGTCAACCTGACCCAGCACAGCTACTTCAATCTCTCCGGCGAGGGTGACCCGAGCATCCTTGATCATCGGCTGACGATCCACGGCGATGCCTTCACGCCGGTGGACGAAACGCTGATTCCCTCTGGCGAGATCCGCGACGTGGCGGGCACGCCCTTCGACTTCCGCGAACCGGTACCGATCGGCGAGCGCATCGGCGACGACAATCGTCAGCTCGCCCGCGGTGGCGGTTACGACCACAACTTCGTGCTGGCCATGGAGAGCGCACCCCTGGAGTCGCCGCGGCCCGCTGCGCGCGTCGTCGACCCCGACAGCGGGCGCGTGCTCGAGATCGCCACCACCGAGCCCGGCCTGCAGTTCTATTCGGGGAATTTCCTCGATGGCAGCGTGACGGGCAAGGCGGGAGCGCCTTACGTCAAGCGCTCCGGTTTCGCGCTGGAAACGCAGCACTTTCCCGACTCGCCCAACCAGCCGACCTTTCCCTCGACGATCCTCGAGCCCGGCGATACCTATCATTCGCTCACCGTCTATCGCTTTTCCACGACCGACTGAACGTCGAGCCGATCCTCTGCTCATCGAAGCCGCCTTCGGGCGGCTTCTTTCGTTCGGGCGTAGGCAGGGCAACGACTTTAGTCGCGAGCCATGATCGGCGCAGCCCGGTGCAAGCCCCCTGTGCTCTTGCCCCGTAGAATCCATATAACCAAACGTATATCAGTTTGAGCGCCGATACGTATTAGAAGGTTATGCCGGAAGCTGACTAGGGTAAGGCTGTCATCTGCGCGAAGGGGTGCGTTCGCCGCGACGACGCTTACCCACGACAACCGTTACTGACGACAACAACGACCCCCGAGAGGGGCTACAGGAGAGTACGGCATGACACTCACGTCTCGCTTCGCCCGCCTGGCGCTTGGCGGCGCCATCGCCCTGGCGTCGTTCACCGGCGCCCAGGCGCAGGACGACGTCACCCTGGGCTTCATCGTCAAGAAGCCAGAGCAGGCCTGGTTCATCAACGAGCAGGAGGCCGCCACCGCCCTGGGCGAGGAGCAGGGCTTCGAGGTGGTACGCCTGGCCGGCGAGGACGGCCAGCAGGTGCTCAGCGCCATCGACAACCTCAACTCCCAGGGTGCCCAGGGCTTCGTGATCTGCCCGCCGGACGTGCGCCTGGGGCCGGCGATCATGAATCGCGCCGAACAGTACGGCATGAAGGTGGTCACCGTGGACGATCGCTTCGTCGGCCCCGACGGCGAGCCCATGGAGGCGGTTCCGCACCTGGGCATGTCCGGCTACAAGATCGGTCGCCAGGTGGGCGATGCCCTCGCCGCCGAGATGGAGGCGCGTGGCTGGAATCCCGATGAGGTCGCCGCGCTGCGCATCACCAACTACGAGCTGCCCACCGCCAAGGAGCGCACCGACGGCGCCACCGATGCGCTGCTCGATGCCGGGTTCCAGGAGGACAACATCTTCGATGCGCCCCAGCAGAACACCGACACCAGCAGCGCCTTCTCGGCGGCCTCGCCGGTGTTCGCCAAGCGCGGCGACTTCGAGCACTGGGTGATCTATGCCCTCAACGAGGAGAGCGTGCTGGGCGGCGTGCGGGCCAGCGAGCAATACGGCCTGGGGGCCGAGGATGTGATCGGCGTTGGCATCAACGGCTCCGGCGCGGCCTTCGCCGAATTCTCTCGCGAGAATCCCACCGGCTTCCACGGCACCGTGGCGGTGAGTTCCACCATGCACGGCCGCCAGACCGCGGAGAACCTCTACGCCTGGGTCACCGAGGGCGACAAGCCCCAGGCCAACACCGAGACCACCGGCACCCTGATGGTCCGTGACAACTGGCAGGAAGTGCGCGATGACCTCGGCCTCTGATCCCGCCCGCCCGGACCTCCAGGGGCCGGGCCCTTCGCCCGCGGTGGAGACGGCTCCCATGTCTGATTCCTATCTGCGCTTCGATGGCATCAGCGTCGAGTTCCCCGGGGTGCGCGCGCTGGACGGGGTGAGTTTCGCCGCCCGGGCCGGCCAGGTGCATGCTCTGATGGGCGAGAACGGCGCCGGCAAGTCGACCCTGCTCAAGGTGCTCAGCGGTGTCAATCGCGTCACCGAGGGCGCCCTGTGGCTGGGCGGCGAGCGCCATGTGTTCGGCAACGCCCGTGAGGCCCTGGCCAACGGGATCGCCATCATCTACCAGGAGCTGACGCTGTCGCCCAACCTCTCGGTGGCCGAGAACCTGCTGCTCGGCCAGCTGCCGGCCCGGCGTGGCTTCATCGATCGCCGCCGGATGCGCGAGGAGGCCCTGCGCATCCTGCGCGACCTCGGTGAAGATGCCATCCATCCGTCGACCAAGGTCCGCGACCTGTCGATCGGCCAGCAGCAGATGATCGAGATCGGTCGCGCCCTGCTGCGCGACGCCAAGGTGATCGCCTTCGACGAGCCGACCAGCTCGCTGTCGGTGCAGGAGACCCGCCAGCTCAAGCGCATCGTGCAGCGCCTGCGAGACGAGGGCCGGGTGGTGCTCTATGTGACGCACCGCATGGAGGAGGTGTTCGAGATGTGCGATGCGGTCACAGTATTCCGCGACGGCCAGCATATCCGCACCCACGAGAGCCTTGCCTCGCTGGACCATGACACCCTGGTCAGTGAGATGGTCGGGCGCGACATCGATGACGTCTACGGCTATCGCGCCCGCGAAGCCGGCGAGGAGCTGATGGCCATCGATGCCATCGATGGCAAGGGGCTGAGCGAGCCGGTCAGCTTCAGCGTCCGGCGCGGCGAGGTATTCGGGCTGTTCGGCCTGGTCGGTGCCGGACGCAGCGAGCTGATGCGCCTGGTGTGCGGCGTCGAGCGCCCGCGCGGCGGCGAGGTGCGCTTTGCCGGCGAGCCCAGGTGCTTTCGCACGCCCGCCGAGGCGATCCGCGCCGGCATCGCCATGTGCCCGGAGGACCGCAAGTCCCAGGGCATCTTCCCCATCGCCAGCGTCACCGACAACCTCAACGTCAGCTGCCGCCGCTTCTACAAGCGCTGGGGACTGTTCCGTCACCCGGCCCGCGAGCTGGCCAACACCCGCGAGTACATCGAGCGGCTGAGCATCAAGACGTCGGGGCCGCGCACCCGTATCAGCACGCTCTCGGGCGGCAATCAGCAGAAGGTGATCCTGGCCCGCTGGCTGTCCGAGGAGATCGAGCTGTTCGTCATGGACGAGCCGACCCGCGGCATCGACGTGGGGGCCCGGCGCGACATCTACACCCTGCTCTATGACCTGGCCGACCAGGGCAAGAGCGTGGTGGTGATCTCCAGCGACCTGGCCGAGGTCAGCTCGATCTGCGACCGCATCGGCGTGATGCGCGACGGTGCCCTGGTCGACGTGGTGGAACGCGACGACGCCACCCCGGAGCGGCTGCTGGGCCTGGCGCTGCCGGCCTGAGCGAGCGCCTTCTGAAATCACAACACTCTCGAGAGAAATCGCTATGACGACGCAAAAGATTGCGCAGGGTGAGGGCGGTGCTCCGGCCCGTCCCGAAGGTCGCCGGGGGCTGACCAAGCCGCTGCGTACCCTGCTCGACACCTCGGGGCTGATCGCCATCTTCGCCGTGCTGTTCGTGGCGCTGTCGGTGTTCATCCCCGACTTCCTCACCGGCCGCAACATGGTCGGCCTGCTGCTCTCGGTGACGCTGATCGGCACCATCGCCACCACCATGATGCTGGTGCTGGCGCTGGGCGAGGTCGACCTCTCGGTGGCCTCCATCGTGGCCTTCGCCGGGGTGGTTGCCGCGGTGGCCACCTCGGCCTCCGGCAGCGTGCTTGTCGGCGTGCTGGGCGGCGTGGTCGCCGGCGGGGCGGTGGGGGCCTTCAACGGCTTCGTGGTGGCCCGATTCGGCATCAACTCGCTGATCGCCACCCTGGCGGCCATGGAGTTCGTGCGCGGCCTGGCCTACATCACCTCCGGCGGCGATGCGGTGATGATCACCGTGCCGGCCTTCTTCGAGCTGGGCAGCGCCTCCTTCCTGGGGCTCACCCTGCCGGTGTGGACCATGATCGCCTGCTTCGTGATCTTCGGCGTGCTGCTCAACATGACCGCCTTCGGCCGTAACGTGCTGGCCACCGGCGGCAACGCCGAGGCCTCGGCCCTGGCCGGGGTCAACGTGCGGCGCCTGAAGATCATCGTCTTCGGCCTGCAGGGCGTGGTCGCCGGCATCGCCGGGGTGCTCTTGACCTCGCGCATGGGGCTCGGCGATCCCAACACCTCTCAGGGCCTGGAGCTCGCCGTGATCTCGGCCTGTGTGCTGGGCGGCGTGGCGCTGTCCGGCGGCATCGCCTCAATCACCGGGGTGCTGGTGGGCGTGCTGATCATGGGCTGCGTGCAGAACGCCATGGGCCTGCTCAACGTGCCGACCTTCTACCAGTACCTGGTGCGCGGCGCCATCCTGCTGCTGGCGGTGATGTTCGATCGCTGGAAGCAGACCCGCCGACAGCGCGCCTGAGGCATCGCGGCCCCGCCGGTCGGTGGGGCCGCGATGCGTTGACTCTCGAGCACGGAGACGCCCATGGTCGATGCCTCGACACTGGAATGCGTGTGGTCCGGTCGTGCCCGGCTCGGCGAGGGGCCGCTGTGGTGCCCCGAGCGCGGTGAGGCCGGCCAGTTGCTGTTCGTCGACATTCTCGGCGCCCGCCTGCTGGTCTTCGATGTGTCCTCCGGAGAGACCCGCGATTGGCCGCTGGACGAAGCCTGCTGCTGGCTGGCGCCCCGCGACGACGGCGACGGCTTCATCGCCGGACTGCGCTCGCGGCTGGTCCACCTGCGCCTGGAAGAAGGCGGGCCGCGCATCGTCACGCCCTGGCCGACCCCCGACGACGAGCCTGCCGGCAATCGCTTCAACGATGCCAAGGTCGACCGGGGAGGGCGGCTGTGGTTCGGCTCCATGGACGACGCCGCCGAGCAATCCAGCGGGTCGCTCTACTGCCTGGAAGGCCGCCGTCTGCGGCGACTCGATAGCGGCTATCGGGTCGCCAACGGCCCGGCGATCGCCCCCGACGGCTGCAGTCTCTATCACAGCGACACCCCGCGGCGGGTGATCCATGCCTTCGATCTCGCGCCCGACGGTCGGCTTTCGAACAAGCGCGAGCACATCCGCTTCGGCGAGACCCAGGGCTTCCCCGACGGCATGGTCTGCGACGCCGAGGGCGGGCTCTGGGTGGCCCATTGGGAGGGCGGACGCGTCAGCCGCTTCGCCTCCGATGGCCGCCTCGACGAGACGCTGCCGCTGCCGGCCTCGCGGGTCACCTCCTGCGCCTTTGGCGGGCCCGGGCTCGATACGCTCTATATCACCACCGCGGCGGAAGATCGTGACGCCGAGGGCCTGGCCGGCGGACTGTTTCGGGTCAGCCCAGGCGTGCGAGGGTTGCCGGCCACGCCGTTCCGCGTGGAAGCCGATCGCGAATGGCTCGAGAGCGGGTAGTAAAAGGTCAGCAAACGACAAGAGGAAAGAAGAAAGGGGCGGCCCGAACGGGCCGCCCCTTTTGCGTGTAAGAGAAGTCGGGGGACAAGCTTGCGCGAGGGCGCTATGAACCCGTCCTTGGGCGCTACTTTGGCCCTGCAGCGCTCTCGCATCCTGCGCCGCTAGCAGGACCGGCGCTGGCCATCCTTGGCCAGCCCGTTCGGCGGAATCCGCCTCACCCATGGCCAAAAACCCCTCGCTTCAGCTTGTCCCCCGGCGGAGCCTCACATTGGCTTACCGACGTTTCGCCATATCCGCCATCCACTGGCGGATGCCGTAGGTCCAGGGCGGCAGCCGGTCCGAGCGGTCGACGCGGTTGACCAGCGCGCCCAGCGACGGCGTGGCGATGGTCACCACGTCGCCCAGGTGGTGGGTAAAGCCCTGGCCTTCGCCGTCGCGATCCTGGATCGGCGAGAACATGGTGCCGAGGAACAGCATGAAGCCGTCCGGATACTGATGATGCGCGCCGAGGGTCTGGCCCACCAGCTCCAGCGGGTCTCGGCTGATCTGGCGCATGTCGCTGGAATCGTCCAGCACGAAGCCGTCGTCGGCGCCCTCGATGCGCAGTGACACCCGGGCCTCGCGCACCGTGTCCAGGGTGAAGCGCTCGTCGAACAGGCGGATGAAGGGGCCGATGGCGCAGGAGGCGTTGTTGTCCTTGGCCTTGCCCAGCAGCAGGGCGCTGCGACCCTCGACGTCGCGCAGGTTGACGTCGTTGCCGAGCGAGGCGCCGCGGGGCCGGCCGGCGGCGTCCACCGCCAGCACGATCTCCGGCTCCGGATTGTTCCACTCGGAGGCCGGATGCAGCCCCACGCCGCGGCCGAAGCCCACCGCCGACAGCGGCTGCGCCTTGGTGAACACCTCGGCGTCCGGCCCGATGCCGACCTCCATGTACTGGGACCAGGCGCCGCGGGCCTGGAGTTCGGCCTTGAGCGCCATGGCCGCCTCGGAGCCGGGGACGATCCTCGACAGATCGCCGCCGATCACCTGGCGGAGTTCCTCGCGCAGCTCGCCGGCCCGGGCCGGGTCGCCGCCGGCCTGCTCCTCAATCACCCGCTCCATCAGGCTGACCGCGAAGGTCACGCCACAGGCCTTGATCGCCTGGACGTCGCAGGGCGCGAGCAGATAGGGCGCTTCGGGCGTCTCGGCCAGGGAGCGCGCAAGCAGTTCCTCGATCGGGCCGAGGTCCTCGCCCTCGGCCGTGGCCACAAGCGCGGCGGCATCGTCGCGCTCGAGCAGGTCGGCCATGCAGGTGACGTTTGCGCTGATGTCGACCACCCGGCCGTCGCGGATCACCACCAGGGCCGGGCCCTGGTAGGGCGCCTCGCGCCAGACCCGGCCGACCAGCAGCGCCTGGTCGGCATCCTCGGGCAGGGCGAAGGTCATGCTATCGGGCATGGAGGCCTCCTCAGGCTTCACGCCGGCCGTCGACCAGGCGGCTGACGCCGGCCGGGTTGCCGTCGCGCAGGGCTTCGGGCAACAGGCCCTGGGGCAGGTTCTGGTAGCACACCGGGCGCAGGAAGCGATGGATCGCCGCGCTGCCCACCGAGGTGGTGCGCGCGTCCGAGGTGGCAGGATAAGGCCCGCCGTGGACCATGGCGTGGCACACCTCGACGCCGGTCGGCCAGCCGTTGGCCATCACCCGGCCGGCGCGACGCTCCAGGGTCGGCAGCAGCGCGCGGGCGGCGTCCAGGTCACCGTCGTCCATCTGCAGGGTGGCGGTGAGCTGGCCTTCCAGGGATTCCGCCACGCGCTTGACCTCGTCGAGGTCGGCGCACTCGACCACCAGTGAGGTGGCGCCGAAGACCTCGGCCTGCAGCGCCTCGTCGCTCATGAAGTCCTGCGCGCTGGCCACAAACAGCCCGGTCTGGCAGGCGTTGGGGCCCTCGCCGGCGGCGCCGCGGGCGACCTCGCGGGCCTTACTGCTGGCGACCAGGCCGTCGACGCCCTGCACGTAGGCGTCATGGATGCCCGGGGTCAGCATGGTCTGGGCCGCGGAAGCCTTCACCGCCTCGGCGGCGGACGCCACGAAGGCATCCAGCGCCTCGCCCTTGACGGCGATCACCAGCCCGGGATTGGTGCAGAACTGGCCGGCGCCCATGTTCAGCGAGCCGATAAAGGCCTCGCCCAGCGCCTGGCCGCGAGATTCCAGGGCGGCGGGCAGCAGAAATACCGGGTTGATGGAGCTCATCTCGGCGTAGACCGGGATCGGCTCGGGGCGCGCCTGGGCGGCCTGCATCAGCGCGGTGCCGCCGCTGCGCGAGCCGGTGAAGCCCACCGCCTTGATGCGCGGATCGCGCACCAGCGCCTGGCCGAGCTCGCGGCCGGAGCCGTAGAGCAGCGAGAACACGCCCTCGGGCAGCTCGCAGCGGGCCACCGCGCGCTGCACGGCGCGGCCGACCAGCTCGGAGGTGCCGGGGTGGGCGGCGTGGGCCTTGACCACCACCGGGCAGCCGGCGGCGAGTGCCGAGGCGGTGTCGCCGCCGGCCACCGAGAACGCCAGCGGAAAGTTGGAGGCGCCGAACACGGCCACCGGGCCCAGGGCGATATGGCGCTGGCGCAGGTCGACCCGCGGCATCGGGGCACGCTCGGGCAGCGCCGGATCGAGGCGCACGTCGAGCCACTCGCCGGCGCGGACGACGTTGGCGAACAGGCGCAGCTGGCCGCAGGTGCGGCCGCGCTCGCCCTCCAGCCGGGCGCGTGGCAGGCCGGACTCGGCCATGGCACGAACAATCAGCTCATCGCCGATGGCCTCGATCTCGTCGGCCACGGTCTCGAGGAACGCGGCGCGGGCCGCGAGGCCGGTCTCGCGGTAGCTATCGAAGGCGGCCCAGGCCAGTTCGCAGGCCTGCTCGACCTCGGCCTGGCCGCCGGCGGGATAGGCCGGGGACAGGGTCTCGCCGGTGGCGGGATCGACGGCGTGGATCGGCTTGCCGTCGCTGGTTACGGCCTGCTGGCCGATCAGTTGCTTGCCTTCCAGGGTCATGGGGCCTCCTGAGGTCACAGGGATTGAACGGGGGTATCGGCGGCCTCGGCCTCGAACGCCAGCGGGTTGCGCAGCGCGCGGCCGAAGGCCGGCAGGGCGATCTCGAAGCGATCGCCGTCGCGGGTCTGGACGCCGTCGGCGAAGCTCAGCGTCGCGGTGCCGAAGAAGTGCACGTGGACGTCGCCGGGGCGCCGGAAGCCCGGGTACTTGAAGTGGTGATGCTCGAGGTTAGCGACGCTGTGGGCCATGTTGGCCTCGCCGGTGAGAAACGGTTTCTCCCACAGGGTCTCGCCGTCGCGCACGATGCGGCTGTTGCCCTCGAGGTGCTCGGGCAGCTCGCCGATCAACAGCTCCGGGCCGAAGCTGCAGTGGCGCAGCTTGGAGTGGGCCAGCCACAGGTAGTTGAAACGCTCGGTGACGTGGTCGGAGAACTCGTTGCCGATGGCGTAGCCGACCCGCCAGGGCCGGCCGTCGTCGCCGATCACGTAGAGCCCGGCGAGCTCCGGTTCCTCGCCGGCGTCCTCGGCGAAGGCCGGCACCGGCATCGGCGCCTCGGGGGCCACCACGCAGTCGCCGTCGCCCTTGTAGAACCACTCCGGCTGGGCGCCGGCCTCGCCGGCGGCCGGCTTGCCGCCCTCCACGCCGAGCTTGAACATGCGCATGGAGTCGGTCAGCTCATCGTCGCTGGCTTGGGTCTTGGCATGCATGGCCGAGCGGGTGTCGGCACTGCCGAGATGCGTGAGGCCGGTGCCGGTCACCAGGCAATGGGCCGGATCGTCGTGGGTCAGCGGCGGCAGCAGGCGGCGCTCGTCGATCAGTGCCTGGTAGTCGAGGCGGCTCTCGGTCAGCGCCGCCTCGACGATCTCGGCCAGCGGACGACCGGCGGCGATGGCGTGCCGGGCCAGGGTGTAGGTGTCGGCCTCGGTCAGGCGGACGGTGTTCTCGTCTTCGACCAAGGCGGCGCGGGCCGCGCCGTCATGAAGGCATTGGATGATGCGCATGGCGTGTTTCCTCGGCTGTCGGGTCGGGGCGGCGAGGCACCGAAGTGGCCCCATCATAGCCCCGGCTCCGGGTGTATGTGCAACATATAATTTTATATGTTGATTCTATTTTGTCGTGATGATGACGGATGACCTTTCCTCATCGGGCCGGCGGCAGAGTGTCCTCGCCGGCTCGGCCGACATCCGGAAAGCCGCGCTCGTCCCAGCGGATTGGCTTGACGTAGGTGTGGCGGTTCGGGTCCCACAGCGGATCGCCCTGGATGTCGGTGTAGGTTCGGGCGTGGTAGACGAGCAGGTCGGTGCCGTCCTCGCCGACCACGAAGCCATTGTGGCCGGGGCCGAAGATCTCGTTGGCCGGATCGCTGACCAGGATCGGCGTCGGCGACTTCGACCAGCTCGCCGCGTCCAGCGGGTCGCTGTCGGCGTCGGCCCACAAGAGCCCCACGCAGTAGTTCTCGTCGGTGGCGCTGGCCGAGTAGGTGAGCAGCAGCCGGCCGTGACGCTGGAGCACCGCGGGCCCCTCGTTGACCAGAAAGCCGCGCGTCTCCCAGTCGTATTCCGGCACGCTGAGCCGTGTCGGTGGCCCGGCCAGGTGGGCAGGGCCTGCCAGCTCGGCGATGTAGAGGTTCGAGTTGCCGGGGATCTCCGGATCCTGCTGGGCCCAGACGTAATAGTCGCGCCCGCTTAGATGGAAGGTCGTGGCGTCCAGGCAGAAGCTGTCGAGCGGCGTCTCCATCTGCGCAGGCTCGCTCCACTCGCCGGCCAGCGGATCGTTCGCCTTGCAGGTGATGGCGTACATGCGGTGCTGGAAGAGGCCGTCGACGATCTCGCGGGACGGCGCGGCGGCGAAGTAGATCACCCAGTCGCCGTCGACGCGGTGCAGCTCGGGGGCCCAGATCAGCTCGCACAGCGGCCCCGTGTCGGGCTTGCGCCATACCGTGGTCGCCGGTGCCGCGGCCAGCCCCGCGACGCTGTCGGCGCATCGGAGCTCCAGGCGGTCGTACTCGGGCACCGAGGCGATGAAGTAGTAGCGCCCGGCGTGCGCGAGGATCCAGGGGTCGGCGCGCTGCTCGATCAGGGGCTCGGGAGATAGCGACATGGTGGACTCCGTGGCGTGTGCGGGTGGACGTAGCATGGCCATCAGTTGGCGCGGCCCGGCTCGAGGGTGCTTTCGGTCGAGGGAGAGGTGTCACGGTCGGCACCGATGTTGCCCAGCGAGGCGTAGTAGGCGTCGGTGATCCGGTAGCGGAACATGAAGCCGCCCATCAGGGTGTGGAAGACACCGGGGATGATGGACAGCATCAGGGCGATGCCGGTGAGCGTGAAATCGCTCTGGTCGACGTTGGGCTCGTAGTGGAAGTAGGTCAGCAGCACGCCCACCAGGAAGCCCGCGGCGCCCATGCCGGCCTTCTGGAAGAAGGAGATGCCACCAAAGGCCAGCCCCGAGACGCGCCGGCCGGTCTTGGCCTGGCCGTAGTCCACGGACTCGGCGATGGCCGACCAGAACACCGGAGCGTGCAGGTCCACCACGAAGGAAATCAGGAAGTAGAGCACGAAGGCGAGTACCACCTCGCCGGGGTCGACCAGCACGAACATCAGCACGCTGAGCACGCCGACCGCGACCTGGCTCCAGCGGAACAGCTGCACCTTGCAGTAGCGCTTGGTGATCCAGGTGGAGGCGACCATGGCCAGGATGGCGGCGCCGACGCCGACGGTCAGGAAGGCCGAGAGCATGCCCGGGCCGGCACCCAGGTAGTACTTCGCGTAGTAGGCGGCCACGGAGCTGCGCAATACGTAGCCCATGGTGCCGGTGAAGCAGGCGCCGCACAGCAGCAGCCACTGGTCGTTCTTCAGCAGTAGCGCGAACTGCTGCTTGATGGGCTTGTCATCGATGCGATGCTGGACGCGCTCGGTGGTGGTGCGATAGCAGAACAGCAGCAGCAGGGTGGCGAGGCCGCCCATCAGCCCCATGGCGACCTGATAGCCCAGTTCGAGCTGGCCCTCGCCGAATGACTCGGCCAGCTTGGGCACGATGATGGTGACCAGGAAGGCGGCGATCTTGGCGAAGAACAGCCGGTAGCCGTTGGCGGACAGCTTGTCCTTGGGATCGTCGCTCAGCACGCCGATCAGCGAGATGTAGGGAATGGTCACGGCGGTGAACAGCAGGGTGACCAGCAGGTAGGTCGAATAGGCCCACACCAGCTTGGCGTTGTAGCTCCAGTCCGGGGTGGTGAACAGCAGCAGCACCGAGATGCCGAAGGGCACCGCGAAGATCAGGAAGTAGGGACGATAGCGGCCCCGGGGCGTATTGATGCGGTCGGTGATCATGCCCATCAGCGGATCGGTCACCGCGTCGACCAGTCGGGCGACCAGGAACAGGATGCCCATATGGGAGGGCTTGAGACCGAAGATGTCGGTGTAGAAGTAGGAGATGATCAGAAACATCGAGGAGATGACCACGTTGATGGCCATGTCCCCGCTGCCGAAGCCGATCTTCTCCAGGTACGTCAGTCTTGGTGTCGCCATGATGTTGTCCTTGTCATCGATGGAGACGCCTCCGTCGGGCGTCGAGGGGGAGGGCAAGGCGACACCCCTGTCGCCTTGCCGGCGTCGTCAGCCCACCAGCCACATGGCCAGGTTCGGCCAGAACAGCAGCGCGAACAGCACGCACAGCTGCAAGGCGATGAACGGCAGCAGCGAGACGAAGATGTCCTTGAGGCTGACCTCGGGCGGCGCCACGCCCTTGAGGTAGAAGGCGGCCGGGCCGAACGGCGGCGACAGGAACGACACCTGCATGTTCACCGCGAACAGGATGCCGAACCAGATCGGGCTGTAGCCCAGCTGTTCGACGATCGGCACGAAGATCGGCAGCGTCAGCATCGCTACCCCGATCCAGTCGAGGAACATGCCCAGCACCAGCAGGATCGCCATCATCACCAGGATGATCACGATCGGCGCCACGTCGAGGCCCATGATCATCCCCGAGATGAAGCGGTTGCCGCCCATCAGGTTGTAGACCCCCACCAGTGCCGCGGCGCCAATGCCGATCCAGATGATCATGCCGCAGGTGGTCAGCGTCTGGCCGAGACTCTCGTGCAGCGTCTTGACCGAGAACTCGCCGCGGGCGACCACCGCCAGCAGCACGCCGAACACGCCCATCGCCGCCGCCTCGGTCACCGAGGCCACGCCGCCGTAGATCGAGCCCAGCACCAGCGCCGCGATCAGCCCCGGCACGATGATGGCGCGCAGCGCCTGCCAGCGGTTGGCGAAGCCCTCCTCGCGGTCGG